>JALSSW010000035.1 GCA_026984035.1 Planctomycetota bacterium
AATGTCTCTGGACCCGTCTTCCCAAGTCCCACCACAGGATTGTCAATTGAAAGTTTTGGGTCTTTTCTCCAGAAGCGGAGGGGAGCTGGATTAGGACTTCTCGACCTTTCTCAGCCGGAATCTCTAGTAGGCTCCGCTCTCCGGGTTGGAAGGGACCTAGGTCCAGGGCCCGGAAAGAACCCGGTTGCATCCGGACCCAAGACTTAAGGATCAAGCCTTGAAGGCTGGGAATCTTCAAAACCCTTTTGGAGAGAGGGAGAACCCCTCCTCCAGGTGGTGCAAAAAGAGGAGGGAGCAGGAGGGTCTTTTTACTTCTCGAATCTACCTTTTCTTGGATGAGGGTAGCGGGTTTCTCCCAATGAGGACGCAGCCATTTTTTTTCCTTGGGGGATAAGGAGAAAGAGAGGGTTGCGCTGCAAGAGTCCTGTCGGAGGATTCTGAGTCGAAACTTGCCGGGAGGAAGGAGGATCTCCTTGGATTCTTTGCTTTTTTTTTGGGTCCCCCAAGCAAAGAGATAAGGGCGTTGTGTCTCCGGGTTTTGACCGAGAAGAATCCAGGAGTTGTCCTGTCCTGACGGGGGGAGGATGAGCTTGGAAGCTGGGAAGAGGCTTAATGCAAGAGGCTTCCCCGGTATTACCCTGAGATGGACAGAACTAACCAGACCTAGTTTGGGGTTTTCGGCCCGGACCCTTAGAAGACATCCTGGGGGCGCGGGGAGAGTAAAACGTCCCCTTTCATTGCTGAAGAATTCCTTTACTTCCGGTTTGTTGTCGGGAATGGGGTTTTCCCATTCACGAGGAGTCCAGGGGATCATGACGATCTTTGTGGGACCGATAGAGACCCCATTAGGCCCTGAGACACGTCCAAAAATTTTTGAGGTTTGGGTTGGAGAAAGAGCAAGAATGGTTGAAAAAGCTGCGAACTCCCGGGGTCCCCAATAGGGCAACAGAACAATTGGGAGTGCCAAAAATCGCCCCTTAAACCGCATGATAGAAAACCCCATCCCAACTTGAAAAGAACATTCGGAAACCGGAAGGCTCCCTTTGAAAATGCCCACGAAGTTCTTTTGGGGCTTTACATACCCTTGAAATGATCTCAGGAATCATCTGGACCCATGATCCTGAATGGAAGATAAGGATTTGTGTTCACGTCTCCTGGAGTTCGGCTCGTCCCTTGATGATACGGTCGGCCAGTTTGTATTCGATGGCTTCGGGTGCGCTCAACCAAAAGTCTCTGGCGGCATCCTCTACGAGATCCTCCATGGATCGTCCTGTGGCGTCAGAAATAATCTGGTTGTAGCTGTCTCTTAATTTCAAAACCTGTTGAGCCGTGATGTGGAGGTCAGAAGCAGTTCCCCTTCCTCCTGTAGATGGCTGATGGATGAGAAAGCGGCTATGGGGAAAGGTAAGCCTGGATCCTTCATTCCCTGCAAGGAACACGAGGACCGCTGCAGAGGCACAAATCCCATTGACAATGGTCCTGACCGGGCAGCTGATAAATTTGAGCATATCGTACATCGCAAAGCCTGAATCGGCGGAGCCTCCCGGAGAATTGATGAAGGCCGTGATCTCCCCCTTCGGATCCATCTCCTCAAGGACCAACAGGCGTGAAATCACCGAAGTGCAGAGTTTGTCAGTGACCGGGCCGCTGATGATGAGGGTGCGAGAGTCAAGGAGTTTTTTCTCGATGAGGATGGGGGTGTCTTGCCCCTTCTTTTCTTCCTCCTGTTCCTCTTCCTCGTCCATCCGGCTTACTGCTGAAAGGCGAATTTCCTCGAGACCTTCGCTTTCAGGGGCTCCGAACTTGGATTGAGGGACATTTTTCTTCCACAGGGGATTTTGTTGCATCGTTTTTTCCTTCACTCGTTCTCTTATGGACTCATCCAGGCTTTTCAGGTTCGGGGCCAAGGGATCTTGACGATTCCTTGGGGATGCCCCAAAGGCTCGATCGTTTCGAGCCTTCCCAATAGGGGAAGATGGACCATAGCCAGGAAACGGGGTTCCAAGCAATAGGTTTGCCTCTTCCCCCCTTTTATCGGGAAGGACTTGGGAATTCCCAAGGGATTTCCGATGAGATCATGGGAAGATAGAGAGGAGAATGGATCATTCTCCTCCATTTTCTGTTTTTTTCTCCCTTTGGCTGGCAACGATGAGAATTGTGTGCTAACAAGAAGAGGCATCCAAAGGGGGTTTCGCACGGATCGAGACGTTTTGAATCGTTTCCTGTGATTTCCGAATACTGCTTCGGCAGTGTTTTTTGTGAGATGCTAGCGGGTTTCCGCCTCCTCCTCCGGGAGGAACCTCTGAGTCAGACCCGTTCCTTTATTGATCATTTTCGATGAGGAACGGGTTGAACTGAAGGGCGAACCTGCCTGGTCTTTTTAGAACCAAGGATTGTTCTATCTTTCCTGTCTTCCAACCCATTTGCGCTTTCCTTCCTTTAGGATTGCGGGTTTGAAGGAGGAGGGAGGAGCGATGATTCTCTCTGGGTTTTCGGATGATTTTCTTCGAAGGCTTGGAGACCTTGGGAAAGGGAGGGAGGCAGCAGGTTTGATTCTGAACGAGAGATTCTCGTTTGGGAGTCCTCTGATTTGCAGTGGTTGTTTGCTGCAGAAGAAGTCCTTTCAGGGTAGAGGCGGCGGAAGCGCCCTTTTGGATGGTATGCAAGGGCCGGTTATCCCCATGGGCGGTGGAGCCGGAGACGAATGATAACTTCTGAGAGCCAAGACCCGGAGAAACTTCGGGAGGTAAGGAAGGCTAGGTTTGACTGATACGAGCACCAGAAAGAGCAATTCATCCAATTCCCAGAACCAACGTGGAGGCGGAGGAAGCCGAAGCGGGGGTGGAAACCGGAGCGGTGGGAATAACCGTGGAGGTGGCGGAAGCCGCGGAGGTGGCGGAAACCGAGGAGGAGGCGGAAACCGTGGGTACCGGAAAAAGAGAAGGAGAAAACCCAATCCTGATCGCATGCCCGAAGTGGTGGGTCCCACTGAACCCGGCGGTGGTGTCCTCGAGGTCCAAGGTGACGGAACCGGCTTCCTGCGGTCCTATGAAAACAGCTATTTGGCGGGGGAAGGAGATATTTACGTTCCTGGGGTCCTTGTCAAAAAACATGGCCTGAAATCAGGTTCTTTCATTGAAGGCCAGGTTGCCCAACCTCGAAAACCCAACCAAAAACCCTTTCTTGCTGAAGTAGAAAAAGTCGATGGCATGGATCCTGAAGATCGGGCCAAATTGACGCCTTTTCCTAAGCTCACCGTGATCGACCCAGAACCTCAAATTGTCTTGGGGCCGGATGACGATGATTTGAGTTTGCGGGTTATCGACCTCCTGGCCCCGATTGGCTACGGGCAGAGGGGTTTGATTGTTGCCCCTCCACGAAGCGGGAAAACCATTCTCCTTCAAAAGATTTCCAACGCCATTGTGGAACGGGATCCGGATACTCATCTCATTGTTCTTTTGATCGACGAACGGCCCGAAGAAGCCACTGGTTGGAGGCGCTCCATTAAGGAGCACGGGGAGGTCCTCGTTTCCACTCTGGATGAGGGCCCTCGAAACCATGTCCACCTGAGTGAAATCACTCTTGAGCGTGCGCACCGCCTGGTTGAATGCGGGAAAAATGTGGTCCTTGTTCTTGACTCGATTACCCGATTAGGAAGGGCCTACAATGCTGAAAACCGAGGAGGAGGAGGAATCCTCTCCGGTGGGCTCGGCGCCAAGTCCTTGGAAAAACCCAAAAAGTTTTTTGGATCCGCCCGGAATGTTGAGGAGGGGGGATCCTTGACCATTCTTGGGACCGCTCTGGTGGATACTGGATCTCGAATGGACCAGGTGATTTTTGAGGAGTTCAAGGGAACAGGAAATATGGAGCTGGTCCTATCCCGCCCCCTTGCTGAACGAAGGATTTTTCCTGCCATCGACATCGAGCTTTCGGGAACGAGACGAGAAGAACTCCTTCTTCCTGAGGCCATTTTAGACAGGGTGTATACCCTGCGGAGGGTCCTCTCAAAGATGCACAGCTTGGACGCCATGCCCCTGCTCCTGGATAAATTATCTGCGACTTCAAGTAATGCGGAGTTTTTGGGGTCTTTTCGCGTGACGACCTAGTCCTCCGGGCAATAACTGGGCTCCTCCATTTCCAATGTAGGCTGCCAAGCTCTCTTCGAAATCATTCGGTGTGAGTAAAAGGGCCATCCCCCTTCTCCTTTGACAGTTGGGGGGGAGGGCCTTACTCTTTTTGCCCCCTTCTTGGGTTTCCCTTCCAGCCTTTACCCAAGGGGAAGGGGCTCCCCAACCTCGGATTGTGAGAACATTTCGGAGCAAGGAATGATTCAGGTAGAAAACCTCGTTAAGTATTATGGTTCCTTCGTCGCCTTGAGGGGCATTTCGTTTGAAGTTCCTTCAGGGCAGGTGCTTGGGTTCTTAGGGCCCAATGGAGCCGGAAAATCGACGACCATGAAGATTCTCACCGGCTACCTCTACCCGAGTTCGGGTCAAGTCCGTGTGGACGGCATCGATGTGCAAAGGGATCCTCTCACGGTTCGGAAGAAGGTCGGTTATCTCCCGGAGACCAATCCCCTTTATATGGACATGCGGGTGGATGACTATTTACGCTTTGTCGGAGGGGTCCGCGGGCTTCGAGGAAAAGAGATGCTTCGGGGGATCCAGAGAGTTGTCGAGGTTTGCGGACTTGCCCGTGTCTATCGAAAGGAGATCCGAGAACTTTCCAAAGGTTATCGGCAGAGAGTGGGTTTGGCTCAGGCCATGATTCATGATCCTGAGATTCTTGTTCTGGATGAACCCACTTCCGGATTGGATCCCAATCAGATTGTGGAAATCCGAGAGTTGATCCGAAGTCTTGGGGCGGATCGTACCGTTCTGCTTTCAACCCATTATCTCCAAGAGGTCGAAGCGACATGCGATCGGATCCTGATTGTGGCCAGGGGGAAGCTCGTTGCAGATGGAACGTCCCGCAGCCTGACCTCCACTCTCCCTGCTGGTCCCCTGACGGTTGAGATCAAGGGACCGAAAAACAAAATTGAAACACAGTTGAAAGAACTCTTTCCCGCAGAGACAGGTGTGGAGGTCAGATTCCTTGGGGAAGAGGGCCCTGAAGACTTCTTGTTTCATGTGGGGACATCTCCAGATTCGGATGAACACGTGCGTGAAGCGATTTTTGATCTCGTAAGCAGGAATGGCTGGAAGCTTTTGGAGATGCATCGGCGCCCTGCTTCATTAGAGCAGGTGTTTCGCAAGCTAACTCTCGATCCGGTGGAGGAGCCTTTGGTCGTTAAGGAAGCCAGCACAGGAGGAGACCATGTCTAAAACAACGGTGATTCTTCGGCGAGAATTTCGTTCCTATTTCCTCTCCCCGATTGCCTATGTGGTTGGCGGATTGTTTTTAGGGATCGGTGGTTGGCTCTATTTCTCCCGTGTTTTCTTTGATTTTGGAGCTGGGGCGGAGGCCCGGATGGGAGGGTTCTTTAGTCTTCTTCCTCTCTTCTTTCTCGTCCTCGTTCCCGCTCTTTCTATGAGACTTTGGGCCGAAGAAAAAAAACTTGGCACGTTTGAACTTCTATTGACCTTTCCTGTCAGAACTCGGGATCTGATTCTGGGAAAATTCTTAGGCGGCCTGTTTTTTGTGATTGTCCTCCTGGCCTTTACACTTCCTTATCCCATTACCTTGGCGACCTATGGAAAATTGGATTGGGGACCCGTGATCGGAGGCTATCTGGGTGGAATCCTTCTTGCGGCATCATACCTCTCACTGGGGCTGTTTATTTCCAGTTTGACCCGCGATCAAATCATCGCCTTGCTTCTCTCTGTGGCGGCTTTGCTTGTTCTCGTCCTGCTTCCTCAAGTGGGTGCTGCCATGAGCCCCAGCCTTGCCGAAGCCTTTAAGCTTTTGAGTCCAGTGGAGCATTTTCGGTCCATTGCTCGAGGGGTTCTGGATCTTCGGGATCTTATTTTCTACATCGTGTTCTGTGGGCTGTTCCTCTATCTGAACGCCCTTGTTCTCGAGTTCAAGAAAAGAAATGGATGATCAGATGGAAGAGGAACCTATCATGAACTCCAAGAAAGATTCTCAGCCAAAGCCTTCCTCCGTTTCCGCTGATTCAGGCTCTTTGCCGAGCAGCAGGACAGAAGGGGGGTGGCTCTCCTTTATTCTTTCCGCAGTATTTCTGGTGGGGATTTTTGGCGAAATCCTGTATCTCACAAAGGATTTTGCGATTCGGAAGGATTTGACCCAAGAGCACCTCTACAGCTTGTCAGGCTCGACCAAAAGGGTTTTGGCAAAGCTGAAAGAGCCTCTCGTGATCGAGGCGTATTTCAGCAAAAAAATCCCTGGCTACTTCGTGGAAACTCGGAACAAGATTGAGAACTTTCTCGATGAGTATCGGAAGAGTTCCAAGGGGAAAATAGAAGTGGTCTATTTGGATCCTCTCAAGGACGAGAGGACCCGCGAAAAGGCTTCCCGTTTGGGGATTCAAGGGCGACAAGTTCAAACCTTGGGGTCGGACAGCTTATCGGTCCAGCAGCTCTATCAGGGGCTGCGCCTTCGCTATGGGGGGGACAAACAGTATGTGATCCCCTTTGTTGTGAGTCCTAATGCGCTTGAGAGTCAGCTGACTCCCAAGATCCAAGAGTTGGTTTTAGGGAAGAAACCCAAGGTTGCTTTCTTCGTGCGCCCCAAAGCCAATCCCAATCCTTTTATGAGACAGAAAAACCAAACCCCTTCCTGGGATATGGTTGAGAGGGCTCTTGGAGAACGCTACGAAGTCAGTCGGATGGATGTTTCCCAGGGGCAACTTCTTCCCGAGGACTTGGATGTTCTTGTTGTGATTGAACCCAAGGATCTCAGTGATTGGGAAAAGTTTTGTATCGATCAACATGTGATGCGAGGTGGGAATCTCATCGTCTTCGAAGATGCTGCAGACTACGACATGACCCGGATGGGGATGTTTCGGAAGATCGATTTTGTTCCCGATGCGAAAGGTTCCAAGGTCTTTTGGAAGGATCAACTCGGCAGTTATGGTGTTGAGATTTCCGATAAGCTCGCTGTTGAAATGATTCCCAGGTTTTGGGAACGGTATTTTGAAGTGGTCCGGGATCGGTGGGGACAGGGGGCGATCAAGGTGCATCCCTATCCTTTCTGGTTTAATGTCTATCCCTACGATTGGAAAAAACTTGCCCCCCAGCTTGTGGCAAAAGGGGACGATCCCAAGTCCTTGGCCAAGACCGTTGAAAAAGGCATGGATGTGGATCATCCCGTTCTCAAAGGTTTGGCCAAACTGGATTTCTTCTGGGCAACTCCAGTGGGGATCAAAACCCCTTTGCCAAAGGGGATCGAAGGAAAGGTCTTAGTTCGGACTTCACCGAGGGCAATGACCGAAACTCCCGGTCCCGTTCTATCCCCCTCTCAACCGAATCTTCTCAAAGAAAGAGAGGCGAGAGCCCTGAGTGAGCCTTTGAGGCAACTCCCCTTGGTGGTCTCCCTTAAGGGGAAGTTCACTTCCTTTTTTAAGGGCAAAGAAATCCCCGAACGCCCCGGTTCGAAAACACCAAAGGAAAAGGGCGGGGGCCTTTTGCAGAAAAAGCTGTCTCAGAAAAACACATCTCCCAAAAAGACCGAGAGTAAGAAGGCTTCACCCGTCGGTCCTCCTCCTCCTGGCAAGGATGCTTCCGGAAAGCAAAAGGAGAAGGAAGACAAGATCATCAAGTTAGACCAAGCGAAAAAGGAGGGGAGGATTGTTGTTCTTGGGGATGCAAGCATGATCCGGGATGACTTTATTATGGGGATCGGTCCTGTCAGGCAGCCTCAAAGCCAGACGGGGGCCGTGCTCTTTTCCAACCTTTTGGATTGGATGGCACTGGATTTAGACTTGGTTGAGTTGAGAAATCTCCGAAGTGTCGATCGAAAATTGAAATTCGTGGATGACGTTTCGGGGAAAATGAATTTTGAAGAATACAAAAGCCTCGTTGCCAGAAAAAAGAAGAGGCTACGTCTTTTGAATGTTCTTGGTCCGGTCTTAGGCCTCCTGCTTTTGGGATTTGTCATTTGGATGGTGAGGAATACGGAAAAACGACGTTTCCTCTCCCAGGTTCAGGATCCCGATTTTGATGGAAGGATCAAAATAGAGTCATGAAAACCAACGGAATCTTAGCTGTTGTCTTTGCCGTCCTCCTTGTCCCTGTTTTGATGAAGTACTTTGGGGACAAAAAGGTCTATCTCAATTTGGATCAAGTTCCTCGACTCTTCGAAGGCTTTACTCCAGACAATGTGGGAGTGATCCAAATTTCACGCCCAACACCCCAAGCCACACCAGGACCGGATGGAAAGGTGCCTATGGAATCCCTTCAATTCCAGAAAAGCGAGGGGAAATGGCTGATCGGCTCGGGCAGATTCCAAGGTCTTCCGGCCAAGGAAACCGAGCTCATGAGCCGGATTTTTGATCCGTTAAAAAAAATCCAAATCTCTCCCACCACCCTCATCCTCGAAAAAGCCAATGAGGAACAACTCAAGGCCTATGGCTTGGACAAGAAATCTGCACAGAGGATCATTTGTTTGGATGGAAGCGGTCAATCCGTTCTTGCTGACCTCCTTGTGGGGCGGGAAGCGGGTGGCAAGGATCTTGGGGCACAAGCCACCCAGGGAGTTTATGTCCGCAAGGCAGACCAAAAGGCGATCTTGCTTTACGAGGAACCGCTCAGCTTGGATCTGGATGCTCAGGCCTGGATGGACAAGAGCGTGATGGATATCCCTGAGGCGGAGATTAACGCAATCACGCTGAAAAATATCAAAGGGGAGATCAGCTTTGAGAGGAAGCAGGGAAAGGGCTTTGTGGTCACCAAGGGGAAACCAAAAGATGCAGGGAAGCTCAAGCCTTTTGAAGTCACAGGATTGATTGGGAGAGCGAGGACTCTCTATGCGGCGGATTTTGTGGCGATCAACGATCCGAAGAGATGGAAGGATTATCAATTGGATCCCCCTCGGATTGAAGTCTTGATGAAAACCAAGGATGGAAAAGAGCATGGTTTTCGGATCGGAAAAAAGGTGGAAGGGAAGCAGGAATACTATGCCGTGGTTTTAAAAGGTAGGGTCATCTTTACCCTGAAGGAATGGGATGTGTCCCCTCTTGAAAAGGATCCGGGGAGTTTCTTTGACCCAAAGGCATTATCCCCAAAGGGAAAAGACAAACAGGCTCCCGCAGGGAAGGTTCCGGGCAAATCCGCTGAAAGCGCCAAGAAGGCGGCTTCCTCAAAAGAAAAGGGCGGAACTTCAAGCAAACCTAAAAAGAAATAGCAAGATACGATCTCATGGAGGACAATCGTCTTCCTCAATTTCCACCAATGGACATCTTTCAATGAAAATCAGCTCCTACAAGGGGGGTTTGGCCCCATTCTTTTCAATCACCGCCGGTCTTCTTGCCTTTTCTGTTTGCGGGCAGGGGGCAGTCCAAGCCCAAGGCTCGAGGCCAAAAGCTCAGGGGCAGGCCGTTTCCAGGAAGCTTCAGACTCTTTCTTCTCCCAAGCAGAAAGGACCCGCAGAGAAGCAAGGGACAAGGCTTGCTCTTGAAAAGGCGATTGCCGTCCTCAAAGACTTGAAAAAGCCGATCCGTGTGGATGGGGTGTTGTTGGATCAGAAAGAGGTGGACCGCCAGACGGTTTATCTTGCCGGTCAGCGAATGATCCGGAAGAAGCTGATCGAAATGCTTGTTGATGATCAAATTGCTCAACAGATAAAGGAGGGCAAAAAAAAGGCGGAAGACTTTAAGATTCTTGAGGATGAAGTCTCCAAGACCATCAAGGAGCAAATCGAGGCTTTTAAAAAGAAGAATCCTGGAAGAGATTTTTACGGGGAACTGGCTAAGGCTGGGATCTCCCAAGCTGAGTTCAAAACTTTGACTCGTAGCACCATGCTTTTTGACAAGATTTTCTTCCCCGGGATTCCTAAGAATTGGCCGGATCTTACCAAGGAAGCCATCATTGCTTCAGGTGGGGCGCAAGGGGAAGCCTTTTTTCAACGCTTTGAAGAAGCTGTGAAAAAAGGTCAAAAGATGCCGCCTTTATTGCTCCAGATCTGTCGTCAATGGGTTTTAGGGAAACTCCAAGAATGGTCTGATATTAAATACGCTTCGGATGGCCTTCCCGTGGACCTCTGCCTGACTGTCAATGGGAGGGAGTGGAAGACCGAAGATGCTCTTCGGGCGGTGGCTCCATCGATCAAACCCGAGGACCGAGCGCGGGCTCTTACAGAAATCGTTCTTTCCACAGCCCTGAAAAAGCGCCTCAAGGAGAAGGGCTTTTGGTTGGATGATGCGGCCTTTAAAAAGGAATTCGAGGCCTATCGGAAGCCTTATGCAAAATCTCCTTTCAACGTCAAGGTTATGGCCTTGACCTTTAAGGGCTATCCTTCTTTTGAAGCCTATAAGGTGCGATGGAGATTGGAAAAATCCTTTGAGCATATGATCGCGAAGGAGATCAATGATGAGAATCTTGCCAAGCACGGAAAAGCCGCGGCGATGTTCCTAGGAGACGGGCGTGTCAGTGCGAGCTTGATTCGGATTCCGGCCTTCGATGATTCGAAAGGGACGTGGAGACCGGGGGGCTTTGCCATTGCAAAGGCAAAAGCTTTCCAGTGTATGGATGAGCTCAAATCCGGAGCTTTGGATTTTGCAAAAGCGAAGGAAAAATACTCTTTCTGGCCCGAAGCGCGTACGAACCAGGGGGAACTCGGAAACAAGTCTCTCAACGAATTCCGACAGGAGCTGCAGGAAACCGAATACAGCGACTTCATCGCGGGTTATGCCATCGCTGAGGAGATCTTTTTTCACATTCCCTCTGGGTCTGTTGCGGGTCCTCTCAAGGGACGTGATGGTTATTACATTGTCAAGGTTACGGGTAAGCAACAACCGGTGACCAAGGTTGACCTCAGTGATAAAAATATGCGGGATCTCATCAAGCAGGATTATTTGAGCCATCGATTCTTGCAATGGGCCAACGAGGTTGCGTCCAAGGTTGTCCTCAGCTATTGATTGTTTTCAGATATTGAGCTGAACCGAAGACCTTCTGGGACGTGAAAAAGGACTCTCTTCTTCCTCTCCTTAAGTTGCTTGGAGGTTTTATCCTCCGCCATAAGGGGATGGTGGGGGGAGTTCTCGCATTGGGAGTTTTTCAAGCGGCACTCACGAAAGCTCCCTACCTGTTGATTAAAGAGGTCGTGGATGCCTTTATCCCGCCCTCTGCAGCTGTCGGACATCCCAATGCTCTGTTCGACAGCCTGATGGTGGCGAAAAGGGATCTCATGTCCTTTTTACATTTGGATACTCTTCTTGCGGAAGGGTCAGGGGGAAATCTTGGGAGCAGTGCGATCCTCTTAGCTTTTATGGCCGTGTTAGGAGGGGGGACGATTTATTTTTACCGGTATTTCTCCAACTTGGCGGCGTCCATGTTGGTGGTTGACCTGAGGAATCAGCTTTGCGGTCATCTCCTGCGATTGTCTTCCAGATATTTCGGGCAGCAACGGACCGGGGAAATGATTTCCCGGGTGTCCAACGACACGAACACGATTCGGCATTCCTTTACCCTTGTTTTTGAAAATGCCGTCCTTGAACCCCTTTTCCTCCTTTTTAATGCAATCCTTGCTTTCTCCGTTTCCCTTTGGATGGGATGGTTTCTGGTGATCATGATTCCAGTCTTGGGCTATCCCATGACCCGTTTCGGGCGAAAGGTCAGGAAGGGATCGGGGAAATCCCTCCAAGCGATGGGGCAGGCCACCGACGCCATGGCGCAGATGTTTTTGGGTTTTCGCACTGTGAAGGCCTACCGCCTCGAAGAGCGGAAACTGGAAGAGTTTGAAAAGATCAATCAGACTTTTCTACGGCGCACGATGAAAATGGTTCGGGCCAAGGCAGGGTCCCAGGCCTTGCTTTATGCGACCTATATGTTGGGTTTTGCGGGTCTTCTCTATGGACTTCAGTTTTTGCCCGCTCTGGATCTTGCCAATATGGGGATCGGTCTTGCTGCCATCGGGACCAGCTATACGCATATCAAGCGAACTGCGCGAACGTTTAACCTTCTCAAGGAATCTCAGGGAGCCTTCGATCGCCTCCAAGAGTTGATGGAGCTGAAGAGTGAAATCGTCGAGGATGAAAACGCTACAACCTTCCATTCTTTGAAGGATCGAATTGAATTTCAGAATGTCTCCTTTGCCTATGACAAGGAGCAGGTTCTACAGGATCTATCCTTCACCATTCATAAGGGGCAAAAAATTGCCCTTGTAGGACCCAGTGGTGCCGGAAAATCTACGATCCTCAATTTGTTGGGTCGTTTCTATGATCCCGATGGAGATGGAGAAATCCTCGTGGACGGGATTCCTTTGCGAAAGATTCAGTTAACTTCATGGTTGGATCGACTTTCGATCGTGGATCAGAGCCCCTTCCTTTTTAACCGAAGCATCCGAGAGAATATCTTGCTGGGAAAGAATTCCGCAACTGAAGCGGAATGGCGGAAAGCTGCACGGATGGCCCGTGTTGATGAGTTCGCTGAAACGTTTCCGGATGGATACGAGACCATTGTGGGGGAGGGAGGGGACACCCTTTCGGGTGGACAAAAACAAAGGGTTACCATTGCTCGAGCTATTTTACGAGACCCGGAGCTTCTCCTTCTGGATGAAGCTACAAGTGCTTTGGATACGGAGAGTGAAAAGGCGGTCCAGGAAGCCTTGGACATCTTGATGGAGGGGAGAACGAGCGTTGTGATTGCGCATCGGCTTTCAACGGTTCGTGCCTCGGACCGTATTCTTGTCCTTGAAAAAGGAAGAATCGTCGAGTCGGGAAGTCATGAGGAACTTATGGGGAAAGGGGAGGGGCTCTATCGAAAACTCAATCTCCTGCAAGGAGTCTGACCCTTACCTCTTTTTATTCTCTCCTTTCCTCCAAGAGGACAATGACTTGGGCCTCAAGAGTTTCGGGGCCGGTTTGGGAGCCTTCCAAGGTCTTTCCCTTGAGGTTGATTCGGCTCACGGGAAGGGATAAGAGTTGAGAGAGGTGTTCGCGGATCGCCCTACGATGGGGCTGTAGCTTGGGGCGGTCACAGCGCAGGACGGCGTCCACTGAGAGAGGGCGGAGCCCCTGTTGCTTCAGGAGGCGCAGAGTCTCTTCAAGAAATCTTGTGGAGGGGACTCCCTGCCATTGGCTTTCTGTATCAGGGAAAAGGGTTCCCAGGTCGTCCATGCCGGCGGCTCCCAACAAGGCGTCGCAAAGAGCATGGAGAAGGACGTCTGCATCCGAGTGTCCGATGGGACCTACCGGACAGGGGATTTCGATCCCGCCTAAGATGCATTCACGTCCTTTTGCGAGCCGATGAAGATCCCAACCTAATCCAATTCTTGGGAGGCCGGTAAGGAAGGTTTCTTTGGGATTCATGAGGGTTCCTCTTGATGGAGAAGCGGGGTGAGGCAGGGGAGAAGGGCTAGATCTTCGGGATAGGTGATCTTGAGATTGGTGCTGGGGCAGGGGATTACCTCGAGAGGGACACCCAAGGCTTCGGCCAGCATGGCTTCGTCAGTTCCTTGGATTCCTTGGGCCTCCGCGGCTGCCAACATTTCAGTGAATGTTTCGATCGCGAAGGCCTGGGGCGTGGCTGCTGCATAGAGGTTTTCTCGAGGAATGGTTGATAAAACACGACCATTTTTTCCGCAGGCCTTGAGTGTGTCCCGAACGGGGAAAGCGAGGAGGGCTCCACCGATTTCCTTGGCTTTTATGAGCAAGCTCTTGGTCGGGCCAAGGGGAAAAAAGGGGCGG
Source organism: Planctomycetota bacterium (assembly GCA_026984035.1). Taxonomy (GTDB): domain Bacteria; phylum Planctomycetota; class UBA1135; order UBA1135; genus HyVt-539. The sequence continues at coordinate 13,805 of JALSSW010000035.1, forward strand.
GCTGCGTCATGGACCAAAACTACCTGGGGAGATTTCCATTGTTGGGCAGACTCTTTGAGGGCCGTGAAGGCCTTTTTTGCGGACTCTTGCCGACTGGATCCACCCAGGATCCCGATGCGAGGAGCCTGTCCCTGCCTTTGCAAAGGGGGCCATCTTGTTTGAAGGGAGGAATCTTCCATCGCCACAACGGTTCCAAGATGCCCGGGGATTCTTTCTAAGCGCTCGAGGCTCCATGAAAGGAGGGCTTTCCCCTGGACTTCCATCCAAGCTTTGGGGATCGAAGTGCCGAGTCTGCTTCCCTCTCCTGCAGCCAGAATCAGGGAGACGAACGTTGGAGGCTGTCCTTTCATGCTCCAAGATTATCCCGGGGGCTCCCGACCGTCGAGCAAGTCAGGAGAAAAACGGGTGCGGAGGATTTCATCTTTTCCTTCTCCCGAAGTCTTAAGGTAGTCTATGCCAAATGAGGGTTCTCGGAATCGACCCAGGTACACGAAAGGTTGGCTTCGGTCTCCTGGATGAGGAGGAGCCGAATCCTGTTCGGAGGCCTGCAGGTCGTTGCGGTAACATGGTTCGCCCGGCATTTGCAGAGGGAAGGAGCTTGGCCAAGCCGGTACCCGGGGGGGTCGGTGTCCTTTCCCTTGGGAGTTCAGCCGTTCCGATCCACAAGCGACTCGCCGTCCTGGCCAGAGAGCTTCGAGTTTTGGTGCAACGGTGGAAGCCGGATGTCCTGGTGGTCGAGGAGGCCTTCTTTGGGAAAAGTGTCCAGGCTGCCCTCCGGATTGGAGAATCTCGGGGTGTCATCCTTCTCATCGCTTCCGAGTCAGGACTCCCCGTTATCCAATATCCTCCCGCCATCATCAAAAAAAGGGTTTCGGGTAATGGAAGGGCTACCAAGGCTCAATTGGCCTACGCCCTCTCCATGAGCCTCTCCATGAAGGTGGACAACTTGGCCGAAGATGCAACCGACGCCCTTGCAATCGCCTTTTGTCACCTTCTTCGCCCGGTTTCTCTCTGAGATGGGATGCGCCTTCCTTTTCCATGATTCCCCATGAAAGGCCAGAATGGATCTAGCATGGGTGTTTCTGGATGGCTTGGCCCCAAGAAAATTGAAAAAAAACGCTAGTTTGCCTTGAAATGTCCTTGGTAAGGGAGTATCCCATACCTTGGGAAAAGTAGGAATCTTCCTCTCCGGAGGAAAATGAGGACTGTCTAAGTGATGGATCGGTCTCGGATCAGCGGGATCGAAACCTACGGACCTGACTCTGGTTTCCGGCCAGGGGAGGGCAAAAGGGTGTTCATTATATGATCAGCGGTCCCATTCCCCCTCATCCGAGGGCCCTCCTCCAGGATCTATGGCTCGAGCCGGAAGCAACTGGCTTAGCTGAGGCTCGCCCTTCTCTGAAGGTTTCTTCTTCGGCGAAGAAGAAGGATGCGGACCCAACAACCCGGGGACCCAAAGCAAAGGCGTCCCAAGGTGATCTCAGGGAAGATGATCCCAGGGAAAGGCCTCCTTACCAGGGGAACCTCGATTCCGAAGTCTTTCACTTGGAATCGGGCTGGAAACTCCTGGCCAGCGATCTTTGCTTTGGGAAGGGGCTCGATGTCGATTTTCTTGGGATGGATGCAAATCGAACTCCCATTGCAGTTCTTGCCTTGGGAGAAGAGGATCAAGATCTATGTCCTCTGAAATTGTTGGATTTAAAAGCATGGTTTCAGCGGAACAAAGAGCTGATTCGGCAGACCTGGATGAGGATTTGCCCTGAGCTGATCTCTTTGGATCTGTGTCGAGACCTGCGTTTCTTTTTAATTGCCCATGAATTTTCCCCAAGTCTCATCGAGCGTTTATCCTGCCTCTCCTCCTTTGACCTCCTCCTTTTCAGGCTTCGTTCCCTTGGAGTGCGGGGCCAGCAATATTGGTATGCTGAGGGCGTGGCTCCCTGGGCCCATCATTCCCAAGAAGTTTCTCCTTTTGAAGCACCTTCCGGAGTGGAAGCGGAACTCCTTCGCGAAAGAATCAACACCTTCCTTTCTCGGGTTCAGGTTGTGGGAGAGGGGCTTGTGGGAAGGAGCCTTGATTTTGAAGGGGATCGGTTTGATCGAAGGGCTTTGATCGAAAACGAGCTTGTTCTTGAATTGGGGGTAGATCAAGGGCAGGTATGGATTCGAATCCCGGGTATTCCTGATGAGTTTCTTCTCGGGACAGATGAAGAGCAAAGCAGAGTACTTGATTGTTTCCTTCGTTCCTTAATGGCCCGCAACCATCCGACTTGGGGAAGTGTCCCTCTCGGAAATTCTCCGAGAAAGCCTGAGCAGACCCAAAATGAAGGCAAAGCCTTGGGAGGGAGGCCGGAACCGCAACCTCGAGAGGATAGGCTGTCTTCCTCAGAACCCGAAAAAGATAGCCCATGGGGAAGAGGAAATCCCTGCCGTAGTTCTAAACATGCAGAACGGTCCGAAGGCACCCGTCTTTCGGATGAGGAAATGGCGGCATTTTTTGGTTCCTAGTGCAGGCTGAGGAGCCTGGCTCTTTTCAAAATCCTGGATTTACCCTTCTTACCGACAGAGGTCGGTTTGAGGAGGGAGTGCGCATCAAGGCGTTTTCTCCAGGAATTTCTTGAACGAGCTTTTTTCGGGAGTTGAGCCAGGATGGCAAAATTCTTTGACCGCATTTTCAAACCATTTCAAAGGCATGTGGCTTTGCCTTCCAGTTTGGTTCCACCTGTCGTAGGGATCGCCAGCGGAAAAGGGGGGACGGGCAAGAGCATGGTTACTGTCAACTTGGGTGTCCTCTTGGGTTCGCCTCGAGCTCGAGTGCGCATTCTGGACGCAGACCTGGGTCTCGGTAATGCCCACCTTCCCTTGGGTTTAAAACCGGATCGAAACCTCCAATACTTTTTTGAGGAAAAGGGATCTCTTGCTGATCTCCTTCAGCATTCTCGCTATGGGGTGGATGTCCTCCCGGGAGGGTCGGGTCTGAGCCGACTCGCCCATCTGAATCCTTCGGATTTTCGCCGTTTTGCTCTGGGACTCGACTCTGTCCTTGAGGGAGCCGCTGCCGTTCTTGTCGACTCGGCGGCGGGGATTTCTCCCCAAACCCTCAGCTTCCTTTTGGCCAGCGATCTTGTTCTTATCGTGACAACCCCCGAGATCACAAGCCTGACCGATGCTTATGCCCTGATCAAATGCTTAGCCTTACGGCGTCCGGGACGAGGGGTCTCTCTCCTGGTGAACCAATGCGATGATTCTCAGCAAGGGTGGCGGGCTTTTGAAAAAATACGTGATATTTCCGGCCGGTTCTTGGGAATCCACGTCTCTTTTCTGGGGGCCGTGCCCGGGGATCCAGCCGTTCGTTCAGCCCTGGCCGCACGTACTCCCATCGTGATCAGGACGCCGAGTGCACCTGCTGCACGGGGTCTGCGCGCATGTGCGCGAAGACTCGAAGACATCCTTGAGGAGATCCCGCAATGGAGGAAAGTGCCAAGTTATGGAAGGAGGTTGTTGGAAGCTCAGAGATAAGAAGGTCACAGCCCCCAGGGCTGACTTTTTCCTTCACCTTCGGGTCCTTGGAGTTTTCTTCCTTTTTTTCCTGTTGCTCCGCTTTGTGAGCGCTTGGGCTGCCGCGGATTTTGGGGCTAGGGAGAAGCCCGGAGATTCTTTGGAAGGCATTGTCCTCTCTCCCTTTGATGTGCAGCAGCTTTGCCTTCTTCCCGGGCTGGGTCCACAAAAAGCCGAAGAGCTGCGAGTTTGGGCGCGAAATCAATGGATCCATACCCGTGGAGGTGGGGGAAAAGGGAGATTTCGTCCTCGTGGGATCGGCCGAGCGCATTGGAAGGTCCTCTTGCAATGGCTGGATCTTTCCTCCCTAAAAGGCGGGTCAGCTTCCTTCCCGAAATGAGCCGGAAACAATGCGGAATAGCGTGTAGGAAGGAGGGAATGTAAGATTTGCGCCATGAAAATTCCGCATGAGATTGTGCAAAAGGCGGTTCAGAGCGCCTTAGAGGAAGACTTGGATCAAGGAGAAGACCTGACGACTGAGGCGGTCGTTCCCAGTGATCTCCAAGGAAGTGGTCGCATTCTTGCTCGAGAAAGCGGGATTTTGGCGGGCATCGATCTTCTCCGTGCAACCTTTCGTCATTTGGACCCGGACGTTCATTTCGAGGACCAGATTCCTGAGGGGGGGCATTTTGAGGCCGGGGATGTTTTGATTCGGATTCAGGCCAAAGCACGAGCCTTGTTGACAGGAGAGCGAACCGCCTTGAATTTCTTGCAGAGACTCTCTGCCATTGCGACCCATACACAGGAGTTCGTTGCCTCCGTCAGAGGGACGGGGGCAGCGATTCTTGAGACAAGGAAAACAACACCGGGTCTCCGATATTTAGAGAAATATGCTGTCCGTGTTGGAGGAGGAGAAAACCATCGCTTTGGCCTTTTCGACCGTGTTCTTCTCAAGGAGAACCATTTTGCTCTCTCGGGGAATGGGCTGGATCCCATGGGGATTGAAAAAACGGTTGCCCTCGCTCTGGACCGCAGCCGGGGCAGCGGCCCACTGACAGCCGAAGCAAGGAGCTTGGATGATGCCCTCGCCATCCTTAAGGGTGGGGCCGATATCATTCTGCTCGACAATTTTTCGATCCAAGAATTATCCGCCGCAGTGATTGAAATTCGTCAGCAGGCTCGAAGTTTGGGAAGGGATGTTCTTGTGGAGGCAAGTGGAGGAATCCGTCTTGAAAATGTGGCGCAAATTGCAGGAACGGGCGTGGATCGGATTTCGGTGGGAGCCCTAACCCATTCCGTGCGAGCCTTGGATTTGAGCCTCTTGGTCGAGGGGATTTGAAGCGCATTCTTGGAGACGGAGTGGGCCAACCCAAGTCGACTTCCAAGGGCCCCTGGGTCTACGGGGTCTTGGCAGTCGCCTGGGCTGTCTTGATCCATTTTCTTGTGGGGGGGCCCTCCCTCGGTGGTCCCAAGGATCTCTTCTGGACCTTTTGGATCAATGGAGGGCATGCGGCGCTCTTTGCCATCCAAGCCTTTCTTTTGGGGCTTGCCCTTGGAAGAAAAGGTTTGCCCCTCGCCGTGGTTTTAGCCTTTGCGTACGGTGGAGTCGAAGAATGGGTGCAGGTCTATCTCCCAGATCGAAGCGCAAGCCTTTTTGATTGGGCGACGGATGGATTTGGCGCACTCTTCGGTGCTGAAATCCTCCGCTACCGCCTTCGTTTGAACAAGGAATCTCTCCTCCGACTCATCCTCTGGGTCTTCTTGGCCTCACTCAGCGCCTTGGGAGACACCCTCTGGGGATAAGGCTTTTTTTTGTTCGTCCCCTTCAGGGGACGAAAGGGGCCTGAGTTTCTACCCTCGAGTCGGCACGGTTGCTGCATTTCGGTTGTTGTCTTCAACCAAGGAGAAAAAAATGAAATGTTTTTTGCCGGCAATCTTTTTTGCAGCGTGTTTGAATCCGACCCCGGCCCTTTCCCAGGTCGTGGTTCGAGGAGGGGTGCAGGTCAGGATTCCCCGGGTAGGGATCCGAGTTCGTCTGGGGAGGCATGGAAGGCATCGGCTTCGGCGGCCAAGTTGTCGAAATCATTGTTCCGGGCATTTTCGGCTGAAACAGGTTCGTGAGTGGGTTCCTCCCCGGTATTCGTATCGCAGGGATGGATGTGGAAGATGGGTCCGTATCGTTCTGAGCCCCGGTTATTTCAGGCTTGTGTATCGCCGGGTTCGGTACTTCTGTCGATGAAGCGGGAAACCTTTCCTCAGCGAGGGTAGAATCCTTCCCATGAGCGAAGGAAGCAACCCCGCCGAGGAATATCAAAACCCTCTCGT
>JALSSW010000036.1 GCA_026984035.1 Planctomycetota bacterium
CCTGGAGGGGGATGGCTGCTGATCCATCGTCAGGCCAAAGCAAGCCGATGTCGGCGTTTGCAATCATTCGAAATCGATCGGTCAGCGCTTGGTAAAAGGTTCCTTTTATGCGAAGTCGAGTGAAATCTACATCACTACCGAAGGTGTTCCCCGCCCGTTCAAGAGTCAGTAGCTCTCGGTGCCCATTGAAAGGTCTCAAGGGATGGTCGCGTGCATCCAAGGAAAGCTCACCGAAAATGCGCCCTTCGTTGAACTGATTGAGAAACCGGATGGGCTCGATAATGGGAGTATTGGTGTTGAAGTGGCGTGAAAAGGAATAGCCGACTTGCCCTTCAAGTTTACCGATGAGCTTGTGTTTATAGGCTGTCGTGAACCGCAAAGATTTGTCGGTAAAGGATGGCTCCTCTCGCCGGGAAAAGTCCGCTCCGAAATCAAGGATGCCTCCGCTTGCGAGGAAATCTCGGTCACTCAACTTCGTGGAGATCCGATAGCTCCTGAAACTGATTTTTCCCGAGATGAGGAAATCCATGCCAATGCCAAAAACATTGTGATCTTGGTATTGCAGGCCGACCCGTGGCCCTTCGTAGGATCCATAGCCGACCAAAGCTGAGATCTCCCGAGAATCTCCCTCTTGGACCTTGAGATGGATCCGAAGGAGCCCCTTTCCCATGTCCTCATAACCCAAAGTGATTTTTTTGAAAAGGCCCGTTAAATAAAGGTCGCGGAGCCCCTGTTCTTCTAGGTTTCCTTGGAAGAGAGAGCCCTTTTCCAATCCGAGAGTCCGTTGGATGAAAGCTGTCTTGGTCCTTTTGTTTCCCTCAATTTGGATGTCACCGATTTTGCCATGGATGCCCGGGTCTCCGTCGATCAGGATGTCGGTCTCATATTTTCCTGGGGCTTTCCGGACGCGAGGAAGGATGCGAGGCCTGGGGTAGCCTTTGTTTCTGAGGATGGAGACCAGCTTGTTGATGTAATCGTTTGTGAGTTTTGCGGAGAGGGGTTTGCCAAGGGGAGCGCCGGGGCGATGTTTACCCAGGGCTTTGCGAAGCTTGGGAGCGATAAGGACTTTGCGAATGGTATAGAGAGGGCCTTCTTGGATTTCGAAGCTGACGCGGGCCTTCCCTTTTTCTCTTTGGATCAGCGGGCCCTTGACTTTGACTTCCATATAGCCATCGCCCTGATAGCGGCTGCGGATGACTTCGGCGAAGGCCTCGAGATTGTCCCGGACAAAAAGGATGTCCCCGGTGCCAAAGGAGCCAGACTTCTTGGCAGGGAGCATAGCCAAAAGCTGTTCCCGAGTGAGGTTGTGGTTGCCCCTGAGGTTGATTTTTGAGATTGTGACCTGCGGCCCTTCTTTGATTTCGAAGCGGACGATTGTTGGCTTGCCTTTTTGGATCCTGTGCTTCACCACCACATCGGGGAATCCTTCGGAGTGATAGAAGTCTTCGATTTCCAGGGCGGCATCGAAGACGGCTGTATCCCTGGAGGGGTCCTTGGCAAATTCTTGGAGCAAAGCTTTGGTGACGCGCAGGAGAATGTCCGTGGAGACCGAGTGGTTCCCGACAAACTCCGTCCGGATCGTTTCGCCGCTTTTGCTTTGGATCTCGGGATTCACTCCTCGGCAGGAGAAAGGGGCCACAAGGGACACTAGGAGGAGGATGCGACGCATTGGAAGGGACCATGGCATAGCCTTGAGCATAGCCCGCAGGTTTCACCAGCTCGAGGTAGCTCTTAGAAAGGCCGTGGAAAACCCCTCCGGGGGTTTTTTGGTCGAAACGCTTCTAGCGTTTTTGGAATAGGCTTTAGCTCTTGGGGATCTTGGGTTTTTGGTATTCCCAAAAGCCCGGAGGGCTTTTGACCATAAAACCCGCGGACGGGTTTTCCACGGGGTTTTCCACGGGGGTCTTAGGGAAATCGGGGCGGAAGGGGAAGGGGAAGGTGGCGGGGCCGAACAGTTACCTTAGAAACGGATGCGCCAAACGATGCCCATGTTGTAATCCTCGAAGATGTCCCTTTCCACCTGGAGAGCAAAATGCTTACTGAGGGCGTATTCCCCAACGATGGATTCAAGGCCCGTAGGACCTACTTCGGTTCCTACTTCGAGGCTGATCCGGTCCCAGATGCTTTGCTTTGAATCAACATCATCTTTAGCAAGGCTCCCCAGGAATTCGTTTAATGCGTAGTTCCCGAGGAGGAGGAGCTTGCCCCTGCTATTGAGCCTGTTGATCTCGCTTGGGATCTCCCCCGTGAGAGCCAGAACAACAAGATCGCGGGTGGGAAGAGATGGTGTCGAACCGAAATGGAGCCGTGGATCATCAAAGCTACCCTCGGCGAGGATACGGACATCCACGCTGTGACGGCGACCCTCTGCTTGTACAAGAAAAAGGGGCTGTTCGGGATGGGTCTGGGGGAAGCGAATCAATCCGGATTTGAGGCGGAAACCCATTCCGGGGAGGCGGATTTTGCCGCCACCGGTTTGGATCTCACCGGTAAGGCGGGGGAGATACGCGGTTCCCCCAAGGTGAAGGTTGAGGAAAAGGCGGGTGTCCAGGAGATGGGTGCGGACCAAAAAAGGGTCCCGTGTTCCCACAGTAACATCGAGGTCCAACAGCTCCCCAAAGGGCTCCGGGATGCGAAAGGGACGAAACTCCTGCCCAGCTTGGGGCGAACCCGATACCTTAAGGTCGGGAAGGAGGCTGTGCCTATGTGCATATTTGCTCGAGACCAGGTTCAGAGATCCTCGGACAAGAAATTGGCCGCTTGGCTTCCGGGACACCCTAATATCCACATCTCCTCGGAGCCTAAGCCTGGGCGAACGGTGCAACAGCACCTGCTCTCCCAGCAAATGAAGATAGGGGACACCCATTTTTTGGTTCGAGGGGGGTAGGGTCAGCTGGCCCGTGGCCTTCAGTCTGCCTCCTCCCATTTTTCCACTCAGGGCAAGGAGGCGAATGCGCTTACCTTCCAGGGAAAGGGTGCCCTCGAGGTTGCGGATGCGGGGAACCTTGTCCAGCTTGCACTCACCCTTGGTTAAGGTCAGCGTGCCGAAGGGTTTGGGAGTATCCAGGGTTCCCCCCAGGTCGATCTTCCCTTCGACGAATCCTCTAAGGTCAGGCAAGGGACGGAAGGAGGGTGGGAGATTCGCTAAATCCAACTGAGCCAGGTTGAGACTCCCTCGCAAGAAGCGTTTCCCCTCAAGGTCTACGCTTCCTTCGCCACTCAGACGAAAGGCACCCCCATCAAGGAGGACTTCCTCGATCTCCAATCGACCCGAAAAGAGGTTCAAATGGGCCGAAACACGAAACTCGCAGCTTTCGGGGAGAAGGCCTTCGATGCTCCCTTCTGCTCGTAAACCTGGTTCCACAAAGGATTCCCGCAGCAAAGCCAGCGGATTCCATAAGGGGACACCCTTGTTCCAGAGGCTCAGGCTGTGCAGCTTTAGGCTCATCCCGGTCTTCTGATGAAGGGAAGCCAGAAGCCGTTCTCGAAACTGGGGAAGGAGGAGGCGGTCTCGTTCCAACCAGAGTGCTGCGATCAAAAGGAGGAGCCCTAGGAGGTTTGCCGCCAGGAAAAGAACAGCTTTTTTCATCCTTTTAGGAATCTAGCTTTTTTTAAGGCGCGACAACGGCGTTCGTGCAGGTCTTGTTTGAGAGCCTTGGGGTTGTCTGGGTGGAGTCTGGCTGACTCCTCGCCTGAGACCGAACTCAGGATTCTATCCAACTCTAACAGTTCGCTTGTCATCCTTTCTTCGAAAGCATCCCAATCTACGGAGGGTGGGTGTCCCGGGGGGATGGGGAGACCAAGGTCTTGGGGGCGCATTCGACCTTCTTTATCACAACGGACGAGAGTTGCGAAGAGAGGGAGGTCCTTTCGGTAAGGGGCAAGGTCCTTTTCCCACAGTTTGACAAGGGAGCCAATTCGAATGGTCGCTAATTTGTCGATTAACAGATGGCGGCGGGTGGTTGCTTGAACCAAGCGTTGTAGATGCTTGCTTCCAATGCCGGGGAGGCGATGGAAGAGAGATTGGATTTGAGGGATTCCGGTGGCTTCGTGGGCGGGATGGGAGGGAAGCTCGGGGATGGGTGTGACTCCCTTTCCAAGGTCGTGGCACAGGGCTGCCATAAGGAGCTTGTGGCGCTGAGCAGGGTCCAGGCCACGCTTTTTGGCAATGGTAACGGCGGATTTGAGAACCAAGATCATGTGAAGGGCCTGGGAGATTTCGGGATGATGTCGAACCCGCCCCGCAGGAATTCCATGGAAAAGAGGAGCAATTTCAGGGAGGAGTTTCTCAAGAATGAGCTCTTCGGCGCACATCTGAAAGAAGACACCGGGGGAGTCTGCCTCGGCGAGGACGCTTCGAACCTCTTGGGAGAGGGCGTCAGGGTGAATGCCGAGTGCGATTTCTGAACCGAGGCTGCGAATTGCCTTCCTCGTTTTTGTGTCGAGGTGAAATCCGAGGAGGGTGACCTTTCGGAGATAGCGCAAGGCCCGGATAGGGTGCTCGAGGATGCGCTCTCTGGGGGACCCACAGGCCTTGATCACTCCTTGGCGCCAATCTTCGAGCCCAGCCAGAGGATCAAGGATCTCATCATTCCAAAGGGTCCAAAACAAGGCGCCAATCGTCATGTCCCGCAGGGCAGCATCCTCACGAATCCTCTCCCCGACTTGGCTTCCTCCCCCTCGGTAGGTCGTAAACTCCACCCGGAAACCCTCAAAGTTGGCTCCAAGAGTCCCCCGGTCCAGGTTTCCCGGAGTGGCTGTCACCTGGACCCCCCGCTCTTCAAGCAGCCTTCGTCCTTCGTCGGTGCCAAGTTTCCAAGCAATATCCAGGTCCTTGGGTCTAGGAGGCAGCATCAACCCTTCCCGCCGACAAGCTTCCCAAAGGGCCGTTGAACCTACAATGCTCGCTTCGAGATCGGGGTCCCGGAGGAAGTCCAACTCCGCAGGAAGGGGTTTTCCTTCCATCGGAAAAAGGGGTGTCCTTGTTTCGAGACCGCGGTCCATCAAGCTGCCATAGTCGAGTGGGGTAGCGAAGGTTGCGTTTCTTATCGCTTTTTTCGGATCTTGGCCAGGCCTCCCTGTTCCTTGATCCAAGTTTTTGCTTCTTTTTTGGAGGGAAAGGTTCGACCAAACAGCGCTTCGAGGGCTTTGAGCAGGCTTGGCTTGAAAGCTTTCCAGGCTTTCCATCGCCGCTCCCAATATTCTGCGGGCGGGTTTTCTCGGGCATCCACATGATCTGGACCGGGAGGATCAAGGTGGTCCAGGAGGAGATCTACACTTTCCCAATCCTTACGGGCCTCGACCGATTCGAGAAAAGCAATCTGGGCGAGGGGGCCTAAATCCAAGAAAGACTCTCGGAGGTTCTTCCAAACTTTCTTGGACGCTCCGAAGTGTGTGAGGATTCTGATGAGAGGTGCCAGGATGCTGCCCTTGCCTCGGAGGTTTTTGCTTTTCAAAAGCCTAAGCGCGACAGCTTTGGCTTCTTTTTTAGGCTGGGCTAGGAGAGCGTGAGATGCTTTGGTCCGGACGATTTCGGTGGGATCTTGGAGGATGACCTTTTCTAGAACACCCGCAAGCAAGGGATGTTGGAGTGTCTCGAGTTTCTCTATGATTTCCATGCGTTTTAGAAAACCATGATCTTTTGGTGGGGACTTTTTACCTTTTGTAGCTTTGTTTCTCTTGGGGGGCTTGGTCTTGAGAAAGGGGCGTATTTCCTTTAACAGGTTCTTGACCTCTTTTTTTCCCAAAACCCGGACTCGTCCAATAGGCGTCAAGACGTAGACCGGACCCTTCTTTGGCTTTCTCTGTGCGTCAAGGCCGCCCATGAGAAGAGGGGAAAGCGTTAGAAGGAGGAGAGCCTTTTTGCGCAGAGTCTTTGGACAACAAAGCATGGCCATAATGTAATAGATCGAAGGCCAAATCGGCAGGGGGTAAAAGAATGGTTGAACGATGGCAATGGTCGGAGGCATATGGGTTTTCCTGGGAAGGCCATGTTTTTCCCCTTGGAAAATATGCACTCCTAAAGGATCGGCTTCTCAAGGAATTGGCTGTCCCCCAAGAAGAGATTGGGAGGCCTGATCCCTTGGACCGGGAGACTCTTCTCTTAGGGCATACTGCGGAGTACTTGGATCGTTTAGAGGCTATGACGGCATTCCCGGAGCAGGGCTGGTATGAGTTCGAAGCTCCATGTTCCCGGGAAGTCTTGGACGGTTTTTATGCGATGGCTGCTGGAACTGTGGCTGCGATCGAGGCGGGGATGGCTCGCAAGGGGTTTGCAGCCAATCTGGGGGGAGGATTCCACCATGCCTTCCCTTGGAAAGGCGAAGGCTTCTGTGCCATCAATGACATCGTAGTGGGGCTGCGATCAGCCCACGAACGCCTGGGGCTTGGAAAGGCTGTGGTTTTGGATTTGGATGTGCACCAGGGAAACGGGACTGCAAGGGCTTTTGAGGATGACAATTGGGCCTTTACTTGCTCCATCCATCAGCAGAACAACTATCCAGTGAAGCAACGTTCTGATTTGGACATTGGCTTGGAAGACGAAGCTGCAGATGACATCTATTTGGAAGCCCTGGATCAGGCCCTAGATGTATGTGTGGCCCAGAAACCCGAACTTTGCCTCTATGTAGCCGGGGCAGACCCCTATGTGGAGGATAAGCTTGGGGGCCTGAACTTGAGCCTGGAAGGCTTTCGGGAAAGGGATCAGAAAGTCTTCAACGCTTTCCTCAGAGAGGGTGTCCCCGTTGTGGCGGTGCTGGCGGGGGGATACGCCGAAAAGGAGGAAGATGTTGTGGAAATCCACTTCCAGATGATTCGAGAAGGAATCCAGATTGAAAAGGAGGCAAAGGCCAGCCAGGGGGATGGCCGATAGGGGAGAGATGGAGGCCAAATCATGGGAATGATCCTTTCAAGCCTAGTGACCGCTTTGCTTGTCTCTCTTCTTCCTGTTGCACAGGGAGCAAAGACCGCCCAAAAAGCGAAAAAGGGAGAGGCGACCCAGGGGGCACAAGGAATTACTGAGAAACAGAAGCAAGAGATCATCCGGCGGAAGATCTTAGAGCATCGCCGGAAGGGTCGTTTAGTGAAACGCAATGTAAAGGTGCGTGTTCGTCTGCGTAACGGGGAGAGCCTCATTGGCGTTGTCAAAGAGGGTCGCTTTGTGGAGAAGGTCAAGGGGCTTGAGTTTGTGCCAGCGGATATTCGAACCAAGGGGGCTGGGATTCGCCTTTGGTACTACGATGACACGGATGGTTACATTTTTTTACCTTACACCATGATTCGGACTTACAAGATCCTCAAAGAGCTTACAGGCGTTGAAATCAAAGCGATTCGTGAGAGAATTCTTGAGAGACGAAAAAAAGCAAGGGAACTGGCAAAAAAGCGATTGGATTCCCTTAAAAAGAAGGAGAAAGAGTTCCTTCAGAACAAAAAGGCCTCGGAGAAATTGGACAAACTTTCAAAGAATTTGAAAGAAGCGAAAAAGAAGAGGCAGGAGGAGGAGCGCCTCTTGGCATTAATAAAGGAGTTCCCCCCCGAAAAAGGATGGGGTCCGAAGAAGATTGAAGAAATCCGTATCCGCAAAATTGCGATTGGGGCTTTTCCTGACCAGAAATCAAAGCGCTTTGTCGAAGTCTTTGAAGATTGGACCAAGGGTTATAAACTCTGGGAGTCCCTAAAGGCGAAAGAGAGTCAAAAAAGTAAAACTGGAAAGATTGAGTCCGCTCAAAAAAAATGATGTGATTCTCGGGGGGGAGGTGAGACTTGCTGGAATCTTTCCCATAGGAGCTTTTGGGACTAGATTCCCCAGCCGGTGGCATCCCTGAGTGAATCGAGATTTCTTCGTTCAGAATCTTTTTAGAATGAGGGAATTCAAATAGAGGCTTTTTCGGGGAAGGCCTTTGAGGAAAAGGCATTGCTCTTCATAACGGTTTTCCTGAAACTAAAGCAATGAGCTTCACCCCCTCCAATAACCGCAATTCCCTCCTGTTTCGGCGTGCAGCAGCTTTTCTTGTGGACAGTTTCCTCTTGGGATTTGTTCAAATCCTCCTCTTGTTTGCATTATTCATTCCTCTTTTTTCGGGGGTTACTGAAGAGGACCTGGATCAGTTGGGCCAAGGGGTTTATGAGAATCCTGCGATATTCCTTGGTGTCCTTGCCGCTTATGCAGGAGTCGTTCTTTTTTTATTCATGTTTAATGGGCTTTATTTTTGTTTGCTCCAAAGCTCTTCTTGGCAGGGCACGCTTGGGAAAAGACTTTTGGGTTTGAAGGTGACTGACTGTGGAGGGAGGCCGATTGGATTTCACAAAGCCTTTGTCCGTTACCTGATCAGGTTTCTCCTGTCCACGACAGGGGTATTACTCCTGGTTGATTTTTTGATTGGGTTTACCAACCTGGAAGGGCAAACCATTCACGATCTTGCGGCTAAAACCTTGGTTGTAGATTCACAAGATGCTCCTCCTCCTTTGAGCTGATGAAATTCTTTCTCCTTTTCTCCTTATTGAGCTTCCTCCTCCCTTGTGTTGGGCGTTCTCAGAACCTTGGATCCCTCTCCCCATCCAAGCGGGTGCCCAGGATTGCTATTTATTGGGACAAGGGGGTTTGGGAGTTGGAGGCCAAGAAAACGCTCCCTGCCCTTCTGGACTCGATGCAACTCCCCTTTCGCTATATTTCGGCTGAGGAGATTAATCAGGGGCAGTTGCAAAAAGGGGGAAAGAGATCTTTTGATCTGTTGATTGTTCCTGGTGGCTGGGCTCCGGATTATATCCAAAAACTGGGCGGTTGGGATGGGAAGGGACGGGGCGATGATGAGATCCGAGGCTTTCTGAAGCGCGGAGGGTCGTATCTCGGGTTTTGTGCCGGAGCCTTTGCAGCAGTTTCGGTGACTCGTTGGTTGGGGGAGGATCACCCCTATCCTTGGAGATTGGTTCATGCGCGTGCCGAAGGGCCCCTTGTTTGGAATCCTCTAAAAAAAGGGAAGCTTAGGGCAGTGCACGGGACGGTGCTGTTGGAGTCTCGAGCTCAAGAATGGAAAGGGCGCAAACTCCCCAAGACCATCCATCCTCTCCTTTTTGGCGGTCCCCGATTTCTATCCCTTCAGGGCAAAAAAACATCGAAAGCCTTTCGAATTCTTGCAAGGCATGGAGAGGACAAATCCCCCTCCATTATTATTGCCAAGTTCCGTGGGCATGGTCCGGGTCGGATCTTGCTCTGCTCTTTTCATCCTTCAGTCTTGACCGACGACAAGGGGCGCATCGACCGGAGTAAAAATGCCATGCAAGGGGAAGGTGCGGGGCATGATCCCGATGGATCGAAACCTGATTGGGCGCTTGCGAAGGCCCTGGTAGAGATTGCTCTCGGTAAGAAAGCCCCAAAGCCCCGAAAGAAGCCAGCATCGCTAAGGGGAAGGAAGTAAGCTTGGGGAAAGGAAAGGTTGAGACTTCATCCCAAAACCTCTTCCCACGAACTCTTCTTCCTGCTTGTGCCCGAAATTTTGTTCCATGAGATCCAAAAAAGCTCCATTTAGGGGCCAAGATAACTAAGGAATCAAAGAGTAGGCATCCTTAATCAAAAGGGGTTTTTCAGCCTCTAAATCGTGAACTCATGAATAAAGACGGTTGGTTTTCTCGGTTTGGGATAGTGGGGGTACTCCTGCTGGGAGTGTTTCTGATGACCTTCCGCCTGGATCCCTTTTTGACCGATATCGATTCTTGGCGGCAGACAGAAACTGCCACTATGGCCCGGAACTTTTTGGAACACCCGAATATCTTTTTTCCCCGGATCGCTTGGGGAGCACCGGGCCCGGGGATTGTTGAGAGTGAGTTTGCTCTCTATCCCTGGCTTGTGCATTGGATCTACCGGATCTTTGGAGAAAACCCCCTCTTTGGTCGACTCCTCTCAGCATCCTTTATGTTGGTGGCTCTCCTGAATTTCTCCCGTTTTTTTTGCCGGATTCTCCCCAAACGCGCTGCCAACTTGGCGACATTGTTCCTGGTGACGATGCCTTTGTTTGTCCGAATGGGGCGGGCCTTCATGCCGGAAGCTACGGCGATGTTTTTCTTTTCTTTTGCACTTCTCTATGCAGTCGATGGGATTCATGAGGAGAGGAGAGGGCGATTTCTTTTGGCAGGGCTCTTTTTGTTGTTCGCGGTTTTAGTGAAACCGACAAGCCTTGTACTCGGGTTGATTGTTGCCATTCTTGTGTTGCAGCGTTGGGGAGTGAAAGGTCTCTTTCGTTGGGAAGTCCTGGGTTTTGGCATGATCGTGTTGCTTCCCCTCGGGGCCTTTCTTTTTCATGCTGCCCAATTACATGCGAAGTATGGAAATACTTTTGGAGTGCTTTCGGGGGGAGATTCCAAGTGGGGCAGTTTGGCCATGTGGACGAGTTACAAGTTTTGGGGGAGGCTTCTCAAGATTGAAGCAAGGTGGGTTTTTGGGTTCGGAGGACTTGTTCTGGGGTTCTTTGGTGTCCTCCGCCCCTTACGATATCCTCAACGATGGCTGCTTCTTGCGGGGATCTCCTCCTTTATCCTCTATCTTGCTCTTGTCGGTCGATATTCAAGCTTTGATGGGAGAGGTTCTCATTACCATCTCTGGGGGACACCCTTTGCTGCCGGGGCGGTTGCCTGGGGAGTTTTCTTGCTTTGGGAGAATCCCAAACCGCTTTTTCGATGGGGAGGGACATTACTTCTTTTCCTGGCTTTTTCCCAAAACCTCTGGGGAACTTCAAGCCTTCTAAATCCAGGAAACCCAAACTCCGTTCTCAGGGAAGCCGGCCTTGCAGTGCAGAAAGTTGCGGATCCAAATGAAAGCATCGTTGTTCTTTCCATCGATCCTAAGTGGGATCGTGATCCTCAAGGGAAGCGCATCCCTAATAATTTTGAGATGCCGAACCTCTTCTTTTACGCAGGCCGACGGGGGCGGGTGTTGCCTCGAGATGAGCAAACCCCTCAAGCCCTCATGTCTCTAATGAAGAAAGCCCATGCTAGAATCTTTGTGAACATTCCGTTTTGGAATCAGCCCAATGCGAAAAGTTTTCGCGACTTCTTAGGACAGAACCTGATTCTAAAGAGTGAAGGGAATGGGTTTGAGGTTTGGGTTTTGAAGTAAATTCCCTAAAGGTTACGAGTTCTTGAAGAAAAGCAGGCAAGGGAGGCACTCTCGATTCTTGGCAAAGTCTTCTGAGGGATGGTCAGATCTCGTATTTTTCGAGTTTTCTCTGGAGGGCGAATCTACTGATTCCCAAAAAGGATGCTGCTTTGGATTTGTTGCCGCCAGCCTTCACGAGAGCCCTTCGGATCTCACTTTCTTCGAGACGTTGAACAAGGATGGGGAGTGTGGTTCCTCTTTCCGCTGGAAGGGGGGAGTTCCCTAAGTCGTTGAGGCCGGGGTTTCGGATATGTTCGCTCAGGTGTTCAGGGAGAATCTCTCCTTCTGAGAGGAGGAGCGCTCTGCGGATTTCGTTTTCGAGTTCGCGAACGTTACCGGGCCAGTGGTATGCGGAGAGAATATCAAGGGTTTGAGGATTGATCCGAGGATTGGGGATTTTGGCCTCCAGGGAACAACGCCTCAGAAGATGGGAAACAAGGAGGGGGATATCCCCTGTCCGTTGGCGGAGCGAGGGAAGTTGGATGGGGAGGACGTGGAGGCGGTAGAAGAGATCCTCTCGGAAGCTTTTTTCTTGGACCATTTGGCGAAGGTCTCGATGAGTCGCTGTGACAAGACGGATGTCAATCGGTGTTGTTTTGGAGGAACCAAGGGGGCGGACTTCTTTTTCTTGAAGGACACGAAGGAGTTTGGATTGAAGATCGGGGGACATATCTCCGACTTCATCCAGGAAGAGAGTGCCTCCTTTGGCTTGTACAAAGAGTCCGTCATGATCCTTGGTTGCTCCTGTAAACGCGCCTCGGCTATAGCCGAAAAGTTCGCTCTCGAGGAGGGATTCGGGGAGAGCAGCGCAGTTTTCGGAGATGAAGGGACCTTCAGATCTGGGTCCTTGGTCATGAAGGGCACGAGCGATGAGTTCCTTTCCTGTTCCGGAGTCCCCTAAAATCAGGACTGGGTCGGTGGAGTCCACGTAACGGTCCAGAAGACGAAAGACGTCTTGCATCGCTGGGGATTCACCAATGATCATTTTATAGCTGTGCCGGAGGCCAAGGATTTTGCGGGAAGCATCCAACTCTTCGCGCATTTCCTCGATTTCTGCGGTTTGTTTTTTGACTCGGCCGGTGAGGCGGGCGTTAAGGGCGGCAACTTCTTCATGAGCCTGAAGAAGCTCTTCGTTCTTTTTTCGCAGATCCGAAACCAGACGAGAGTTTCGGATGGCGACCCCGCTAATATCTGCGAGGACTTGAAGAAGGTGACGGTCTTCGTCAGAGAAAGCGTGCTGTTGAAGACGATTGTCTAAATAAAGGACACCTACAATCTCCGAAAGAACCCGAAGCGGGACGCAGAGGACAG
Organism: Planctomycetota bacterium; assembly: GCA_026984035.1. Taxonomy (GTDB): domain Bacteria; phylum Planctomycetota; class UBA1135; order UBA1135; genus HyVt-539. The sequence continues at coordinate 12,458 of JALSSW010000036.1, forward strand.
ATCGAAGGCGGAGGTCTTCGACGCTTTGAAGATCTTTGAAGCGCTCATCGGATTGGGCATTTACCGTAAGTCTTCCGTCACCGCTTCCCAGAACTTCGAGAACGATGGTTTTACTGATTTTTTCGTTGCCACCCTCCACGCTCTCCCCGACAAAATTTCTGGCAACCCGGACATCCAGGTGGTCCCCTTTGCGCAAAACCAAGAATCCTCGCTCGGCTTCGGTCGCACGTATTGCAGATTCTACAATGAGTTCTAAAAGGCGTTCGGGGTCGAGCTCTTCATTGAGAGCCTGGATCAGGCTGGCAAAAGTGCCGGTGTCCAAGGGGCCATTGTTGTGCTTGGTATCTTCTGTTGCAAGGGAGGGGTCATCGAGGGCTAAGGGAACGGCTTCAACCTGGATCTCAAAGGGACCCACTTTGAGCACACTCCCTTCGGGAATCTCGATCCATTCTTTCGGGCTTAGTTTTTTTCCTGCAAGAGATGTCCCGTTCTGGCTCCCTTCATCTCTTGCAAAAAAACGATCCTCCGACCGCCGAAGGCTCAGGTGATGCCTGGAGATGGCTTTTTCGGACAGGGGGATTTCTCGTTTGCGGGATCGCCCTAAGGAAATCTCTTTCTTCCGAAACCTGTGGGTGGTCCGCTCTCCGTCCCGAGTAACGTGGACCAGGAAGGGTTTGCAATACTTTTCGATTGGGACTTGTTTTGTTTCCGTCATCAGGGATTCCTGTTTACACGATTGTAAAGAATTTTTCCTACAAGCGTGTTCCGTTCTCTTCCAAAGGGAGCGAAACTCCTTAAATGAACCAGGACCAGCAAGAAAACCGGGACACCCTTCCGCCGAGGGGGCCAAAGTTACGACTCCTAGATGTAAAGGCTTATAAGGACGGAGAGAAGGAGGGGCTTTTACTTCTCGATCGCAAGGGTCTTTTCAAGGATCCTGTGTTCGTTCCTGCCGAACTCCTCCCCATTTTGGGGGCTCTCACAGGGGAACGGGACACCCATCAGATTGCCTTGGATTTGGGACGGGAGATGGGCTGTTCAGTTCCGGTGTCCTTGGTGGAGCAGGTAGTAGAGATGCTGGATGAGCGATTGTGCTTGGAAGGAGAACGGGCGGAGCTGGTAAAAAAACAAAAAAGAGATAACTATCTCTCCCTCCCGGTTCGTCCGGTGGCCTGTGCGGGGACACCTGGGTATCCCAAAGAACCGAATCTTTTGAGGAGGGAGTTGGATCGTATTCTTTCAGAAGGGGAGGCGCCGCAACTCCATGGGGAACTTTTGGGCTTGGTTGCCCCTCACATTGATTTGGCAAGAGGACGGCTGGGCTATGCTGCGGCGTATCGTCGTTTGGCGGCAGAAGAGGTTCCCCCTGAACTTGTGTTGGTCCTTGGGACCGGACATGGAGGCCCTTCGACCTTGTTGGTGCCCTCTACCAAAGACTATGAAACTCCTTTGGGGCCATTGCCCGGCGAGAAAGGATTGATTTCATGCCTTCTGGAGCATTTTCCAGAGCTGGCAATGGATGAATGCTTGCACCAGGAAGAGCATTCATTGGAGTTCCAAGCTGTTTTCCTCGCCCATCTCTTTGGGAATTCTCGTTCGAAATCTAGCCCTAAATTTGCTTTTTTTCTGACCGGATCCCTGTGTTCGAATCCGGAGGAAGACTTGGGAGTTCAAAGAGTCTTGGCCTTTCTTGGAGACAAAATCGAGGCGATGGGGAAGAGAGTCTTGGTCCTCGCCGGAGCGGATTTATCCCATGTAGGTCCCTTCTTTGGGGATGGAAAACCGGTGGATCGAGCTTGGGTGGAACGACTTGCGCAAGAAGACCTTAGAGATTTGGGCCTTGCTTGTGATTTGCAATGGGGAACTTTTGTGGCCAACCTCAAGAGAGATGAAGAGTTTCGAAGGGTCTGTGGGACAACTCCCATTTACTTGGCTGGAAAGTTAGCTGAGCGGATGGCTGGGGGGCCTGCTCTCAAGGGGAGAATCCTTCAATATGGCCCCTCTCGATCAGAGAGTGGAGAGCAGTGTGTGACTTGGGCCTCCCTTGCCTTTGAAGCGAAGGCCACCGAATGAAAACGATTGCCCTCATCTTGGATCGGTTTGACCCAAATCGGGGGGGCTTGGAGTCCTATGCCTGTTTTCTGCTCAAACGTTTCCTTAAGAAGCAGGGAGAGGCGCTATTGCTTACTGGCCCTTCTCCCGTCAATGTTCCCCCAGGAGTGGAATGTATCTCCATTCCTGGAAAAGGCCCTGATTTCTACAAGGGAGCTTCTAAACAATTACTCCATTTGAGGGAAAGCCATCTTGTTCTCTCCATGAGGCATCCGGGGGAGGGGACGGACGTGTTTCTTCCCCTTGGTGGGTTGTTTTATGACGCCTTAGAAGCCCGTCGGAAGGTTGAATCCGCATGGAAACGTCTACCTTCCAGGCTTGTTCGATTCGCATCGACGCGGACTCGGTTCTTTCTTGGGGAAGAGCGCAAGTTCTTTCAGAAGGGAGAAGGACTCGTTCTTTGCAGTTCCCCTTTGGTGGCAAACAGAATCCAAAAGAGGTTTCCTCTGTTTAGGGGAAGGATCGAAGTAACGGGTCTCCCCGTGAATCCCCATCAGTTCCGAATTCCTGAACCCGGTGAGGCAGAAAGCCTGAGGGCTTCTCTACATCTTCCTCCCAAACCGGCTCTTCTTCTCCTGTGGGTTGGGAACGATCCCAAACGCAAAGGCCTAAAGCAGGCCTTTACTGTTCTCTCCCGTCTCCGGAAACGAAAACTGGAAGCCTATCTTCTATGCCTTGGACATCACTTACCTCCCCGTTTCACCAAATCTCCCTATTGCATCCCAAGATGGTCGCCGGACCCCAGTTTGTTCTATAGAGCCTCTGATCTCTTGATTCTTCCCACCCTTGAAGACAATTACAGCTTAAGCGTCTTGGAAGCTTTGGCATGTGGTCTTCCTGTTGTTACCACTCTTGCCAACGGGGCACACGTCCATCTCGAAAACCCTGTCATAGGCCGAGTTGTTTCCGACCCTCTAGATATCGAAGGGCTTGATGCTGCAGTTCTTTCCCTTCTTCAGCCCAATCAACAGGCCCCCATCCTCCGGCGTAGGGAAGTTGTTTCATCCTTTGAAGATCCGCACTTTGCTCGAATCTGGAAGGTTCTCAACTCAAAAACTTGATTCCTCGGGATTGCATTCTTGGTCGGATTACCACCGTACTGCTGGGAGGTCAGGCTTTTGCTCAACGCCCTCAAATCAAATTTTCTTGAAGCTCCAAGGCTTCTTGGCTTAGATGGCTGGCTTCATGGATTTCAAAAAGGCTCTCATTCTCCTCCTAATCCTTTGCGCAATGCTGTTACCCGCTTTGTGTGTAGGGGGAGTCTTGCAGCATTCCTGTCCTGATTGCGTGGGGCTTTGTAGCCATGAAACCCAATGCTCCGCTGACCCCTGTGCATCTTTCCTGAGTTCCAGAAGCGATTGGGGCCATTTCAGTTCCTTTTTGAATGAGGATCTGAAACCTCTTCTTGAGGTTTCAGCGGCCACCCCTTTTCCAGCGGAAGCTTTCCTTCGAATCCCTTCTCCCGCCGCATTCTTACCCTTAGGGAGAAGGTTCGCATGGAGTCGGAAACCCCTATCTCTTTCCCAAAAGCTTCTTTCCTTAGAAGAAAGCGATCTTCCACTACGACTTTGAACCTTATGTGAGGTTCTGACTCTGTTCTTCGGTTTGGGCCCTCTTCGGCTTGGGTTCCTAAACCTCAACTGTAGGACTTCTGTTGTATTGGTTTTGGTGGAAGAATTATGTTCAAAAAATGTATGGGTGGGTTTTCCCCATCCCTTGTCCTTGGGTTGGGCTTCATTCCCTGGATTCTTTCGGGTTGTGCAAGTTATGAGGCAAAACCCATAGCGCTTAAATCGGTCCTGTCAGACCTCGAGGGCGTTTCGATTTCAGATGCTTTATTTGCTCGCAAAGGATCCAAGAAAAGAGCGCTTGGAGTAAGGGATGCAGCTCTCTTTGCACTGCGGAATAACCCAGGTCTAAAAGCTTTTCGGGCACAACTCCATGTCGCTCGCCTTGGGGTGGATGCAGCAGGTCTTTTTTCGGATCTCGAAATCGGCTGGGACGCGATGGATGTCATCGCGGTTGAAAACACGGGGGGGAAGGCAAAGGCAGAACAGTTTCTCTCCGGCTTAGGGCTTTCGTTTCAGCTCCCAAGACCCGGAGAACTGGGGGCACAAAAAGACTTTGCCAAAGCGAAGCAGGAAGAAGCAGCCCAAACCCTCCTTCAGGCTGAATGGTTTCTGGCGGAAAAGGTGAGTATTGCCTGGTTACGAGTCAAACAAATGGAGGCGGCGCTTCAATTTCAAAAAGAAGCCCTGGAGAACGCAAAGCGCCTTGCCTCCTTTTTTGTAGAAGCCAAATCCATCGGAGCGGCGACTTCCATGGAGGAGAGCCTTGCTCTTGTGGAACAAGCCAAGATTCAAGCTGTGCTGGTTCGGCAGAAAGGCGAGGAAGAAAGAGCGCGCCGGGATCTGAATCTTCTGCTGGGGATCTCCCCGGATAGCCGAATCCCTTTGGCGGATGTCCCCAAAGACCTTTGGGTAGAGGAAAAGGGGGAGATGTCTCAGTTGATCCAAAAGGCCTTAGAACTTCGCCCTGACCTCTGGCGTCTTATGGCCCGATATCAGCAAGCGGAAGAATCTGTAAGGCTGGAAATTGCTCGACAATGGCCCGGGATCTGGATCGGAACCGGGTTGACCTTTTCCTTACCTTTATTTCGGGGTTTTAATGGGCCACAGATTGAGGTTGCCCGTGCCATTCGAGAGAAGCGAAAAGAGGATCTGGTCTTTGCCGTTCATCGAGTCCGAGGCGAAATCGCCGAAGCTCTGGCAAGTAAAAAGCTGGCCAATCAAGTCTGGGATGTCCTGAAAACGAAGCTGCTCCCGGCTGCTGATCGAAACCTGATGGTTTTAAAGCAGGCCTTCGATTCTGGGCGCGTGACTTTGCTTGAGACCTTGATTGGACAACGACAAATCATTGATTCCAAGTTGCAGGAGTTGGACGCGCGAATTGCTCGGTTGAGATCCTCCCTGCAGCTTGGGTTTGCTTGTGGGAATTTACCGCTTGGATTGAAGCTAGATCGAGAGAGCCGGTTAGAAAACAAGAACGTTTTGGAAGGAGGGAAATGATGGGTTTTAAAGAAAACATGATATGGGGGTATCCCTTGGCCTTGATGTTGTCCTTCCCAATCTTGGGTATGCAGAGTTGTAGCAGTAAGGGGGCTCCGGAACAGAAATCGGTTGGAGCCAAGGAGGGACATGGGGCAACCGGACACGGAGCTGAGGGGGAAGAGCATGGCAATGAGGTGAGGGTTTCAAGGGAAACTCGTAAGAAGATCGGCATCCAAGTGAAGCCGGCCGGCCCCGGAAGATTGGAAGAACGTTTACATCTAACCGCCTCTGTGGAAAGTGATGAAAACACCATTGTCCATGTCAGTTCACCTGTTCCAGGGATTGTTCGGGCGATTCATAAAGGTGTAGGGGAACGAGTTTCTAAAGGGGAGCTTCTCGCTGAAATTTGGAGTGCAGAACTGGGTTCCGAGGTCGGCTCTTATCTTGAAAGTAAGGCCCGCCTTGAAGCCGCCAAAACTTTGAGGGCTCGATATGAAAAGATCTATAAGGAGCGCCTGAAGTCATTGACCAAGGTCTTGGATGGTGAAATCGAAGTTTCTCTCAAAATCTTCGAGAGGGAGAAAGAATTCCAAAAAAAGGGGGTGGGAACACTACGTCCTTTCCTGGAAGCAGAGAAAGCGTACCAAGGAGCTCTACTCCGAAAAGAGCGAGAACTCATCGATTTAAAGTCGGAGCGGGATGCAAAACTCCTACAGCTCGATGCGGATCTTTTACGCGCAAAAATCAATGAGAATGCTCGTCGCCTAGGCGTCCTTGCTCTTGGGCTGGATGAAGGAGACTTAGCTTCTCTTGAGGAGAAGAACCAAGACTTTGCAATTCTCAAACTCTATGCCCCTTCGAATGGCGTCATCTTTGATCGCCATATTACACGGAATGAATCCATTACAGAAAGTCGTAGGCTCTTCGAGATTCACGATCTTTCCAAAGTTTGGGTCCTTGCCGCTGTTTATGAAAAGGATTTCTCCAAGGTCAGGGAAGGCCAGGAAGCCTATGTCCGTTTCGATACGTTCCCGGGACTCGTCCGAAAGGGCAAGGTTTCTTTTATTGACTACCGAGTCAATGAACGCACTCGAGCAGCGCGGATTCGAATTGTTCTGAAGAACAACAAAGTTGGAGCTTCCAGTAAGGATCTGCCCCTTCGTCCGGGGATGTTCTCTTCGGTTGAAATCGTGATCTCATCCAGAGAGGTTCCTTTGCTTTTGCCCGAGCGAGTCATCGTGCATGAAAAGGGGATGAGTTTTCTCTTCATCGAGGAAAAGGAAGGGATTTTTGAAAAACGAAAAGTTCTCATCCGCAAAGGCGCCGGGGGGATGGTGGAGGTTGTTCAAGGGTTAAAACCCGGCGATTCTGTGGCCATGACAGGCCTCTTTGCATTGAAATCCCTTTCAAGGAAGGGCGAGTTAGGCGAAGGCCACGAGCATTGAGGAGGCAGTCATGATCCAGAGAATCATCGATTTTTCATTAAACAACCGGTTTTTGGTTCTTGTCCTCTGGGCGTTAATTGCGGCTTTGGGGATACGTTCCTTGGGTGAGATTCCTATTGACGCGGTTCCGGATGTGACCAACGTCCAAGTCCAAGTCCTCACGAATAGTCCGGGTATCGCTCCCCAAGAAATGGAGCGGTTCATTACCTTTCCCGTGGAAACGGCCATGAGCGGTCTCCCAAAAGTGGAGGAAATTCGCTCGGTTTCCAAGTTCGGTCTCTCCGTTGTTACGATTGTTTTTGAAGAAGGAACCGACATCTATTGGGCGAGGCAACTCGTCTCCGAGCGCCTGAACAGCGCCAAGGAAGGGATTCCATCAGGCTATGGC
>JALSSW010000037.1 GCA_026984035.1 Planctomycetota bacterium
AAGTCCTCGAACCGGCCTGTTTTCTGCCGCCGGTGAGGACGGCTTTGGGCCCGGTCAAGTCCCGAGCGGAGGGGGACAAGGGGGTTCCGTTGATTGCTCCGGATTTAATCGGGGCGGTGGCGGTGGTGGTGGTTCGTTTGCTGCCCAGGGTGATCCTGATTATTACGATCAGTACCGCAAAGGAACCTCCAACCAATACAAGATTATTGAAGGCTTCGGGGGACTGTTTGGATCGTCTTCCCAAAAGCGTGCGAACCCGGGTCCGGTTCCCTTTGTGGATCCAAAGAAGGACAATGACTTCTGGGGTCGTCAAGTGACAGACCTTGGAAAAGTGATTACCGGCGAGCTCGTGGCTCCTATTGGCGGCGAAGGCGGTGGCGGTGGCGGTGACCGAAGCAGTGGAGCCCGTTGCAGCACTGGAAGCGCCTCCTATATCAACGATGAGAAAGGTGCCGGCGGCGGTGGAGGCGCTGGAGTCTTGATCATTAAGGCTCTGGGGCGGATTACAGTTACCCAAAGTGGTCGCATCTCCGCGGACGGCGGGAATGGTGGCGGTGGTGAATGTGCCGGTTCTTCCCGGATGGGCGGCTCCGGGGGAGGGGGAACCGGTGGAATGGTCATCCTCCAATCGGCTACCGGGATTGACCTGGCGAAGCATGGGGATACTTGGAGTTCCGGATCAAAGCCTTGGAACTCGGATTTCTCCGTGACTGCCGATGGTGGGATCGGGACTCACACAGGTCGCAAGGTGAAATACCTGTCTGTAAGTAACTGGAGTGCGGGTCTCGAAAACAACAATGGCGGTTTTGGTGGGCTGGGCGTTGTTCAGCTCATGACCCCCCCGGGGACGGACGCGGATGGAACCGGAACCGTGCAGGATGACAACATCCGAATCCTGGATGCCAATGGGAAACCTGTTCCGGGAACCGAAAAGACGAAATATCTATTTGGGGGGGACATCCGGCCCAATCCCTATCTCATGCCTGTTCCCTTTGGGCGCTTTTCTCAAATCCGAACCAACTGGATCGAAACAGGAGCGAGTGTACGCCGCGAAGTGAAGAGCACCACTGCCGGGCCTCGAGGGATTTTGGCCCCTGGACTTGCTGGTCCCGAGTTCTTCTTTGATGGGATCATCAAGAGTGGAAAGGCCGCAGGCTATATTCGGACGGATCCGAAGTCGGGGAATTTGGCTTCCGTTGCAGTCACTCTATCCAACGGCAAGAAGCGGCTTCCAGTTGTCTCCCTTCGTCCAAAGACCCAAAGGATTCGAGGAACCCTTGTTCATGAGATTGAACTTGCCCAGGCAGTCCTTCCGACAGACGGTCGCTATGCCAACTATCGAGTCCGTCTCTTTGGGGCGAACAAGGCTCAAACTGGTGAATTTAGAATCGTGAGCCATACGAGCAAGATCCTCTTTGTGGCTGCTGCGGAGGGTTCGCTCCCAAACAATGTTGCATCCGCTGAGATTCACGCCAAGTTCTTCGAGGTCGTGACGAAGGGGAGCCTTGGTCTTGGCCCGGTCTATCGTGTGGACACGCAAACCTCCACGGAGTTCTATCCCTTGGCGAATGTGCAAATCGGCTTCGCTTTCCACAAAAGTCCATGGGCTCCGAAACTTGACAACCCCAACAAACCGACAAAGGACTTGAATCGATTCCCTGAGAAATTAGGGGATTTCGTCTTCGATCTCGAAAGTACCGGGGCTAGCAGTGCCCGCGAACTTCTTCGGAAAAGGCACTATCCCTATGTCCAAATGAAGGTCCGCTTCAATCTCAGTTTTGACTACAAGGATCCTGACCTCAATACGGCACCGACGAAAGCCGGGCCGAATACTCTAAAGCCGGGGATTCGTTTCTTACTTCTTCCTTATCGCTACTAAGAGTATGGAAAGGGTTTTGTGCTGTTAATGAACTTTGCTCAAACAAGAAGGCAAAGCTTGAACCTCTGGAGGGATGTTTGCCCCGTTCCTCCAATAGGTTTTAAAACCGAACTCAATCACCAGGATGGATAAAAGTATGGTTACGGGAAAACAAGGTCTGATCGCCGCTCTGGGTTGCGCGCTTCTCTTTGGACTTGCCTCTTGTGGTGGGGGGAACGCAAAGCAAACAGGGAATGCTGCCGCCAAAGGCGGGATTCGTGCGACTCTCCTGACTGTCCAATATGGGCGGGTCGTGGATGTTTATGCTTGGCGCCGAGTGGATCCCGGAGTTGGGGACCGTTTGACTCCAGGGGCTAGAAAGCCGGTTTTGGTTGAGAAGGATGTGGTTGTCTCTCCACAGGTTCGGGATGAAGACCCCTTCGCGACTTCTGCCGCACGTTATCGCTTCTTGCCCTATGACCCCAAGACTGGTCATCGGGAGCTTTTGATCCTTTTCGACGATCAAAACCCCAGTGAAAAAGATAGCTTTAATCGGGCGATTGAGAGCGCGAAATTAGGCCTGGTTTCTGTGGGCCCTTACAATGCCTTTAATCCCGCGAATGGGTTTAATGGAAAGAATGTTGCCCCCCTTGTTCCCAGGGATGCTGCAATCGTCTTGACCTTTGATCGTCCCTTGGGGTTGGATACCGAGTTCTTCCTCTCTACCCCAAGCGCTGTGCAGCTTCTGACCCTGGATGGAGATCCCTCGGTCTTGAGTCCTGCGCAAGCGTACTCTGCGATCTCCTCCCGGGTGATTTCCAAGGAGAATGGAAAGTATTTGATCATTGATCCTGAGGTCACTGGTGATGAAGCTACGGGGCGCTCTCCTAACCCTGAAGGACTTCCAGCGTCTTTGGATAAGAAATCCGCCAATATTCGGATTGCTCTGCCTACTTCAGGTGTGGTGACGAAGAAGTTCCGCCTTTCGGCTGACAATACCAAAAGCTTAAACAGCGTGGGGGTCTCGGGGGAGCAAGCTGTGATCAGGGATTTCCGCTCTGGGAATGATGAGGATGTGAACTTTGGCTATCTTCCCAGCCAAGAACGGGCTGAGTTGGTCGCGGTCAAGACCATGGGCATCCTCCAGGTGGATGTCCCGAACTCCCGCATTCTGTTGAACAAGCGCTTTGCCTCACTCGTTCTTAGGGGGCGGATCCCCTTCGTGGATGGCCCTCTTTCTGCCGCGGATGGCCGTCCGCTTGGTAGGCGTTCGGTTCCCCAGGGGCGGCCCTTTCAGTTTGGGGATTTGATTTGGCAGGATGTCCTCTCTCCTATCGGGGAGCGGGTCCGGATTAAGGCAGAGATCTTGATCAACGAAGATATCCCTTCCAAAGAAAACGATAAGGCCCTGGCTCAAGGCGGTGGGAAGCCGACTGTATGGGTCAAGGTTTCGAATCTTGAAGCGGTGGACAGCAAGGGCAATGTGGTTCGATTCCAAGAAAGCACCCTACCTTTGGGTGCCGCCTGCAAGGTTGTGACGCATTATCATGACCAAGTCAAGGTTGGGGGGGGGACGGTGGATGTCGGGGATTCCGGCCGTCGGGCGGAATTCATCGAGTTTGATCCAGCTCCTCCCAGGATTGATCCTGTGACCCGGCAGCTCTTACCTCCGAATGAAAACTTGGTGACTGATGTTGGGGTGATCGTGCGCTTCTCCAAGCCCATGATTTTGAATACCATCCGCACCTCGGACAATGTAGTTGTTGCCAACCGTCTCGGAGGTAGCATCAAGTTTATCCAAAACAACAAGGTTGGGAGTCTTTCGGTTTGGCCCACAATCAAGGCCGATCCGGACAAGGACGCCACCGCCGTGCGGATCTCCAGTTCCTTGGGCTTCTTCCACCAGAAGGGCAAGGTGGAGACCTACAACATCCATATCGTGAGCGGGACGAAGGGACCCAGAGACCGTTCGGGGAATGAGCTGGAGCTTTTCCTGCCCGAAGGAGCTCTTGGGATTTCTTCGACGTTCAAGCTGGCCAAGTCGGCTGACGATAACCTGGTCGGGATGATCACCCGTCGTTTCAACTCTGTTGATGAGGATGGGACAAAGGAAGGCTCCATAATCCCCGATGCCTATGGTCAGTACCAACAGAGGAACGGGAAGCTTTTTGGCTTGCCTACTACCCGTTTCTCTAAGGTTGTTGATGGGCAGACCCTCCCCGGGGTGACCCGCGGGGATAAGGGAGAGTGCACCGTTGTTGCGAATGGGAACCGGAATCGTATTGCCCCGGCACCGATTGCCAACTACATGACCCCCACCATGTTGGTGAATATTCCTCCGATTGCCGGAGGGATCAGTGAACCCTTTGTTCCGCAGGGATCCCGCTTGCAAATGACCTATCTCGAAGATGATTTCCAACTGGGCAATGCAGATCCCTTTAATTTTGAGCTGGATGTGGAGCAGCTCAACT
>JALSSW010000038.1 GCA_026984035.1 Planctomycetota bacterium
CCTGTCTCTATGGAAACTAAGAAGAAAAATCGGTCCTCAATTCCCCAAGGGATCCTTGCTCTTTGCTTGAAACTGGGGCTGGGCATAAACCTTGTCCTCCTCCCGGGACTTCCCCCGAAACAACCCAAAACCACAAGCAGGCTGTGCTTTCAAGGCCTCCAATCCGAGCCCGCCCTCCCTGCCTTCGACCTCGCCGCCCGGCATGCAGACTTGGTCCTCGTTCTCCTCCCCCAAGCCCGGAAAGGCAATAGGATCCTTTGCAAGGTCCTAAAAAACTTTGTCCGCCCCCAATCCACCCCCCATCAAAGGAGGCGCCCGCCCAGGCAACAGGTCTTCATTCTCGAACCCGCCAACCTGCCCCGCCCCCAAAAGCTTCTCCCCCATACAGCCCAGCTGGTTTTCCTCAAAAAAGCCGAAGGACGTGAAGCTTTTTTTGTACTCCAATATCCCGGAACCCTTCTCCCTTGGACTAAAAGTCAGGCAAAAACCTTGGAACCCCTCCTTCACCTTCTTCTCCTTCCTGCCCAAGAAGAGAAAACAAAGGGGCTCTTCCAACTCGCCCTGGGCTCTCAAGACCCGCGCAGCAGCGCCCTCGCCCTCCTTGCCCTGTGCCGAACAGGAGAAATCCACGAGGCAAAACCCGCCCAACGTCAAAGCCTCCGCAACAGGCTGGGACAAGAGGGGACACCCATGTTTCTCAGAGACCTGAGTGCCCGTGCCTTGGCAAGTCTCAGGGACAGGCAGTTAGCAGAGCAGCTTTTTAGCTTGCTCAAGCAGGGAAAGGCCAAGGGTTTAGGATCCTGCTTTGGGAACATCCTCCGCAGCCTTTTAGGGAAACAAAAAGCAGAAAACCGTTTACGCGACTTTCTCCGTGCGGCTCCGAAAGATCCCGATTTGAAAGCCGCCCTCAAGCAATTGTTGCCTTGATGCGCCCGCTTGATGGACCGTCCATCAAATCCAGTTTTTTGGACGAATCCTCATCTCCCTACTCCCCCCGACTTGAGACGGTAGTGCCCCCTTCCTGAAGAAAAACTGGTATAAAGTTGGGGTGTTTCTCCTTCCCTTTTTCTCCTGTGCGCTCCTCTTCCAGACCCCATCGCTCCCCGACCTTCAATGCTTGGATCCGGGAGGAACGGGGAAGATCCACGCCTTTGCAAAACAGCCCCATGGCCCAGTCTTTGTCGCTACCGAACGGGGTCTCTTCCTTGCCGACCTCAAGGCCAAAACCATAGACCGGCTCGACCTGAGGGATGGCGCTCCCCGGGGAGAGATCCTGTCCCTTCGCTTTGTCACCCCATTTCGCCTCCGCCTGCAGACCCCGGAGGGGAGCTATCACCTGCACCCCGCTTGGCTCTTTGGAAGAAAGCTGAACAAGGAAAAAAGCACAGCTTGGGGAGGCAGCCCCAAAATCCTCTCGGTGGCACGAGGGGAGAGTCGCCTTTCCCCCAATTCCTCACTGCTCACAGATGCGAAGGGCAAGATCTCTCTTCGCTTACAGGGCAAGGCCAAGGGGGGGGCAAGCTATCGTTGGCGACTCGAGGGACACCACCTTTGGCGACCCCTCAAGCAGAAGAGGGATTCCTACATCCTCGGGCCGATTCCCCCGGGGAAGCACCGGGTGTTTCTCGTGGCTATGGATGAAAACCTCAAATTTTCCCATCCCTTTCCTTTGAATCTCAAGCGCCCCCTCCCCCGGGGACTCACAAAGGCGACTCTACTTCCTATTGTCGGGGGGAGCACTCTGCTCCTTTTTGTTTTGTTCCTTCTCCCCGCTTTGGGAAAGGGTCCCAAGTTGCGGAAACGGGCCTTCCTAGGTGGCGTAGCAACAACCCTCATAGGCCTCCAAGTTCTGGCCGCAATCATCCCCCATGCCAAGGGCTGGCCTTTTGTAGGCTTCACGATGTATACCCAGACAAACAGTGCCTATTCTCTGCTCTACCGGCCCGCAATCGAAGCAAGCTTCGTTGATGGAAGCCACAGAGAAGTCTCCCCCAGCGATGGGGGCATTACAGTCCCCTACACCACCTTCCGGGCCCTGATCCCCCTTTTGAACCCGGGGATCCAACAAGTTTCTCACCTTCATGATCCTCATCCGGGAAAAAGATCGCTAGGGAGTCCAAGTCGCATAGAGGACTTTAAGGATGTCCTCGAGCAAAATGTAGGAAGGAGGGTCCAGCACTTGCGCATCCTGGCCGTTCGAGTGCGCCTGACTCCAAAGGGTCCTCGGCCGGCTGGGAAACTCCTCCTCGCCCTTGCACCCCCTCCCCCAGGGAAATCCTCCAAGGAACAGGAAAGGTGACCATGGGACCTACACAGCTCCTCCAACGCATCCGACACCATTGGTTCCCCCAACAAGGCTCCCTTGTCCGCTTGGGAGGCCTCAGGCTCATTCTGTTTGCCCTCCTGATTTTTGACATCTTCAACTACGCCCAAACTATCATCCCAGACGCTGCTCGCATCTCGCATGGTGAGCTTCCCGGCCCCTGGCGCCCGGTTCTATTCCTCGAACTCTTGCATCTAGGTCCACCTGGGCTCGAGATCATTCGCATCGTCTTCGGAGTCCTCCTCGCCGCAGCCGTTTTAGGCTTCCTGGGCCTTTGGACCCGCCTCAGCTGCTGGATTGCCGCCTTCCTCTCCACCTACTGGACCGCCATCGCCTACGCCTACACCCAGCCTCATCACGACAAAGTCGCTTTTACCATCGGCCTCTTCGCCCTGGCCCTGGGTCCTTCCGGAGCCCGCCTTTCTCTGGATTCGCTGCGGAACCGTGAGCGCCGCGCCCGCCAGGGGAAGGATCCCCTTCAAGCCCCAAAGACCGACCCCTTCGCGATGTTCCCCATCCGTCTCCTCCAATGGACTTTGGTCTTGGGCTATACAGCCCCGGGTCTCTCCAAGTGGATCCTCGCAGGCCCCAAGTGGGTCAATGGTTACACACTGATGGGGATTATGATGGAACACAACGGTCCCCTCGCTTCCTTTTTCGCTTCCCAACTTTGGCTCTGCATCGCAGGGTCCATTCTCGTCCTTTTCGTACAAACCACCTTCTCCGCCGTCCTTTTTTGGCCCAAAGCCCGCTGGTTTTATCTGCCCGGAGCCCTCTTTTTTCACACCATGACCTGGCTCACCATGGACACGGGTCCCTATATCACTCTTTGGCTCCTCCTGCTGGCCTTTCTTCCCTTACAAAAGCTGCCCTTGACGGCCCGACTCTGGTACCGAAAAAACCGAACCCCCTTGCGGACCCTGCGAAGGCGCACCCTCCTCATCCTTCTCTTTTTTCTATTCCCCGCCTACGTTCTGTTTATCTTTGCCCGAATCCTCCCCCTTTGGCTTGTCCTCCTGACAGCCTTCCCTTTTATCTTTGCCCTCATCCTCCATCTCCGCTCAGGCCGCTCCGACCTCATCTATGACGGAGGATGCGGCATCTGCCGAAGGGCCTTGGCCTTCCTTCGCTCCATGGACTGGGGAGAAAGGTTTCGTGTTTTCGATTTTCGCAGCCAAAGGGCTCTCCACCTCAAACACCCAGGATTAAGCCTCCAAGAATTGGACGCAGACATCCACCTCGTCGAACCGGGAGGAAAGGTCTACAAAGGCTTCGACGCATACCGCCGCATGTCCTGGGAACTCCCCCTTCTTTGTCCCCTGGCCCCCTTCCTTTATCTCCCCGGAATCGCCAACTTCGGCCGTAGGGTTTACCGCAGAGTTGCTGACCACCGCAGCAAGATCGGTTGCGGGATTTGAAAACAAAGCTGGGAAGGCGGTTTCTGAAATAAGAATTCGGCCCCAGGGTGATCCAGGGTGACCTCTAAGATGACTTAGCGCTTAATCCGAAAAGGAAGGAGTCCCATCCCTTCACAAAATTGATAGGTCACCTTGACCTGGATAGCGATGGCGAGCAAGGCGAGCCAGAGCCCCAAGCCCGTTCGGCCGGCCGTCAGGAGTCGATAGATCAAGATCAGGCTTACGCCGGACAAAACCCAGCGGTAGATACGAAAAAAGGCTTTGCCGATACCGGGACCAATGCCTGCCAAGCCGCCGAGTTGCATCAGGAAGGCCCCCAAAACTCCCAGGTGGGCTAGAACAGTCAACCCCCCAAAGGTCCATCCATTGAGGGAAAGAGCCCGTTCAGCCCCAACCCAGGGAATGCGTTCCCAAGGGAGGAGGGTGGCGCAGAGATAGACCAGACTTGAAAAAAAGAAGACCTTCTCCGGAAGGGGCTGGGCCTTGATTTTTTGGCGAAGATCTTTGAGTGAGATCTCCAAAGGGGCTTTCTTGTCCTGCTGATTGAGGGGCTCTGTCGTTTTTGGATCCCGGGGCGCTTCCTTCATCCCGAGGATTCTACAATGAGGAATTCCTCTCAGCTCCCCTTTTTCTTTTTGGAGGAAGCCGAAACGGGAATCCCCCGTCGATCCCTAAAGAACCTTTGTATGGAACGAAGAGAGAGGGCTCGCTGAGCGGGATGGGAGAGCTGTGCTTTCCAGGGGAGGAGGGATCCAGCTCCCTTTACAAGGGGTTTTGGGCCAAAGGTACGGGAGCGCTGTTGGAGTTTCTCGGGCAGAACCCGCTGCACAGTAAAGCCTCGGGACAGGACACGGTATTCCACACTCACTGGAGCGTCGGGTTCCAACCGAAGCCCCAAAACCCATTGATCCGTCCGGCCTCCATGCCCCGCACGCAATTGGAGGGAAATCCCGCCCCCAAAGGCCAGACTGAGGCCGAAGTCAGGGACAGCTACAAGGCTCCTTCGACGGGGTTTCCCCGCGGGAAAAAGTTCGGAAACCACCCGTTCAAGAAACAATGCCTGAGAATAAGCCCGTGGAAACTGCGCACTGTTTCTGGGAGTTTTTTCCCGCAGATCGGAACCGGCCTTGCGGAGAAGATCAGCAAACAGGTGCACGCAAACCCGCTTGTCTCCCCCCCGGACAGCCACGGGGCGGACCAAAACAAAAGGTCCCATCTCCGCCAAACTCACAACCCTGTCCTCTGCTGCGGAAAGATAAAAACTAAAACCGGTAAAGGGTTTTTCTTTTTCCCGGCGTCGCTCTCTCTCACGAAACAGGGAGAAATATCGCTTCCCCAGGACAGCAATCATCTCCCTCGGTCCCTTCTTCAGATTCCCGGTCCTCAGCCGTAACTCAAGCCCATCCACCAAACAAAGGCGCACCCATCCCCGCACTCGTTTGGTCAAGGGCTTGTTTCCTGCGCAGATCCTCCCCTGTGCATCCAAGCCCAACATGCCTCCCCCTTCAAGCGGCAGCTCAAAGCCCCGCGCAGAAAAGGACACCCTTCTTCCCCCTTGAAAGGACAGGACACCCCCACCGATCATGGCCGGTCCAGTGGCACGGGGCCCCTGGGGAGCAGTTTCACCTAGCAGGGCATGGACCACAGAGGACCCCAGCCCGGAGTGAACCTCCACTTGGAGCCCTTCAACCTGTGCGGAGAGGCTGCCCCAAAGCCCCAAGATCATAAAGAGCCCAATTCGCCTACGCATGGCCTCTTCATCGACAAAACCCAGGCAGGAAATCAATGGGTTTTGCAGGATCCCATGGGGAATCTCCTCTCTCTCAGGGCAGAGGATGGGCCTCGGCAAGCTCCCGCACCCGGGCCCTCACCGCTTCCCTATCTTTTCCCGAGATGGCTCGGTCCAAAAGCTCGGCCACCTCACGGACCTCTTCCTCCTTGAATCCCCTTGTCGTCAGAGCGGGAGTTCCAAGCCGGAGCCCCGAAGTCTCCATCGCGGGCCGAGGATCCTTTGGAATCAAATTTTTATTGATGACCAGCCCAAGTTCCAGGCAGCGCGCTTCGGCTTCCTTTCCGGAAATCCCCTTGGGTCTAAGATCCACAGTCAGAAGATGGGTGTCCGTCCCCCCCGTCACCAGCTCATAGCCAAGCCCCAAAAGAGCGTCTCCCAGGGCTTTGGCATTGACCACAACCTGCCTTGCGTAGTCCTGAAACTCAGGGCGAAGAGCTTCCCCAAAGGCCACCGCCTTGGCTGCGATGGCATGCAAAAAAGGCCCCCCCTGCCCGCCGGGGAAAACCGAAGAATTCACCTTTTTGATCAGATCTTTGCCACAAAGGATCATCCCCCCCCGCGGTCCCCGAAGGGTTTTGTGCGTGGTCATCGTCACAAGATCCGCCACACCCACGGGGCTAGGAATCACCTTACCCGCGATGAGGCCCGCCGGATGGGCGATATCGGCCATCAGCAAGCCCCCGACCCCATGGGCAATCTTCCGGAGCCTTTCCCAATCAATCAGCCGCGGATACGAACTGCCCCCCCCAACCAGGACCTTGGGGCGCAGACTTTCCGCTTTAGCCTGCACTTCGTCATAGTTGATCAGACCCGTTTCGTCATCCAGACCATAGTGTTCCGCCCGAAACAACATCCCGGTGTGATTCCGGGCGAAGCCATGTGACAGGTGTCCCCCTGCGTTCAAAGCCATCCCAAGAAGAGGATCGCCTGCATTCATGACGGCCAAATAAGCAGCCAGGTTGGCCTGGGTCCCCGAGTGGGGTTGGACGTTTGCCGCCTCGGCCCCGAACAGTTCCTTAGCGCGGTTTCGAGCAAGACGCTCGACCTCATCCCCGACTTCGCATCCTCCGTAATACCGGCGCCCGGGATAGCCTTCAGCATATTTATCCGTCAAAAAAGAGGCCATCGTCTCGCGCACGGCAGAACTGCAGTGATTCTCGGAGGCAATCAGGGTCAGCGTCCGCGCCTGCCGGTCCTCCTCTTCTTTGCAGAGATGGAAAACAGCGGGATCCACCTGAGAGAGGTTTTTCTGCTTCATCGATTCATCCTAAAACAAGTTCATTGGCCGAGAAGACTGCGTTCCTCGGGGGCAACACAAGACAGGGATTTCGAGCCAAAAGATTATCCAGAAGATGAAGAAAAGGAGAAGGAATGCTTCAGGTTTTCTTCGGCAAAGCGAGGAGAAGCTTAAAAGCCTTGTTTTTCGCCGCGAAACCAGGCTTTCTCTCGTTCCGCCCTAGGGGCAGAAATATGCCCAGGCAAAACCTCAGCCGTTGCTCGAAGCTCTTTCTCGACTATCCTGAGAACAATGACTGTTTCCAAGAAAGACAAGCTTCGCTTTTCTTTAGTCGCCGTTTTTCTGACGCTTGCCGTCATGCTTCCTTCCTGTGGGGGAAACAGGGACGGCGAAGATTCCCCTCCCCCTGGCCAATGGCTTGAAGTCAAAGAGGGTTACTGTGATTTCGGCAAGGTCTACCACGGAGACGAACCTTCTCACAGTTTCTGGATTCAAAATAAATCCAAACAAAGAGTCCGGCTCATTGGGTACCGAAATGCCTGCAGTTGCGCTTCGGTGAGCCTGAGTCTCTTGGATCGGAAGGGAAAAAAGATCAGCAGGGAGATCCACGACCCTCCGATTCGAAAAGAAGGGAGTTGGCTGGTAACCTGGCTCGAACCAGGGGACAAGCTGGAAGTAAAGGTCACCGTTCATACCCTCCTTCGATCTGCCGCCGAACATAAGGAACCGGGAACGACCGAGCTTCACTTTGAGCCCGACACCGAAGCGGGCATCGTGCGCTTTGGCTACAAATTTCACATCATGCCCAGGGTCCGCATCCTCCCCACTCCCAGCCTGGATCTAGGCAGCCTGGGTAAAGAACAAAAAACAGTCAGCCCCTTGGAGTTAGCCCCTGGCGAAGGCATCCCCTCCTTCAAGATCACCAAGATCGAAGGGATCGATGCGTTCACAAAACTTGAGACCATTCCGAGCCTTGAAAAAAATGGGCACCGCTACCTCATTCACTTTGGCCCCACTCATAAGGCTGGGTCCTACCAGCGCATCCTTGCTTTCCACACGGACCTCGACGGCTATATCGCCAAGGTTCAAGTCACTGCCAACATCCTCCCCAATCTCCAGTTCTTTCCCAGCAAGCAGCTCTATTTTGGTCAAATCCCCTTTTCCAAAAAGGATCAAACCTATATCACTCTGATCTACAATGGGCTCCTCGATGATCCCAAACTCAAGATCCTGGAAACGCGGGGGAAAAACGACAAAGGTGAGGATTGTTCTTCCTTTTTCGAATCCAGGATCGCGCCCCCTAACGATGGCCGCTGGACTCTTACCATCCGTTACAAAGGCGGAGCAAGCGGTCGTAGAATCCAAGGAATTGTCCTCCTTCAAAGTGATGACCCCGATCACAAGCGCAGCGTAGTGCCCTTTGTCCTCTTCAACGCGGAGCGCAGATGAAGCGACCCATCACAAGAATTCTCTTTCTTTCCTTGGTTTTGGGAACCTTGGCCTTTACCTCCTTGAATGGAGTGGGTTCTGAAAACAATGGAAGCCGGCTCCAAAAAGAGGGAGTCGAAGAACCTGCCAAAAATCCCATCTTCCGCTTGATCCTCAGCGGTCACTTGGATGGAAAGCTGGAACCCTGCGGATGTGCTTCCGCGCAGAGCGGCGGCTTGGACAGGAGGGCCTTTTGGCTTAAAGCCCATCAGGCCGAATTCGACCTTGCCCTCGAAGGGGGCAACTACATCCACGAGGCCAACCCCCTTGAAAAAGAAAAATTCATGACAACCCTGATGGTCCTGGGAGCCACCCTCCATTACCCCGTCCTCCCCTTGGGGGCGAGGGATCTCAGTATGGGTATCCAAGAGCTCCTGGACTTTCACGAAGCTTTCGGCCCCCCCTTTCTTGCCAGTGACGTCTACAAAAAGACCAAGGCAGGTTTAGTGGCCCTCTTCGGTCAAAGCTATCGTGTCGTGAAACATCCTAAAGCGAAGATTCTTGTCCTTTCCATCGCCGGAAAAGAGGGATGGAAGGTTCCCAAAGATCTCCGCGTTCTTCCGGCCGAAGAAGCAGTCCAGAAAACCTTGCAGGCGGCCAAAAAGGAGAGCTTCGACCTTGTGCTCTGCTTTGTGCATTCAGGTGGGGCGGAGGCGGCAACACGCCTTGCAAAATTGGCCCCGGGATTGGACTTGGTCGTTTCTGTGGATGGTAGCCACGAGGCCAAAACTGAGCCTCGCAGCATTCCAAGGAAGAATGGACACACAAGCTATGTCCTCTTCCCCGGGAGCGAAGGGCGATACCTGCTCAAAGCAGACCTTCTCAAAACCGGGGGAAGCTGGAAACTCCTCAAGCTCCATAAAATCCAAGTCCCCGCTCTCCGCCCCAAAATCCCTGGGACTCTTCCGCCCGGAACCGATCCCGAGACCCATCGCCTCCTCAGACAACTTAAGGTCCAAATCACCAAAAGCGACCTCCTGGAGAAGATGGCGGAGCGGGTGGATCCCAAGGGAGGACATTATGTCGGAACCCAGGCTTGCGCATCTTGTCACAAGGACGCCCAGGCTGCCTGGCAAAAAAGCCACCACGCGAAGGCCTTTGAAACTCTGCTTCGCCGGGCAAAAGAGGAGAAGGTCTGGAACCCAGCCCGTCATCCTGACTGCGTCATTTGTCACAGTGTTGGGTATGGAGAGCGATCGGGTTTTCGATCACAGGAGCAAACCCCGGACTTGATGGGGGTCGGTTGCGAAGCTTGCCATGGTCCGAGCAGTCAGCATGTTCAATTTTGGAGGAAGTGGAAAAAGAAAAAAGCTCCCCGGGAAGATGCGAAAAAGGCCAAGACCCCCAAACAAGCCCGCGTTGCTTGTTACACTTGCCACACCTTCGAGCAATCCCCCGGCTTTGACTTCGAAGAGCGCTGGAAAAAAATCCAGCACAAATAAAATAAAGGAGGCAGGCCTTTCTTCAAAAAGACCTGCTCCTTCTTTATCCAATGGTGACATAGCCGAGCCGGCGTTTCCCGACTTGAATCAGGTAACGCCCCTTCCCCAACAGAGCCTTTTCATCCCCCACCTTCTCTCCATCCACTCGGATCCCGCCTCCCCGCAAAATCCGCCTCGCTTCGCTTGTACTCCCGGCCAAGCCTGCTTTAGCCGCCGCTAGAAACACAGGGATCTTCCCCTCGCGCAAAAGCTCCTCCCCCAAACGGATCTCCGGGATGTTTTTAGGAAGCTCCTTGTTTTTAAAAACACGGTCGAACTCCGCCCGAGCTTCCTCGCTTGCCTCCCCCGAATGCAACCATTTCACAACCTCCATGCCCAAGCGCACCTTGGCCTCCCTTGGATGTCCGGCCAAAAGTTCTTCCACTTGAGCCACGGGAAGATCTGTCAGGAGGAGAAAATATTTCTCCATCAAGCTGTCCGGAATGCTCATGATCTTACCGAACATCTCCGAAGGTTCGTCCGTCAACCCGATTGCATTCCCCAAACTCTTGGACATCTTTTGCACTCCGTCGAGGCCCTCGATCAGAGGATGGGTAAGACAAACTTGGGGCGGCATTTTCTCTTGACCCTGCAGGTCCCTCCCCACCAAAAGATTGAAGAGCTGATCGGTTCCCCCCAACTCAATGTCAGCCTGAACCTCAACGGAATCCCATCCCTGCATAAGGGGGTAGATGATCTCATGAAGGTGGATCGCTTGGCCCGCCTTCATCCGCTTTTCAAAGTTATCCCTCTCAATCGCCCGGGCCACCGTCATCCGAGAGAGGAGCTTCACTCCATCCATGAAGTTCATGCCCTCAAACCAACGACTGTTCTCCACATGCTCAGCAGCTTCAATATCCACAATTTTGGAAATCTGTGCTTTGTAAGTCGCGAGGTTTTCGTAAACGCCTTCTCGCGTGAGTTGTGGTCGCGTTTTGTCTTTGCCGGTGGGATCCCCCACCATGGCAGTTGCCGTCCCCCAGATCACAACAGCCTGATGACCCAAATCCTGGAAGGCCCGAAGCTTTCGGAGCTGCACGGTGTGCCCCACATGAATATCAGGGCTCGAGGGGTCAATCCCCAATTTCACCCGAAGGGGACGCCCCTCTTTTCGGCTTTCTTCGAGCTTTTTCACAAGCTCATCGCGAGTCACGCAGTCAACAACACCGCGAAGGATAATCTCAAGTTGTTCTTCGATTGTGGGGAATCCCATGTCCTTCTCTTTTTTCAGGGCCGATCAATTCCGGGCTTTCCAGAGCCGCTCCCAGGATTCGGGGCCTGTTTTTTCGGAGGCCCAGCTCAGGAGTCGGAAAGCCCGGTGCAGCAGGGATTCTGCCGCGAGATTTTCCTCAGCCAAGGAAGAGGCGAGGATCTTTTTTGCCGCTTTTCGAGTCGTAGGGTTCAAGCCACAAAGAAAAGTGGCAACAAGGAGGTGAGGGCCCTTTTTTAAGGGCGCCTTGAGGGCGAGCTTCAAAACAGCAAGGGGATCCTTTTGGATCCCCTCGGTCCCTTTTGGCAGCAAAAAAAAGCGCGTCGGCTGGAGGGGAATTTTGGAAAGAGGGACAGCCACCCCGTTCCATTGGAGGCCTTTGCAGAAGAGCTTCCCTCGGAGCTGCACCTTTCGAATCAAGACACGATTGGAGGGAAAACCCGGCCCGGGAAGGGGCATGCGCCAACCTTGAGAATCGATCTCATGGCGGCCCGGGATGCGCAAAGTCAAAGGAAAGGTCCTCCGAATCTGCCCCCCATCGCTCAAGGTGTCGACAAAAGAACCTTCCACAACGAGCAGGGATACTGCCTTCTCGACTCCAAAAACCCCCTTTTGCCCATTTCCCGCCCGCAATCGGAGCTCAATTTCATAGGGGGCGTCCAAATGAAAAGCAGTCAAACCGGGGATCTTTAGAACACTGGAAGGTTTCGCGCAGACTGCGGCGAATCCATGCACCCGGAGGCCCTTGGAGAGAAGGAGTTTGGCTTGGAGCATTCCCTCCATAAGCCGATAGCGTTCCATTTGGGCAGGTGAGGCTCCCGACCGGGACCCCTTCAGCAATTGGGAGAGGCGCTCATAAGCTCCCTCCTTCCATGCCTCATCGGCCTGCTTAAGAATACTCGCGTGATATTGGTAGGCAGGATCCTCGGGACCCACCTTTGGATTCCCTGCACAAGAGGGAATCCAAAGAAACACAGCGCACAGAAGGAAGAAGCGAATCATCCCTGAAGGATAGCGTGAAAAAACCGTCTCCGATTTCCGGATTCCCCAAAAAACCGGAGACGGTATCTGAACTCGCTTTAGTCCTTGGCCTCTTCGCTCCCTTCATCGGAAGTTGGAGCCTTTGCTTCCTCAGCCTTTGGCTCTTCGACCTGGGACTCCTCAGCCCCCGATTCCTCAGCCTTGGACTCGGTCTCGCTGTCCATTCCTTGAGGAAGCTCTTCGGACTCAGCGGCCTCTCGGGCTTCGATCTTCTGACCGACAGAGCGAAGCTGGGCAGCCAGAGTGTTGGTCTCGGCCTCAAGCATGGTCGTGGAAGTGGAAGAAGCCGCCTTTTTGGGTTCTTCGGAGCCTTCTCCAGAAGCCCCATAATGGGCTTGAACCAGGGTCAAGCCCACCTTCCGCTCTTCCGGATCGATCTTGATGATCCTGACATCCACCGTCTGGCCCGGTTTGACAACCTCCTCGGGGTTGTCGACCTTGTGGTCGGCAAGCTCGGAAATATGAAGAAGTCCTTCGAGCCCTTCCTCTAGCTCGACGAAGGCACCAAAATTGGTCAGTTTTGTGACCTTGCCGGTGACGGTATCGCCAATATGGAACCTGGAGGGGATGTCGTGATCCCATGGATCCTGGTCCAACTGCTTAAGACCGAGGGCAATCCGCTTTTTGTCGCGATCGACACTGAGGACCACGCATTTGAGTTCCTCGCCCTTTTTGACGACCTCGGAGGGGTGTGTGACCTTCTTGGTCCAGGACATATCCGAAACGTGCAGAAGCCCGTCGATCCCCTCTTGGAGTTCGATGAAGGCTCCGTAGTTGGTGAGGTTCCGCACTTTTCCGATGATGATGGTTCCAGGGGGATAGTTGCTCTCGACAAGATCCCAGGGGTTGACTTCGGCCTGCTTCATGCCGAGAGAAATCTCCTGTTTCTCCTTGTTGACATCAAGCACGACCACCTCAACTTGGTCGCCCACATTGACAACTTCGCGGGGGTCGTTGACCCTCCGGGTCCAAGACATTTCAGAAATGTGAACCAGCCCCTCGACTCCATCTTCGAGTTTTACAAAAGCGCCGTAATCTTTGATGTTGACCACGTTGCCAACCACCTTCCGGCCTGAGGGGTATTTTTCTTCGATGGAAAGCCAAGGATCGGGACTGAGCTGTTTGAGTCCCAAGGCCACCCGATCGCGCTCGCGATCGATCTTGAGGACCTTGACTTCGACCTCTTGGTCGATCTTGAGCATGTCCGAGGGATGGTTAACCCTGCCCCAGGACATATCGGTGATGTGCAAGAGGCCATCGAGACCTCCAAGGTCCACGAAAGCGCCAAAGTCCGCGATGTTTTTGACGATACCCTTGCGGACTTGATCCTCTTCGATGTCCTCCATCAACTTGCTTTTGAGGGCTTCGCGCTCTTCTTCGATCAGCTTCCGGCGGGAGACAACAATGTTCATCCGCTCTTCGTCAATCTTGATGATGCGCGCCTTAATCTCCTTGCCAATCCATTCACCGATGTCTTCGGTGCGGCGGATGTTGACTTGAGACGCAGGCAAGAATGCATTGACACCGATGTCCACAAGGAGGCCACCCTTGATCTTTCGGGTTGCCATGCCTTGGACTTCGTCGCCTTCCTTGTAGAGCTGGATGACTTTTTCCCAGCTCCGGATGCGATCAGCTTTGCGCTTGCTGAGAAGGATCATCCCTTCTCCGTCATCCAATTCCTCAATCAGAACTTCGACTTCCAAGCCTGGTTTGACGACCGTTGGGTCGTCGAATTCCGTAATGTGAATCAAGCCTTCGGACTTATATCCGATGTCGATGAAAACGTATTCTCCCGAAAGGCGGACAACCTTTCCGGTGACAATCATCTCCGGCTTAAAATCTCCCACCGAATTCAGAAGGATTTCGTCTATCGGCTGATCGCCGAGAGCCTCCATCAACTCCTTTTCGAGGGTCTCTGCGTCAAGGTCGAACTCCTTGACCAGTTTTTTTCCGTATTGCATTGGGGACCAAAAAAAGAAGGGAAACAACAAAAAAAGGAAAACCCCATTCTGAACGGGGACCCGAAAACACTTCGGGAATTGAGGGCAAAAAGTGTATCGGCGGAAAGGGCTCCAGGGAAGGACCGTTCTCAGTTATTTCAGGACCGGGAAGGGATTTGCGAAGCGGCTCCCTCCTCTTGCATTCCTTCCAACTGGGCTTGGAGGCGGGAGCGAAGCCCCTCAGCCCCAAGCCGAAGGACTTCTTCGGCAGAGATCGGCTTGCTATAGCGAATCCGAACTCTTTTGAAGAGTCTGGGGAATAATGAGCCTTTGGGGAGGGCCTGCCCGGTCCCTTCAAGGGAGGCCAGAACGACAGGGCAGCCGGTTTTCTTCGGCATCAGGAGAAATCCCCGCTGAAAAGGAAGGAGAGCCTCACCCTCGTTCCGGGTGCCTTCGGGAAAAATCAGAAGTGGGACACCCTTTTGGAGAGCCTGGCTCCCAAGGATGAGGGCTTGGCGGTCGGGGGCCCCCCGCTCCAAGGGAATGGACCCCAGTATTTTTAAAAACCTTCCGAAGGGACCAAAACGAAAGAGACTTCCTCGAGCCAGGATGGCAATCTTTCGTCGCAGGAAACAGACCGCCAGGGGGGGATCCAAAAAGGAGCGGTGGTTGGCAACAATCAAAAAAGGTCCACTTTTTGGAAGATTCTCAAGGCCTTCAACCCGAACTCGGAAGAAAATCCGAAAACACCAACGGGCAAAGAGATCCACAGAGTGGTAAATCAAGCCTGCCTTGGGATCGAAGTCTTTCAAGGTTTCCCTCCCGCTGAACTGCCCTGGGGACCTTCACCGGAAGGCAACCCTGCCCGGACCCGGGCAACCATGCGATCCACGATCTCCTGTATCCCTAAATGAGTAGAATCAACGGACTCCATGTCCTTTGTGCGCACCAAGGGGGCGTCTTTTCTCGTGGAATCCAAGCGATCCCTCCGCTCAAGCTCAGCAAGAACCTTGTCCCGGGGAACATGAAGACCTTGGGCCTCAAAATCCTGGTGCCGCCTTCTGGCCCGCTCCGCAGGAGAAGCATCGAGAAAGAATTTATACTGGGCATCAGGGAAAACGACCGACCCCATATCACGTCCTTCTGCCACAAGGGGACCCCGCAGAGCTTCACGGCGTTGTAACTCTTTCATCCTTGCCCGAACCGCAGGAAGGGCGCTCACAGCAGACACAAGATTCTCAACATCCGGGTCGCGAAGCAACTGGCTCACCTCCTCCTTCCCTAAAAACACCTTGCCCCCCCCTTCGAGCCGCAGATCCAGGGTATCCAGGACAGCTTGCACCGACTCTGGATCGGCAAGGTCCACCTTCTCTCGCAGGAGAGCCAAGGTCACAGCCCGATACATCGACCCCGTATCCAAATGGTTCCATCCCAAGCGTTTTGCAAGAGTCTTGGCAATGGTGCTTTTGCCTGCACCTGAAGGCCCATCAATGGTGACCACCCGAAGTCCCTTCGAAGCATAATCCCCCTCTTCCTCTTTCTCAGCCCTCAACGCCCCCTCGCCTCCAATCCATATTCTTTAAGCTTGCGGTAGAGAGTGCGTTCACTCATCCCCAAGGCTTTGGCTGCCTTTTGGCGGTTGCCTTGAAACAAATCGAGAGTGACACGGATTTGGTTCCGTTCGACCTCTTCGACCGTTTTACCTGCCAAGAACCCCCAAGGATCCCCAATCTCCTCCGGATGGGTAGAAAGCTCCGGAGGAAGGTCATGAACGGTCATGATGTTCCCACGGGTTCGAACCACCATGCTCTCGATCACATTTTTCAATTCCCGCACATTTCCCGGCCAATCATAGGTGGAAAAGGCCACCAACACCTCCCGGTCGATCCCCTCCACATCTTTATTGTGCATTTTGGCAAAAAGCTTTCGGAAGTGTTCCGCCAGCAGCGGGATGTCCGATTTGCGATCCCGAAGGGGAGGCAGACGAATCGTCACTACCTTGAGACGGTAATAAAGATCCTGGCGAAACCCGCCTTCCTCAATCTTCTTCTCCAGATCCTGGTGTGTCGCTGCCAACAGGCGAACATCCACGGGAATAGCCTTGTTCGCCCCAATACGGACAACCTTATGTTCTTCCAAGACCCGCAGAAGTTGCACCTGCATCTCGAGAGGCATCTCAGCGATTTCGTCGAGAAAAAGAGTCCCTCCATTGGCATATTCGAACTTTCCCTCACGGTCTGCCGCTGCCCCTGTGTAGGCACCTTTGACGTGGCCGAAGAGCTCGGAGCCGATCGTCCCCTCCGAGAGCCCCCCGCAATTGAGAGCAACAAAGGGGCCATCTTTACGGGGAGAGAGATCGTGAATCGCCCGCGCAACCACCTCCTTACCAGTCCCTGATTCACCTAGGATCAAAGCGGAGGCCTGGGTGGGAGCTACTTGGTAGATCAGTTCCACAACCCGCTGCATCTGCGGGCTTCGACCCACCAGCTTCTGGATCCCCTGGAGCTGCCCCAGATCTCGCTTGAGCCGATCGAACTCCTCCTCCTTTCGCCAGGTTTCAAGCGCCCGCTGCACCTTGGTCCGAAGCTCATCCAGGTTGACAGGCTTTTCCAAGTAATAGAGGGCCCCCTCCTCCATAGCCTTGACTGCGATCTCCCTCCCTCCATGCCCCGTAAGGATCAAAACCTGCGTGCTTCTGCTGCGACGCCTGGCCTTCTCGAGGACCGCAAAACCGTCTTCCGCCCCCATCACAAGGTCAGTAATCACCACGGCATAGGGATCTCCTTCCGTGATCTTTTTCTTGGCCTCTTCGGCCGAATGGGCCAAGTTGATTTCCATCTCCAGGACCTCGAGTGCATCCTCGAGGGTTTCGGCATGTCCGCGATCGTCATCGACGATCAAAATCTTAGGCTCCACTCTTTACCTCCTTCTCAACCTCCTCAGGAAGCAGAACCTCAAAACGGGTTCCATGCCCGGGATGACTTTCCACCCGTACCTGGCCCCCATGGTCGCGGATTAACCTCTGAGTCACGGCAAGCCCCAGTCCCGAACCGCTGCTCTTAGTCGAAAAATAGGGCTGAAAGCACTTCTCTAAAATTTCCGATTCCATTCCCGGCCCCGAATCGGTGACGGTAATCACTTGCACCCAAGCCCCATCCTCTTTGCGGCGATCTGTTGCGAGAAGGATCTCTCCTGTTTTCCCTTCTCCTTCCAAAGCTTGTTCAGCGTTGGTAACGAGGTTGAGGATCACTTGCTGGATTTGGCTGGGATCCACCTCGATGTCAGGAAGCCCAGGCTTCATGTAAACGCGAAGATTGTGGCCCGTAAGCTCGAGACCGGGTCCCACCAGGTCGGAAAGATCCCTGATGATGTTGTTGAGATTCGCGGGTTTGCGTACGGGGCCCGGGGCACGAACATAGCTCAAAAAACCCTCGAGGATTTCCTGAAGCCGATCGACCTCACGGCTAAGGCGCCCGAGCCGTTTCTGGACCCGCCGCTCCCTAGGGCTCATCGGCTCCTTCAGTTCCTCTTCGATCATTTTGAGGTTTAGCCCAATCGTGGAGAGAGGATTGCGAATTTCATGTGCGAAGCCACCGACGAACTGACCCAGCTCGGCAAGCCGTCGGCCCTGGTTTCTCAGCTTTCCTTCAGGGGAAATCCCCTTGTCCTTTCGACTCGCATCCATTCCAGGTCTATCCTCTCCATCTTGGATGACACGTTTGAATCAATGTGGATGAATAGGTGGAACGGTACCCGTTCCCCCAATCAACCGCAACGCAAAGGGCCAGCCAGCAAAACCAGGAATCAATGACCAAAATCCGCCAAGCGACACCCGACTTCGAAAAAGAGTCAGCGCCCCTCTTCGAACAGGCCTTGGACCGGGGAGACCTGGTGATCCTCCCCACAGAGACGGTTTATGGGATTGCGGCCCGCTTCGATCGCCCAAAGGCTATGGCTCTTTTGCGAAAGCTCAAGGGCGAACATCGCCCCTTTACTCTCCATCTCGGTGATTCCGAGCAAATCCGGGGCTTTCGGGATGCTCCCATCCAAGCCAAGCGCCTCGCGCAAAACTTTTGGCCCGGCCCCCTCACCCTCATATTGGATCAGCCCTCCAAGGATCCCCTGACAGAGATGGTCGGAGAAGGGGAAAAAGGAGGATCGCTCCCCTCCTTGGGCTTTCGGGTCGTAGACCACCCCATTACGGGACCCTTTCTCAAGCGCTTTCCCCAAGGCCTCGTCATGAGCAGTGCAAATCTTTCCGGAAAACCTGCCCCCAGCCGAAGGGAAGAGATTGATGCGAGGATCCTGGATGCCGCCTCCCTTGTCCTCGATGCAGGCCCCTGTAAACGAGGGATCTCTTCTTCTGTTGTCAAAATCCCCCAAAGCGGCCCCATTCGTATCCTCCGAACCGGGGCCGAAACCCCGGAGCAAATCCTGGCTCGGGCGGCCACCCTCCATCTTTTTATCTGTACCGGCAATACCTGCCGAAGCCCCATGGCTGCTCTCCTTTTCCACCATCACCTCGCAAAAAAGTTGGGCATCCCCCCCCAAGAACTTCTGGAGCATGGCCATATCGTTAGTTCTGCAGGGATCTCAGCCCAACCCGGGATGCCCGCCTCTCCCCACGCCATCCATGCCATGGCAGAGCAAGGCCTGGATCTTTCCTACCATCGTTCCAGGCTCGCACACCCCGCCCTCCTGGTCCGAGCAAGCCACATCTACTGCATGGCCTCCCACCATCTCCGCTTTGTCCAAAAAGCTCTGCAAAAAAATGGCGGCAGCCTGGAGGAAGACGCAGAGGCTCCCAGCCTCCTCCGTGAAGGTGAGGACATCCCCGACCCCTTCGGTGGCCCGCTCTCCCTCTACCGCCAGACCCGGGATGCCCTCATAGAGGCCATCACTTCTTCATCATGGACATGACCTTTTTACGGAGTTCCGGGAGGCGACCCAGCTCAGCCCAAAGTCTCCAAAACTCCCGGGCGGGACGAATCGGACTTCCCAAGTAAAAAGCGGGCTTCTCCAAATCCCCAAAAACCCCGGCTTGGGCCCCAATCACCACATCGTCACAAAGGCTCTGGTGGCCTGCAAAACCTGATTGGCCCCCAATGCGGATCCTTTTTCCAAGCTTCGTGTGCCCGGCAAAACCCACTTGGGCAGCCACAGCGTTGTGCTCACCAATGGTACAGTTGTGGGCAACATGGACGAGATTATCGATGCGTGTCCCCCGGCAAATCCGAGTCTCGTCAAAGGTCG
>JALSSW010000039.1 GCA_026984035.1 Planctomycetota bacterium
CCGAAGAAACGCATCCCGGTTACTCCCCTTTCCTCCACCGATGCCCTCAGGCCCGAAGAAGGTCTCCTTCTTCGTCAATGCGAACACCTGGGGAAGCGGCTCCTCGGGAAATCTATTGGCCTGAACATGGAAGAATTTATGACCAAAATGGCTGCCAAAACCCCGAGAGGAATCCGCATGGACCAGCTCTTGCGGATCTTGCCTTTAATCGAGGATTTCGTTTGGCTGCATCCGAACAAACAATGGTTCACCTTAAAAAACCGGATGAACAAGTACAATCCCGTCGTTCATAGGATTCAAACCTTGGTGGCAGAGGGAAAGACCAAAGCAGATCAAATCTATGAAGAACTCGGAAAAGAGCCGGGACTGCGAGGGCGACTTGTCCCTAAGTCTCTTTTTCCCAAATTCCTGAGTCTCCTTCCCGGCATTCAAAAGGTCGCTCGAAAAACGCAAGGGCGGGAAGATAAACTCGCCTTTCTTCGCAGAGCCTTGGAAGCCGTCGAAAACTAACCTTCGTCTGGACAAAGCCCCCCTCTAACCCCCTCCACCAGGCAGGGAAGCGCCATTTTTCTGGCTTAACTGTTCCGGAACTTTGGGTGTCATGGGCTTTTCCACATAGTTTTCCACACAGTTTTCCACAAGTTTTCCTAGGTTCGCTCCTGGTTAGCGCTTAGGATCGAGAGCTCTCTCTTTCCTATAATGACCATGAGTGAATGGACCGCAAACTTCGATGAGACCGATCGCCTGACACATTTAAGCCTTGGGAGCTTGGACCGTGTGACTCAGTGGGCTGACAGGATCCTCTCCCTTCCAAAACTTGATTCTCTCCCCCTCGGAGAAATTTTGGAATCCTTTGGCATGGCTCTTGGTCTCAGCCGCATCGTTCTACGCCGAGATGCTTGGGGGTTTGAGACTCCCTTTCTTTCCGTTGACCTCTCCCCACCCTCCTCCGGACCGCGTGGAGCTTCTTTCTCCATCCCCCTCAAAAGAGGAAAGATGGAACTCGGAGAGCTGCTTCTCTTCCAATGGCCTAAACAAGGTGGGTTCACTCAGGTAGAAGAACATTGGATTTCCCTGATCCGGACTGCTCTTGAGGCCCGCTTGCACCAGGACCACCTCGAACGGCAGATTCACCTCTTCCAAAGGCAGCTTCCACAATTGGTCCAACCTCAACTTAGGCAAGCCCGACGATTGGAGACCCTAGGCGAAATGACCGTGGGTCTTGCCCACGACTTCAACAACATCCTTACAACGATCTTGGGGCAAACCCAACTTGCCCTCTCCGAGCTCCCCCCGAGCCATGAAAGCTACGCCCCCATCGAGGCAGCCTTAAACGCTGGGCAACAGGCCGCCCATCTCAGCCAAAGCCTTCTCTCATTTGTGAGAGAACGCAACCTTCCAAAAACACGCCTGCATCTAGGTTCCTTCCTACAGGATCTTCGCCCCTTCCTCCTCTCCGTCCTGGGGAAGGAGATCCCCCTTGAACTTCATATCGAACAGGACCTCCCAAGCATCCTTGGAGATCGATCCCGCCTCAAACAGGCCCTTCTCAACCTCGTCGTGAATGCAAAACAGGCCATCCAGGGACAGGGCTCCCGCCCAGTTGTGGGCAGCCCCAGGGGTTGGCTGCGCATTCGAGTCCACTCTTCTGAAAGGAGAGACAAGGTCTTGCTCTCCATCGAAGACAATGGGCCGGGGATCCCTCTCAAAATTCAAAAAAGGGTTTTGGAGCCTTTCTTTTCGACCAAGGACGCCTCCGGAGGGACTCAGGGATCGGGATTGGGTCTCCCAACAGTTGCTGCGGTTCTTCAGGAGCATAAAGGAGAACTGGAGATCCAAAGCGAACTCGGCAAGGGATGCCGCTTTATCCTCTCTCTTCCCGCCCTGAAGCAGGGGAGAGGGCTGACTCCATCCCCCCCCCAAGATTTCCGCTCAGCCACAAATGGCTCCTAGCGCTTTTGATTCCACAAGACCATCAAAGGAAGACCATAAAAGGCCGCTCAACCTTCCGCTTAGGGGTAAATCCGATAGAGCATTCTCGGGAAAGGAATACACTCCCGAAGGTGTTCCACGCCGCAAATCCAAGCAACCGTCCTCTCCACTCCCAACCCAAAACCACCGTGGGGAACAGAGCCGAAGCGGCGTAGGTCCAAGTACCAACGGAAAGCCTCCTCGGGAAGTTTCTCCTCTCGAACCCTTTCTTCCAACAGCCCAAGGTCCTCCTCACGCTGGGCACCGCCAATGATCTCCCCGAATCCCTCAGGTGCGATCATGTCCACGCCCAAGGCCAATTCCGGGTTCGCAGCGTCCCGCTTCATATAAAAAGCCTTAATCGCTGCAGGCCAATGCGTCACCATCACGGGCCGGTCAAAAGAGTTTCCTAAAAAAGTTTCGTGCGGAGCCCCGAAATCCTCACCGGGAACAAAGGTCTCATCCCCCGACTCCACCAACATTCTCGCAGCTTCCTCATACCGAATCTTCGGATAGGGAGTCTGAGCTGCAGGCTCCAACTTTGTGAGATCCCGACCCAAAGTTTCCAGATCCTCATGCCGATGTTCCAAGACCCTCCCGACAATGTAACTGACAAAATCCTCCGCCAAAAGCATCACATCCTCAAGGTCATAAAACGCCGCCTCAGGCTCCACCATCCAGAACTCCGTCAGATGCCGCCGGGTCTTGGACTTCTCCGCCCGAAACGTGGGACCAAAGCAATAGATCTTGCCCAGAGCCATGGCCGAAGCTTCTCCATAAAGTTGCCCCGACTGGGTCAGGTAGGCCATTTCGTCAAAGTACTTGACCCCAAAGAGGTTCGTGGTTCCTTCACAGGCATTCGGCGTAAAAATCGGCGAATCCACGCACGCAAAGTCTCGGTCATAGAAAAAATCGCGAATGGCTTTCAAGACCTCATCCCGAACCCTCATGATGGCCATCTGCTTTCTGGAACGAAGCCAGAGGTGGCGGTTCTCAAGCAAGAAGTTGGGTCCATGTTCTTTTTTTGTGATGGGATAGTTCTGGCTCTTTCCCACCAAAAGGATGCGACTCGGTTGGATCTCAACGCCCGAGGGAGCCCTCTTGTCTTCCACGACCTTACCGATCACTCGAAGAC
Source organism: Planctomycetota bacterium (assembly GCA_026984035.1). GTDB lineage: Bacteria > Planctomycetota > UBA1135 > UBA1135 > HyVt-539. The sequence goes on from JALSSW010000039.1 coordinate 3,107, forward strand.
TGGATTCTTGAGTCAACTGACCAGCTGTCTCAAAATCCTCTTCCGCAATGGCATCCTTGGCGACAACAGCCTGAACGATCCCGGTCCCATCCCGGATTTGGAGGAAATAGAGTTTGCCCTTGCCTCTCTTGTTATAGAGCCAGCCCTGCAGAAGAACCTCTTCTCCCACATGCTTGTTGAGATGGCGGATCGAGACGGCCCTATGGCCTTGGAACACTTGTTCGGTCATTTTTATTGGATCTCGAAAAAACGAGAAAAAAACACCCGGGAATCCACCCGGGAAAACAGAATGAGGTCATTCATCAAAAGCCTTCATGGATCAAGGGAAGGTGGTATAGCTGGATTTCAAGTCGATCTCCAGAATCTCCATCCCCCGCACGACAACACTCCCTTTTACCGGCATTCCCGCCCGGCTGGCTTCTACCACCACCCGAACTGCAGAAGAAAGATCTGCTCCCTCCAGATCGGAAACAATCGAAATCCGCTCATATCCTAGTTGGGTCAACCTCCCAAGAATGAGTTGGGGGAGGGAGGTTTCTCGACTCACCCCAGAAGTAAGGCCCGGAACCTCGATGGGAACCTCTTGCGGCCTGGCCAAGAGATCCCGGATTTCCATCAAAACGACTTGCAAGTCTCCCACCTGCGCCTCGATTCTTCGAGTCCCCAGGGATTGGAGACCATCACAGAGTTCACGGAGTCTCTCATTGAGTTCCGAGATCCCTTCGAGATCTTTGAGATAACGCTCGTACCGCCCCAACCTCGAATAGAGGATGATCGCCAGCACAATCAGAGTGATAAAGGTCAGTGAAAATTGCAGAAGCGGTGTCACAGTTCCTCCAGAATCCCCTGATGATCCCGAATCTTCAGAAAAGCGCAAGAAGTCGTCTGCAGAATGTCTCCAGAAGATTGCGATCTTGCGATTCTTTGATGTAAACGAAGTCCTGGTTTATTCTTCACCCCCATGTCCATCAGGCTCCGCATCATCATGGCCGCGATCCTCGGGGGCCTTCTTTTGTTCCTTCTTTTCACCCATCCCACGAAAGAAGCAGTCCTGCAAGTCCAAGGTCCCCATTTACTGAAAAAAATCCTTGAGGATCAAAACCTGGACAAGGTCCGCCTCAACATCCAATTAGACTCTCCCCAACTGAAGCAAGGAAAGGTCGGCAAAGCCTTCGGCGCAGCTATAAAGGTCCTCGCTGAAAAAGCAAACACCGACCGCAACTCCGAAGGCGTCTTTTTCCTCCGCCTTGAGGGAACTCAGCTTCTTCTTTTCCGCAAAGGCAAAATGATGGGGAGGGCAACCCTCGCCAATTACTTGAGCCTTCTCCCTCCCTTTCTTGCCATCCTGTTGGCCATCACCCTCGGGAAAACGATCCCGGCTCTCTTTTTTGGGGTCCTTTTCGGAGCGGTTCTGGTGGGAGGAGGGCTCTTCTCGGGAATCGCTGTCTTCGCGGGAGATTATATTTACGCACAGGCTCTCGGGGAGGAATTTAAGTTACAGATTCTCGGATTCATCATCTTGCTCTCAACCGCGGTCGGCTTGATGACCAAGGCAGGAGGAATCGAAGGCTTGGTCCTCCTCGTACGCAACTTCGCCAAAACCGCTCGCTCCAGCCAAGTTGTCGCCTGGGTCATGGGACTTCTCATCTTCTTCGATGACTACGCCAACACCATCGTGGTCGGATCCACAATGCGTCCCCTCTTGGACCGGATGAAGGTCTCCCGCGAAAAACTCGCCTACATCGTCGACTCTACTGCTGCTCCTGTCGCGGGTCTCTCAGCCCTCTCCACATGGGTAGCCTACGAAATCTCACAATTCTCTTCTCGCCTCCCCGAAGTCACGGCTCCAGGCGGCCAAGCCTACACCCAGGAGATGGGCTTCTCTGTCTTCCTTCAGACTCTTCCTTTTCGTTTTTACTGCATTTTCACGCTTTTCTTCGTTGTGGCCACGGTGTTCCTCCGAAGAGAGTTCGGCCCCATGCTTACAGCCGAACGCCGTGCGCGAAGAACAGGCCAGGTCCTCAGGCCGGGTGCCCAACCCATGGTCAGCGCTGCCCTTACCGAAGCAAAAATGAAGGAAGGAGCTAAGCCCCGCTGGGATCTTGGCCTCCTCCCCATCCTTGCCCTCCTCGGGGTTACCATTTGGCAAATCCTTTCAACCGGAATGGCTGGCCTGAACAAGGCGGGAAAGACAGGCTATGGCATCTCCGATATCCTTGGAGAGGCGGATTCCACCTGGGCAATTCTCATGGGTGCTGCCTCTGCAGCAGGCCTTGCCGCACTCCTCCCCCTGGTCCGAGGAACCCTGGACTTTCGAGAAGTCCTCCTAACGGGCCTTCGCTCCATGCGGGCCCTCTGGTTCGCCGTTGTCATCCTGATTCTCGCCTGGTGCATCGGCTTCGTCTGTGACGACCTGGGAACCGCACATTACTTGGTGGCCATGACCAGCAAGGGGTTTCCAGCAGCCCTCCTCCCCTCCATCCTCTTTCTGTTGGCATGCCTCATCGCTTTTGCCACAGGCTCCTCATGGTCCACCATGGCCATCCTTCTTCCCAACGTCGTCCTCCTCGCACACAACCTGGGAAGCAGCTCGGGCTTTGGTGGCCCCGCTCTCATGATCCTATCCATTGGGGCGGTTCTCGAGGGGAGCATCTTCGGGGACCACTGTTCTCCCATCTCCGACACAACCGTTCTTTCCTCTGTCGCTTCAGCCTCAGATCACATGGACCACGTCCAAACCCAGATTCCTTATGCAAGCCTGACGATGATGGCTTCGCTTGTTTTCGGTTACCTGCCCGTCGCCTTTTTGAGTCCCAAGCTCTGGCCCTTTTGCCTTGTAGCAGGAGCGGCCTTCCTCACCTTTTTTCTTTTATTCGTGGGAAAAGACCCCGATTCTCCTTCCGAATCCGAGACCTCTGCATCCGGCTGAGCAGCAGAAGCCTCGTGCTTCTCCAAGATCTTCATCCATTCCCGCCCCAAAGCCTTTTCCAGGGGAAGGGTCTCTTTAGCCAAAAGGAGGCGAACGAAGGAAGAGAGACTCTTCCAATCCCCCCGAGACAGGAAAAATTCCAGAGCCGCTCTCCTTCCTTCCAAACGGTCCTGTTCCTCCAGTGAAAGAAAACTCTCCTTGCGGACCTCCAGAGCTGCCTTTGCTTCCCTCGGATCCTTTTGTGGGCTCTCCCCCGTTGCTCCGAGGGGAAAAGGAACAAACCCGGCACTCAAGATCAGGGCAAGCAGCGCAAGGAGAGCCCAGCGCAACTTCCGGCGGCCTCCCTGTTTTCTCCTCGCCATCCCAGATACCTACCTTTTCGGAACCCCTCGCTACTTCATGGAAACATTCTCTCTTCTTTCTCGAGAACCCGCAGCTCAAAACCCAAGCTCTTTAGGTCTTTTTTATCCAGGATGCATTTTGGAATCTGAATAAATGGATACAAAGCCCCCAGCAAACCTTTGCATGAAGGACAAAAAAGGAGGCCTTTTCTCAAAAAAGGATGGAGATCACATCCAAGAACCATCCTGGTATGGCTTTTGGTAGAGAGACTCAAGAAAACCAAGATCGGCTGACTCAGAGTCCATAACGGTGTGGATCTGGGTGGCACGGACAGCTGATCTTGGTTTCTTTTTTGAATCCATGCACGGTTTTCCTTCCCCCCTTTTTCTCTGAAGAACGAGGGAAGAGGGCAATGGAGATTCAAAACTGAGCCCGGACCCAAGCCCCAACTTCAATCTGAGCGCCGCATCACCGTGACCGGCAATGCTTATAGATTGATCAACGACTCTGATACTTCGACCACAAGGGCGACCAAGGACAGCCCAAAGCCACCGAGGACCAATAACACGAAACTATGAAACCAACCCAGCCCCAGAACGCCTCGGCTCGAAATAAACCAGGCCACAAGCAGCAAGAACAGAAGAACGCCGATAATGATCAGACTGGGGTTTGGAATCAGCAGCACCCCCACCAAGAGGACAAACCAAAGGCTGGTCGCCGCCAAGGCCCTCTTTCCGGTAATGCTGTCTACTCCCAGAATCCTCCCCCCCAAAAGGAAACCTACCCACAGGAGGAAGAGCAACCCGAAACCCACGGAAACCTTTGTGACCGGTTTCAAGTCGTAAAACCAAGTATAGCGGTCTAAAAGACAGCCGGTTTGGAGGGGAAGAGTCCATTGACGAAGGGGGTCCTTTGTTTCGGACTCCTCGGGCTTTGGCTTTTTCGCCTTAAATTGACTCCGATAGGGAGCTTCTTCGGACACAGCAATTCCACTTGGAGCGGCGGGTTCAGCCTTGGATCCCTGAAGTCTCTGCGGCTTTGTGGGTGCATGAGGACTCTGGTCCCCCCCAGCCTTCCCTGCTCCCTCCTCTGGGCCTTGGTCCTCATTGTCTTGGACCACACTCTTGATGTTTTTTCGCTGGACCAAAAGCTGTCCCAAGTCAATCTCAAGGAGCACAAACTTGGGGGTTTCTTGAAGCAACTGCCCATGAACGCTTTTTCCGTTCTTCAGATGAACCGTTACCCCATCCGACGAACCGAACCCCAAAAGCAAAGCCAGCAAGATCCCGAGCATTCCAACCATGGGGTCTCTTTCGACCCAAGCCTTGTGGATTCATGAGAATTTTTCTCCCTCCGAAGCTTTGGGTCCGAGATGCCCTTTCCATGGAGCCATGAACTTCGGCAGACCATCAAAGTGCATGGGGAGAACTCGAACCCTTGGCCCGGATGTCCCGCACCATCCGTGTTCCATTGGCATCATGAACAAAGAGTTCCCTTCCGAAGGTGAAGGTTGCCGCCACGAAGAAAAGTTTCTTCCCACAGGTGGTGAAAAACCCAGGGGTCGAATCGCCACTCGTGTTGATGTCCTTGACCAACACAGTCCCCTTCCTTGTTCGGTCGGTCTGGAAAAGCTCAATCCCTTGTCGCCCCGCGCGTGCAGCGAAATAGAGTGTCCCAAAATGGCAAAAGAGATGCTGGGGTCCACTGCTGGGAGCCCCTACATTGATATCCTTGAGTAATTGGGTTCCCTTGGCCGTCCCATCCGTCACCCAAAGCTCCCCCCCAACCTTGCCATCATTGGCATTGAAGTACACCCTGTTCATACAAGGAGTCATCGCATTGGGTGCACTCCCGCTCATCCCCGGACGAATATCCTTAAGCAAGAAAGTCCCCCGAGAACTTCCGTCGGAGACCCGGATCTCTGAACCATGAATCGGGTTTGAAGCCCCGAATACGATCTTATCCCCAAGGCAGGCCATGTCCCGGATGTTGCTTCCGGTCCGAGGCCTCGGATCGATGTCCTTGACAAGGCGGGTCCCTGCTGCTGTCCCGTCGGTGACCCAGAGTTCGCGGCCGATCTTTCCATCATCGGCGGTAAAGAAAACGAGCTTCCCGCAAACCGTAAAATCTTGGGGTGCCGAACCGCCGTTGGCACGAATATCCTTCAGGAGGACAGGCTTGTTTCCAGCCACCGAAACCCAGGGTTCTTGCCCCAGCTTGCCATTAGTTGCACTAAAAATTAGTGAATTGCCAAAAGCACAGATAAGACGATTGGGGGAAGAAGCGCCCGTCCCGGGAGATAGATCCGCCACAAGCCGACAGCTTTGCGCAGGAAGTAAGGTGAAAGGACTGAAAGCCCCAAGCAATAAAAGCCCCGGGAAAAGAGAGAAAAGGCCAGAACCGGAAAAAGAAACGTTTTGGCCAACTCTTGGGCGAAAGAAGGAAAGAGGGGAAAACATCATGCGAACCTGAGTAGGGGGTGGAAAGAAAGAAGGTGATCGATGGCCCATAGAATCATCCCCCTCAAAGCCAGCTCATTCTTACACGCAAAAAACAAGTAAAGGCCCTCCACAGGATGGATTCCCTTCTTTTCAAGAATCAATCCTTCCCAAAGCAGTCCTGATCAAAAAGCAATTCTATCATCCTATGGATATTTTCCACTAGCACGCTACGATATTCCATTTCCACTCGTCCAGCATGACTCCTTCGCATGGGGGACATGCTGGATCCAACCTCTCTCTTTCTTTCTGATTCGGAGAAATCACCATGATACGAACCTTGTTTGTCGGGATCATTTGCCTTCTCGCATTCCCCTCCCTTTCCCTCAAAGCTCAAAAGGGAACGCCTTCGGATCCAGCACGGGTTCTCGTTGTCTACAACCGCTCTTGGGCCGATGGGGATGGCAATGGGCAAAGCGATTCAAAAGATCTTGCCTACACCTACCGGTACCTTCGGGGAATCCCCTATACCAACCTATTGGGCCTAGCGCTTACAACCACAAACCGAAAGACCTTCAAAGGCTCTCGGACCGTGGCCTGGGACCGTTTCATTTCCGAGCTTGTCGTCCCTCTTCGCACGAAACTTCAAGCATTGGGAAAGACGAACATTGATACCATTCTCCTCTGTTATGGAGTGCCCCATGCAGTTCTTACCCCAACGCCAGCATCCAATTCCCTGCAGTCAATAGATGATTATCTTGACCAACCCTTTCACCGCAGACTGAGTCCTTCCACGGTCCATGTTTATCGCTTTGGGATGTCGAACCCCTACTTCCACAACAACCCAACAAAATCAACGGATCGGAAAAGGTTTTCCCATTCCCGCTACGGTCTATCCTCCACCTATATGGTTTGCCGCCTGGATGGGACCAGTCTCCAAAACGCCAAGGATCTCATCACCGCAGCTCTCTACAACGAAAAATATGGAGCTCTTGGAAGGGGGAAGATTTCAGGAAATGCCTATATTGACAGTCGGCACGGCTTTAAAACCGACAGCTACTTGAGTGCCAACTACCCCAATTACCCGGGTGTGAACATCTACGCCCGCTATTCCTATATGTTCTCGTATTCAAAAGCTTTTCCTATCCAAAAAGGCATCCCCACTTTTTGGGAATATTCCGGCTTTGAAGTGGGAGAACCCGGTGCCAAATGGTCCACCGGACAACCGGCACTCTCAGGACCAAATGCACTCCTCTATTTCGGATGGTACAACTACTCCCAGTTCCTGGATGTCTGGAGCTGGGTCCCGGGTGCGGTCGCTTGCGACCTGGATTCCAACTCGATCCAAAACTTCCACGATCCTCATCGAACCAAACCTTCTTTCCTTTCCTCAGGACTCGAAAGAGGCTTGGCCGGCGCAAGTGGATCCATCGCCGAACCCTACATCAATGGGCACACCCGGCCCGATGTCATGCTTTATTATCTCTTGAAGGGAAGGACCTTCGCAGAGGCAACGGCCGTTGCCGACCCCAAGGTTGCTTGGAAGACCGTCCATATTGGAGACCCTCTCTACACCCCCTTTCACACAAGAGCGCGCATCAAAGATAACCGGCCTCCCTATAATTATTCCACCAGCACGATCGATACGGGGACAGGAGATATTCTTGTCAAATCCCTTGTCTCGAGCTGGAGAGGAGCCCCTGATCTAGCCCGCTTCCGCTACTCTACCGGCTCCTTTCCCAATCAGCTGACAGGGGGTTCGTATTCCAAGATTTATCGCGGCGCAGGCAGTTTCCGCTTTTCACCCCCGAAAACCTATCCAGACAACCGGAAAGCCCAATACTTTGCAGTGGAAACAAAAGATCCCGCAGGAAATCACTGGAAAAGGACCTATGTCTATTCTCCTAGCGCCTGGACCCATGTTTTTTCCAGTGTCCGCGCGGAAAAAAACTCTGCGACTCGGGGCCAAAAGGTTCGGATCAATTTCGCCTATGGAGCGATGCCCTACTACTGGAAAGCCTCCACAAGAAAAGTGGAACGGTACGACTTCCTTCACAACCGCTTTATCGATATCACTCAGACGGTCAATAGGGGAAGGTTCTCCTGGGTTTCTTCGACTGACTATAAACTGCAAGGATTCTCCTACTTGTTTGACACTTCCGTCATTCCCCAAACCTCCAAATGGGTCTTCGTTCGATTTACCATCTCGGATGGAACGAACTCCAGGAGTGACTACACCTGGTTCAGTTTAAAATAATCTGAGGAGTCCATGAGACTCTACTGGGAGATGCAAGGTCTTCGATGGCTTGCATCTCCCCAATCAAGGCGAGAAAAATCCCCCTTATGATCTCTCTGATCCGAGGGCGCTTAGTGAAACGCAAAGCAACATCACATCGTCCTCAAGGGGGACTTGCCCCATATGGTCGAGGAGGCCATGACGAACGCGAGCCAGAAGTTCATCAGAGCTTTGGCCATGCGTTCCCTCCAAGAATCCTTGGACAGCAGCTTCACCCAAAAAATCACCATGAGCATTCCGGGCTTCGAAGAGACCATCACTACAGAGGAAAAGAAGATCGCCGCCTTCGAGCGTAAGGGGTCCGTCGGTGGGGAAAACCATGTCTGCGTCCAGCCCTACGACGGAAGAAGAATTTTCGAGAGCCCGAACCCCCGATTTCTGAACAACCCAAGAACCCGAATGGCCGGCATTCACCCAACGCAGTTGGCGCTTTCCCCCTTCTTCCTCGATGCGTGCGAGAAGAAGACTCATAAACGTGCCCGCTTCCAAGCCTGCCACAAAACGATGATTCATTTTGGAGACAACCTCCGAAAGGTCCTCCAGGATTTCCAAATAAGAATGCATGGCGGCCTGAACCGAGTGGGCAATCAGAGCGGGCCCGATCCCATGACCAGTTACATCCCCGAGCATAATGGAAAGAGGCCCCCGAGGATCGATGATGACATCGAAGACATCCCCCGAGGCGCGATCGACCGCCTGGTACCAATGAGACACCTGGATCCCGGGAGGAAGACCTTGGGGTTGCGCCATGAGGCGAGCTTGGATTTTTTTGGCAAACTCCAGTTCCTTTTCCAGGCGAACCTTTTCGAGACTGGCTTGGAAGAGCTTGGCATTCTCGATGGAGAGAGCCATCTGATGGGCCAGAGCGGCAAAAAAGTGGAGATCCCGGGCCTTAAAACCTTCACCTTCGGCCCGCGAATCCACATAAATCAGCCCAAGAACTCCCTGGCGCCCTTCCAGAGGAACGCACATCACAGAGCGCAGCTTCAGGTCGTAGACTGACTGGCCGAGATCGAGGGCTTCGCGACTGGATTGCACCACAGATGCCAGCGGCTCCCCGGTTTCAAGGACCTTTTGGGTCACCGACTGCGAATAATGGGTATCCAAAGGGAGATCACGGCCTTCCAAATCGCGTGCAACCTCCACTCGAAGTCCCCCACCCTCTTCGAGCAACAATAAAAAACCCCGCTCACTCCTGGTGACCTCCAAGGACTTGTCCACCAAGCTCTGAAGCAGTTCCGAGGGTTCCAAAGTGGTTGCAACCTCCGAAATTGCATCCAATAAGAGCTGCAAGCTCCGCCGATCCTTCGCAGGATCCCCGGTGAGGAAGTCCACCGATTCTTCGAGCGGATCATGATCCCCTTCTTCCCCCCGCCCTTTTTTTCGGAATGGATTTCGAAACATGAGGTGTAAGATTCTGTCGAACGCTGGCCCCTTGCGAAAGAATAAAACCCTTATTTGCCTTTCCTCAAGGAAGCCATGGGGATCTTTGGAAAGGAAGTCTATGATGGGCCTTTCCATAGATCCCTTTGATCCAACCTTCGAATCCAGATGAAAATCGACAAACTCACCTTCGAAAATCATGTTGAACTCAGGCTCCGCGGCGAGTTCGATACTTTTTACGCCCCCAAGCTTCAAGAGTTGGTGGATGAGATCCTCAGTGAGGGCTATCTCTTTGCCATTTTGAATCTCCGAAAAGTACGATTCATCAACTCCACGGCATTAGGAGCCATCATCAAGGCTTACAAGCGTTTCAAAGCCGAGGGGGGCGACCTGGTCATCGCCCAGCCATCCCCCTTCTGTAAAAGCGTTCTCAACAAACTCGGAATCGACCGCATTGTTCCGACCTTCGATACCAACGAAGAGGCGGAAGCCTTCCTCGAAGAAAACATGCTCAAACAGGACGCACCTTCCGTTTTGGGAGAGAGCCGCGTTCTTTTCACGTTCCCGGACGAAGGACGTCGTGCGAAAATGGGAAGACATCCAACCGGGCATGGAAGGGTTCTCAGTGTGGACCACGAAAAAATCCGCTTCAAATGGAATGCGAGCCTCCGCAATCTTAGCGCAGAGGATATGCAATCCCTCTTTCCTCAGGATTCGGAAATCCATGTCAAATTCCAAGTCAAGCTCTGCAAAAAGGGATATTTCGATGTGGACGCTATCGTCCAAGGAGCCGAACTCCAGGAAGAGGAAGGGAGTCCCTCGGTGACCGTCACGGCTCAATTCAAGGACCTCAGTGAGTCGGACAAATTGGCCCTCGCACAGTTCGCCGACGACCTGGACTATCTTAAGCGCCAATTAGAGGATCTGTCGTAAGGCCGTTCAATGAGGTCTTCCCAGGGAAGGCCTTCCCTGGGAGGCTCAGCCCCCTCTTCCTCGAAATTGGAGATAGGTTCCAAGAAGAAGGCCAAGGATCCCAACACCCAAGAGGAGCCCTAAAAAAGGAAGTAGCTCCATCCAGCTGAAATGGCGCCATATTGCTCCCTCCAAGCTCAGGATTCCCCATTTCACTGGGCTCAGGTCCGAGAGCTGCGCCATCCAAGATGGCATGGCAATCAGAGGAACCATCCCTCCTCCGAGCATCATCATCACAATCATGATTGCCCAGCTCGCTCCCGCGACTGCTTGTTCCGTCTTCCCCAAGGAGGCGACAAACATCATGATTCCGGAGAAACAAAAAGCTGTCATGAGAACTCCAACAAGGAGCTTAAAGGGCGCTTGCATACGAACGCCAAAAACCAAAGAAGCAAAAAGGAGCAGGAGAACGCAAACCGCAGTGGCCGCAAGGAAACAGGCAAAAGCTTTTCCTAACAAAATGCTTCCTTTGGGAATGGGAGCAACCTCCAAGCGTAAAAAGGTTCCCCGGACTCGCTCCTTGACGATGGAAAGAGCAAATGCGCTCACACAAGCGATCATTCCCCAAAGGATGGACGAAGGGAAACTCACTTCAAAAGCTGAGGCCGGCCGAACTCGTTTTGGTCCAATTCCCTGGAAAATAAATTCAGGCCCCATTTGGATTTGGGGTTTCTCGCTTTGCTGGGTGGTGCCAGACTGGGGCATGGATTTAACCTGGACGCGTTTTTGCTCCCAGCTTGCATAGAATTTGTCGATGGAAACCAACATGTCCCTAAGCCTCGCCTTGTCGACAGAGCTGAGGTTTTTGGCTCCCATCGCTTGCTTTAGAGACCGGTCTACTTCCGCCCTCATTTTTTTTGTATTCATAAATGTCTCCTGGAGCCCGGCAAACCAAGCTTCAGTGAGAATCCCTTGGAGAAAACCCTTTTCGGCTTTTCGGGAGGGGTCAATGCCTAACAAGATTTTTGGAGGGTTTTTTGAAGGGGCAAAAAGGGAACTTTCGCCCAGGCCTTTCGGAAGAACACAGTAGGCAACGAGCTTACCCCTACGGACCAAAGCTTTAGCCTCCGCAAGCGAATGCCCCTCTAAGCTGAGGCTGGGGCTCTTTTCCAAACGTTGGAGAAAAGATTGAGAGGCTTCGCTCCTATCTTGGTCGATGACCGAGATCCGCATGACACTCTGGCCTCCTTCCCCACTGAAGATGGCCCCAAAGAAGAGGGCATAGATGAGTGGAAAAACCAAAACAAAAAAGAGACCTCCTCGGTCACGAAGCAGGATTTTTAAGTCCTTAAAGGCCAAGTTCAGAATGGGAATCATTGGTCTCGCAGCTTCCTTCCGGTTAAACGCAGAAACACTTGTTCCAGATTGGGCCGATCGAACTCAAAGGAAACAAGGTCCGGATGCTTTGCAAGGAGGCGGGGGATTTCAGCCATAGGATCCTCGATGGGGAAGAGCTCCTCTTCTTGGTCCTGAACCTGGATCCGAAGAATGGGCGTACCTCCATAAGAATTTTTAAGCTCCGCAACAGAACCTTCTGCCAGAATCCGCCCCTGGTCCATGATGGCCACTCGATCACAAAGGCGTTCGGCCTCCTCCATGTAATGGGTCGTATAGAGGATGGTCATCCCTTGGGCCTTGAGATCTTTTACATTGTCGAAAATACGATTGCGCGATTGTGGGTCCACGCCAACCGTAGGTTCATCCAAGAACAGGATCTTGGGGGCATGGACAAGGGCACAAGCAAGATTCAGACGCCGCTTCATCCCCCCTGAGAAAGACCCCGCCAGATCTTTGGCCCGTTCTCGAAGCCCAACAAGTTCCAGCACTTCGTCACAACGTTTGCGAAGAGCCCCACCTGAAAACCCATAAAAACGTCCGAGAAAAGCCAGATTCTCTCGGGCAGAGAGTTCGTCATACAGAGCCAGGGCCTGGGGGGCAAACCCGATGAGGCGCTTGCTTTCTTTCTGACTGGGGTCCAGCGCGCCATCCATGAGAACGCGGCCAGAATCGGGAACCAAAGTCCCGGTAAGCATCCGAATCGTTGTTGTCTTTCCCGCCCCATTCGGCCCAAGAAGACCGAAGCAGCAACCTCGTTGCACGGAGAGACTCAGGTCGTCGACTGCTCGCCGAGAACCAAAAGAATAAGTCAAACCTTCGGCTCGGATCATGGAAGAAGTTTGGTCCATCTATTTCTTTAACTTTTATTCTTGCAGCCTTTTATTCTTTTGGCTTTGTGAGCTTTGGAAAAAGAACATTGTTTTCCAGGTGGATGTGCTTGTGGAGGCCCCGCTCAAGCTTTTCCAGGCCTTGGAGCAAGCCACGCCAGGTATTACAGGCTTCTTCGGGGATACGGAAGTCATCGCAAAGCTTCCGAATTTCCTCCAATGAGGCTCCTGCGGTTTGGTGCTCCTCGCTCAAGGTTGCGAGTAAGGCTTCAGCCTCTTCGGGCTTCCCCGAAAGAATGGCAGGAAATAAAACTTCTTCCTCCCTTGTGAAATGCTCCATCAGCTCATCTCGAAGGGCGAGGTAGGTCTCGCGCAAGGCAGGGAGTCTGGCATCTTTTTCGAGATGCCGCCTTGCAACCCGGACAACCCAATCGGCGCACTGATCCATAAGCTCCCTTTGAGGAACATGATAGTCTTCCAAAAGATGGGAAACGATTTCCGCGACGCTCGCCTCCTCCCAGGCGCGAAAACCGCCTGAGGCCTCCTCACCCGCTTTTTCGATCTCGGCGAGCACATCTTTTGGGGTAAGCCCCTTCTCCGCACAAACATCCAGGAAGGAGGCCCCACCTCCACAGCAGAATTCGATTCCATGGCGATAAAAAACCTCGATCGCACCAGGCAACCTGGCAGCAATTTCCCCTACACTCTGCTCACGAATTCCCATGTTCTCTCCATTGGCGTCGCGATCCCGAAGGGATCCGTCCCCTTCTCATAACCCCGGTTGATTCCGGACCTCAAGGCATCTGCTCCCAGCAAAAAAAAAACAGGCATAGGAGTTTGCTATTTGCCCCTTCCATTCTTGAGCCTGGGGGAGATACGTTCCAGAGTTGCTTGAATTTTGCTTTTCCAAGGTTCAGAAACCTCCTCCCGCTTTTTTTGCAAAACGGGAACCAGCTCCCTTGCCTGCTCTCCAAGAATACGGATAAGCATCAAAACGCGCTCGAGGCTTTCTCCCTCCTTCACCTTTGGGACTCCAAACTTGAGCATCTTCACACTCTCCCGAGGAGCAAAGCTCAGAAGAATTTGTGCCCGTACAGCCTTGGCAAGGTCTGTCCCCAAATACTCCAAAAACAAAGCTTGGAGACCTCCGCCGGGATCCACTTGGATTCCTCTCACCCAAGAAAGCACTTGCTCCCGCTCCTTGGCTTCAAGAGGAAGCAAACTGGAGAGCAGGGCCGGAAGACAGGAAAAGCCGATCCGCCTGAGAGCCTCAGCAGCGGGAAGAGCCCGGTCCCCTTGGGCTGTATTCATGAACTTGACCAACAAAGGCACAGAACGACGTCCCAATCGCTCGAACAAAGGAATCATTTTCCACCGGAGCTTGGATGTCCCTTTGAGATAGGCCTCCGCCAGGGGTGCTGGGTCCTTGTGCAAGTGAAGCATCAAACCCGCCAAGACTAAGGCTCCTCCCCCCCTTTCCCATTTCCTCAAAAGAGACTGCGCAGAATCCCTCGAAGGATGGAGGCCTTTTAAAGGAACCTTCTCAACCTCGAACCTTTCTCCCAAAACTGTCTCTCTGGACCTGGGATGGGGAATCCAAGAAGGATCACGGACGACAATTCGTCCGAGTGAAACCCAAGGATGTCCCCTCTTGGCTCTCCGGGGAAGTAGATCTCTATTCCGAGCTTTCTCCACTACGCGAAGTTGCAGTTCCAAGGGACCTTGTTCCACAATGAAGTTAGGAAAGAAGAGAGGGATGGGGATCAGGATCGCATCCCCCTTGTGCCAGTTCTCCGGAGGGTTCCGGTTGGGATCCAGGATGCAAAGAGGTTTTTTTATGGCCCCTTTTTGTAAAAACCGCAACTCCAAGCTTGTGGAAAGGGGTGGATTTTGAAGAACCCGGAAACCTAAATAGAGTGTCCCATAGCCAAAAAAGGGAACCTCCTCAGGAGCTTCCACCCCTTCAAGAAGAAGACTGTCACCAAAACGCACATGCATTTTTTTGGCGAGAGAGGGAAGGTTTTTCCGCCTGATTTTTGCAATTTCAGCAGCCTCACCAGCAATAAAAAAGCGATCAATCTCCCGTCGACAAACGGCCTCCCTTTTCCACAATCTCTCCACAAACGCAGGGGAAAGCTGAGAAAAAAGGTCCTTCTTTTCCTCTGGGTCGGAGAGAAGATCGTAGGCTTCCAAGCGATGAAAGGACCGGTCAAACAGGTAACGCCTGCTGTTTTGAAAAAGAGCGGTCTTTTCTGGGTTTAACCAAGCGGCGAGAAAAAGCTCTCGCTCTTTGGGGACCGATTCCAACAAACTTTTGCCTCTAAGAGGGGAAGAAGGGACCACAGGCATTTTCACTCCCACGAGAGATGCGATTGTAGGAACGAGGTCCAACATCGAACGTAAGCCTCCAATCTTCCGAGGAGAACCGATCAAGGCTTTTGGCCCAAAAAGAATCAGGGGAACCCGGACACCATTTTCATCCAAGCCGTGCCCATGCCCAAAAAACCCATTTTCTTTGAAAGACTCCCCGTGATCCCCCATAAGAATGACAATGGTATTTTTCAAAAAGCCTTCCCGCTCCATTCTCCCAAAAAGCTCTTCCAGGACAGAATCCAGATAGGCCACCGCATTCAAGTATTCCTGGAACTCTGCCGGAAGGGGGTGGTCCTTTGGAATTGGGAAATGGCGGCGTTTCCACGAGGCAGGGGCATGGTAGGGATGGTGGGTTGTGAGATTGAGCGTTGAAAGGAACCAAGGCTTTCCCTTGTGGTTTCGGATCCATTTTAGGATCGGGTCCACAAGACTCCGATCTTCGTATCCGTAGTAATTTCGGAGAATGCTCAGTTCCTTTGCGGACCTATGATTATCCAGCTTCTGCTTTGCTCTTTTGCTAAACCTCAAGACCTCGGGAAAGGCATGGGCCAGCCGAGGCCCGGTATAGTGTTCCTGGAACCCCAGATCCTTCATCAGGAGGAGCTGCCTTTCATGAAATTCCAGGGCTGCGTAAAAAAAGACCGTTTGGTATCCCAGCCGCACCAACTCCCGGGGAAGTCCCGACCCTGTTGGCAGCCTCCCTGCTTCGACATGCTCCCGGGTCAAGCGGGGGGGGTGCCCGCTGAAGGCGGTAAACAGTTCCTTGGCGGTCCCGTTCGTAAAGGCATAGGCATGTTCAGCTACAAGGGAGCGCTTAGCCAATCGAGCAAGAAAAGGAGTGGTTCCGAGTGAAGGATTGTAAACGCTCGTGGCATTGGCGCGGACGCTCTCGAGGAAAAAAAGAAGGATGTTGGGCCTGGAGGCGCCATGCTTGGTCCCTCCAAGCTTGGATCGCCGGAAGGCCTGCCAATAGCCTTGAGGTGGGGGAAGAAGCGCAGGATAGGAATCGAACGAAACTTGGCCAGAATCCGCACCCCTCCCGGGAAAAAACCGATGAAGAAGGGATGCCGCGACCTCAGGATGGCTTGGTCTAAGGGGGCTCAGGACTTGGGCCAACCCACCGACCAGAATCATGAGTAGACAGAAAAAGAGAGTCCGGCCA
>JALSSW010000040.1 GCA_026984035.1 Planctomycetota bacterium
TGTAAAGGATCGTATCTTCGGTGCGGATAAAATCGGAGATTTTAGCTTCCAGCTCCTTGTGGATGCTCTGGGTTCCACAAATGAACCGGACCGAGGAGAGACCGAAGCCGTAGTTTTGGATCCCTTGGGAGGCAGCTTTTTTCAACTCTTCATTATTGGAGAGTCCCAGATAATTATTGGCGCAGAAATTGAGGACTTCCCCCTGGGGGACACGGATTTCCGCTCCTTGGGGACCTTGGAGGATCCGTTCCTCCTTGAAGAGACCCGCTTCTTGGATCTCTGCAAGTTCCTTGGCCAGTCTCTGTTTCGTATTCTGGTACATCTCTTCACCTGTCCTTATGAATCAGCGGTTTTCTTGTGACTCAAATTGTATTTTTGGTTCAGTGGTAAGCCTGGTTCTTTTGCTTGCGTTTTTTACGCTGTGTTTCCCCTGCGGTGTTTTTTCCTCGCAGTTTCTTTCAAGAGTGATCCTCATTCATCCAGAGGACGACTTTTTGTTCATCACCTTCGGTGAAACGAGTGAGAGCCGTTTCGAATTCTTCGATGGGATATTCTCCTGTGACCATGCCTGCGATGTCGAATCCTCTCTGATGGAGTTCCAACATTTTTTTCCAGGTGGCAAAGACTTCTCTTCCAATGATGGCGTGCATGGTGATGCCCTTAAAGACCACATTGGGTCCAAAGTCATGGATCGTTACATCGCTGCTGGGAAGACCGAGCTGAACGTAATCTCCAGCGGGTCGAACAATCCTCAGCCCATCATTGATACCGTTTGGATGTCCTGAAATCTCCAGGACCACATCCACTCCTCCTCCCGATTCCGTGAGAATGGTCTGAATTGCCTTTTCTCGAGAATCACCGGAAGTGGAGAGGACATGGATCTTGTTTTCGCAATCCTTTTCTTTGACCCAAGCTCTTGCCCGGTCCAAGGCTTTGGGATTGACGTCAGTGATCCAAATATTTTTTGCACCCTCAAAAAGGAGGACCTCGACTGACATGGCCCCGATGGGGCCATAGCCGATCACAGCCACGTTTTTTCCCTTAGGGGGAACTTTGAGGGCGGTGTGAACGGCATTCCCGAGGGGGTCCAGGATTGCCGCCCCTTTTTTTGGCAGGTCTTCGGGGAGAACGACTAAGTTCCGCACAGGGATGACCAAGTATTCTGCAAAGCATCCATCCAGGTTGAGGCCATGGATCTTTGTGTTTTGGCATGCGTGGTAAGAACCCGAGAGACAGGCCGGGCATTTTCCACACCATTCATGCATTTCGGCGGAGACATAAGTTCCCTTCTCTGGTCCGGAAGTGTTGGGTCCCAGGCGATCCACGAAGCCACAGAACTCGTGCCCGAGAACGAAGGGAATCCTGAGGAGCTTTGTGAGGCTGGGATCCCCATGAGTAATATGGATATCTGTTCCGCAGATGCCTGCGGCCAGCACTTTAATCCGGGCTTGCCCCTCTTGGGGTTCGGGGATCTTCAGATCTTCTCGGAACCGCCACTTCCCCACATCAAATACTTCGATCCCTCTCATGAAGACTCCTTTCTTTTGCTAACCCCAATCTTGGACCGATTCCGGATTCCTTCAGGTCCCCAAGACAAAACGGGCAACGATTCTGGCAGGAGGAGAGGGCTGGGGCAACGGTCAGACTCGCTTTCATTGTTGCTGGCTCCGGGTTAAAACCAGTCCCTTTGGCCCAAAAAGGACGACAATGAAAAAACTAGGCGTGATCGGAGGAAGCGGCCTCTATGAGATAGAGGGTCTGCTGGATGAACAAACACGGGAGCTGGAAACCCCCTTCGGGGCGCCTTCTGGGCCGATTGTAGAGGGGCGGATAGGGGAGACTGAAGTCGCCTTTTTGCCTCGTCATGGCCTGGGACATCGCCTTTTGCCCAATGAACTGCCTTTTCGAGCGAATCTCTATGCGATGAAAATGCTGGGAGTGGATGCCATCCTGGCGATCTCTGCCGTGGGAAGTATGCGAGAAGAGATTGTTCCGGGAGACCTTGTCGTCATTGATCAATTCATCGATCGGACGCGGCACCGCCCGGATACTTTTTTTGGCGAGGGCCTTGTGGGGCATGTCCATTTCGCTGATCCCATCTGTTCGGTTTTGGCCGATCTTGTGTATCAGGCGGCGGTGGAATCGGGGGCAAAGGTGCACAAAGGAGGAACGTATCTTTGCATGGAGGGTCCTCAATTCTCAACACGGGCGGAATCCCTTCTCTATCGGAGCTGGGGGGTAACCGTGATTGGGATGACCAATCTTCAAGAGGCCAAGCTTGCACGAGAAGCCGGTATCAGTTATTCGACCTTGGCTTTGGCCACTGACTATGACTGTTGGCACGAAGAGGAGGAGGATGTAGACGTGCGATCCGTCCTCGATGTTCTTCGGAAAAATGTCGAGATGGCGAAAAGGGTGGTCCGAAACTTGGCGGCCAAGATCCCAGGCTCCCCTCCTACTCCTTTCGCGGAGGTTCTCGAACATTCGCTGATGACTCCGCCTGACCTGGTCCCTGATGAGGTGAAGCGTCGCTTGGACGCGATCCTGCCCGAACGTTATCGTCTCTAACCATTTCTAGCGATCATCGAAGATCGCATAGTTGTTGGTTTTCGGATTTCCTCCTTGAAGGAAGGTTCCGTCCTTACGCTTTGGGAAGGGTTCTCCCTTGGGCTTGAGCTTGGTGTATTGATCCTTGCCCCCGAGGTCGAGAAGAAAAGCTATTTGCGAAACTAAAGCGTTATAGGGAGCAAAAAAACGGACCTTTTTGTATTCGGTTCGATGGTCCACTCCCCCAAGGCCGATCGGAGATTTTTTGATTCCGAACCTGTAAGAGTCATCGCCTTGGAGGTCAATGAGGAAAGCGTTGGAACGGACTTCCGCACTTCCCAGGGAAATGATCTTGGCTTCATAGAGATCGTTTCCTCGAACATCGAGGAGAAGGGCGTTTACCAGATCCCAACCAAAGGCGATTCCCGCCCCTGAGGTGTTGACGAGTCGGTGGATGTCGTTTCCGGACTCGTCTACCATGACTCCGATGGCGAAATGGGCCCCGGAAGCTTGGGTGAAATAGCTGGATTCATAGGTGTCGTTTCCGCCCCCATCCCAAACCAGGCCCGTCCCAAACCAATAACCGATCCCAAGGGAGAAGTTCCCCGCCTTATAGTGATCATCTCCGCTGAGATCTAAAAGGGCCCCAAGACCTCCTGCATAGCTGTGCCCATCGCTTCCGTCTCCCCGACGTCCTCCTCCTGCTCCTTGGGCGAAGCTGACGGAGATTCCTCCCTTGGAGTGGTAATCCCCCCTGCCGGTTTTGGATGCGAGAGGTTCCGCAAAGTAATCGTCATTGCCGGCGGCATCTCCCAGGACACCGATTCCGCCGAGAAGACCCATTCCCTGCCCATCGGCGAAGAGGCGGTAATGATCGTTGCCTGATCCGTCCAGGCAAAGCCCGATCCCGAGAACCCCCGCTCCCTGGGCTGAAAAGTGTGCCTCATAACGATCGTCACCTCCCCGGTCGACAAGGATCCCGATTCCACATTGTCCAAAGCCCTGTCCTGTGGAGTTGAGTTGGTAGAAATCATCTCCTCCACAGTCCATTAATATCCCAATTCCAAGAATGCCGGCTCCTTGACTGGGCCCGTCGTTTTCATCGGCAATGTACCTGTCGGCCCCGCCGAGGTCGAGCGCTAGGCTGAGGGGGCGGCTGGAGGTAGCGGTGGCAATAGGGGCAAGCCATTGATCCTCACCCCCAAGGTCAATTGCGAGAAAGGGACGGCGCTCCTTGTGGCGGTCTTTCCCAGTCCCTGCGATGACGATGGGGCCTAGGGGAGAATCCCAGCGAAAGTCGAAGTGGCGCAGGGCAAGCTTTTGTTCCGGGTCCAGTGTGGCCATTGCCAGGATCAGCTCGGACTCTGCACGCTCGAGGGCCTCACAAGCTTTAAAACCGGCATAAGCCATTGAGTGGAAATCCAAGCGTTTCCATACATCTTCCAATTCCGGGAAAAACCCGTTTCCATCTCCCTGGGTCTCGCCCAAATTACTCAGTGTCTCGATTCTTTGTGCAAGCTTGGGCGGGACGTTGCGCAGAGACTTTTTGGTCCAGGAATAGGCGTCGAGGCTGTTGAGAAGCAACTTTGCGAGAGGAAGGCGTAAGGGTGAGGGCAGATTTCGTAGATCCTTTTGCAAACGTTTTCTTAGGTTTGGATAATCGGCCTCTTTTCCAAAGCTGATGAGGCGAGTGGGTTGCCCCCCGACCTTCTGGACAGCAAGGAGGGCATGAAAGAGTGGTGTCTTCTGGTGTGCGTCCGGAGCCAGGTTGGCTGAGTAGGTTCGAAAACCCGTTATGAGTCTGTCGACTGCAAGATAATAAAGAAGACGTCGCAATCGACCTCCGGGTTTTTTCTGGGGAGAAGGGAGCTGGGAAGGAAGGAATCGTTCAATGGCTTTCCCAAAACCCCGTGTAAAAAAAGGGAGGTCGAGTGGGCTCGCAAAGAGTTCTTTGAAGTGAGGAAGGAGAAAGGGGGTTTGATCCATCCGAGGAAAAGCCGTCCACCAATTCTTAGGGCGGTATCCCAGATCCTTCTCACCAAGCCCTGCTTTGGCCAAAGTTTTGAGAACCTCGCCGCGCCAATTCTCGGAACCCGAAGCCTTTGGGGTTTGTGGGGGAAAAGCAAAGATGGAGGCAATCAGAAGGGGCAGGCAGAAGAATGTTGGGAACATCTGTTTTCCTCGAGGTCATGAAACATGCAATGGATGGCTCATCGATCCTCTATTTGCGCTTTAAGCCTTTCAAGAGATCTTTGAGAGCTCTTCCAGGAGTCTTTCCCCTTCCCAAGCCCTGGAGAAAGCTCTTGGCTGCGTTCTTCAATCCATCTTGGAGGAACTTTTTTACGAAGTCCTCGGCTTGAAGGGTGGGAGAGCTCAGAGATCCGGTCATCTGGATTTGGATGGGCTTGTTCCCACGAGCCTTAAGGATTTGTCGCCCTCGTTTGCTCTTCTTAAAGACGTCCGTCAAGTCAATTTTATAATTGAGGGTCCCGGCCAAACTTGTCCATCCCTTTAAAAGGATGATTCCGTCCTTTCCTCCCACCTTCAGATCATGGGTTGCGATTTTGCCATCTTTGATCTCGAATTTTGCAACAGCATCATCGAAGGTAATCTTGCTTTTTTGTCCTAATAGTTTGAGCAGGCCTTCGAGTTGCTTGCTGGGACGAAAGCCTCCTTTGCTCAAATAGATACTCCCTTTCCCGCTCCATCGGTTCAGGGACAAGGTGTCCTTGGGAAGGGGGCCGGTCCCTTCCAGGTGAAGGGATGCAATGGAGGAGAAGTCAATTCCGGCGAGTTTGCTCACATCGTTTATTGGGATCCCCGCTAGAAGGGGAAATGCATAGCGGAGAACAGGAAGGACTCCACCTCCGGCCCTTCCCCCGCGCCAACTGAGGTTGAAGGAGAGGGGTTTGTCTTCATTCCCTATGGGAGCGCTGGCCCCGAAGCTGAATTCTCCACCATTCAGTTTGGTGGGCTTGTCAGGTTGGAGAGTCAGAACGCCCTTTTTCAGGTCGATGGTTTGTCGGAAGGGTTCGAGATCATTCCCAAGATATTGGAGACGGGGGGCCGTTAGATGAGCTTTCATCCTGAGGGAATCCATGGGCGAGTCCTGCAGTTGCCCTTGGAGATCCGCCACGAATCTTCCTAGACCTTGAAGTTCCATCCCCTTGGGGACAAATGGCTTCCAAAGGGGTTTGGATCGATCCGTCTCAAAAACCGCTTCTATATGGCTTTGAAGGTTTCCGTCTTGGGTGAACCGGGAATCGCTGGTGAGCTTCATCCCTTCTGCGCTTATGCGGAGGGCCGCCTTGTTTTCGGGAGCATCCATTTGGAATTCAGATCTGGCCTCCACAACAAAACCTTTGGGAGGAACAAAACCCTCAGGGAGAAAAGGCCCCTGAATGTCGATTTGTCCGCCTTCGATCTCAAGTCCAAGGGGGATCCTTTGGGTTTTCTTCCAGCCCCTTTCTAAAAAGGAAGCAAGCTTAGCACTGACAACTCCCTTCCAAATTCCTTTTGGAAGAAGACCCGGTTGTTTGGCGAGAAGCTCTAAATCCACTTCCACAAGAAGGCCGAGTGCTCCTCCTAAATCCTTTTCCCGCTCCAAAAGAGCACGAGCAGCCTGTTCAGGGAGAGAGTGGATTTGGAGGAAACCTAGGTCTGCCATGGTCCCTTCCACCGAAAGACTGTTGTCAGAAGGATCGATCTCGATACGGGGACGAATGATTCCTTTTGCGATATCGATGCCCTTGCCCTTACCCAGGGGGCCATCGTGTATTTTGAGGTCTTTGATGACCATGTTTCCGTTCAGTCTCACCTTGACCAGTTTCCCATTCTTTTGATGTAGATAAACACCCAGGTTCCCATCGAGGAATCCTTCGAAAGCACTGAAAGGGTTGCCCAAGAGACTGTCAATCGTGCCTTTAAGGGAGCGTAGATCTACATTGGAATTCCTCATGGTTAGTTGAATGGGGAGGTCGGGGAGGATGGGCACTTCACCTGTCATCCCAAGGCTTCCAACGGGCTCTCTCTTTTCATTTAAGATCTTTGTCTCGACTGAGACCCGGAAGGGGTCACCAAAGCCTCCATTCCCGATTCGAATTTCAAGATCCGAGAGGGTGCGATTTAAACCTGCTTGGTGGTCTTCGAGTTGGATTTCACCGTGTCGGAGGGCCATTTGAACCTTTACTTTCTTTAGGGTTTCTCTCGCCTCTTGGGAGAAGAGGGAAAAGTTCGGCTCTTGATCTTGGCTTTTTGGAGTCGGCCTTTTTCGCCTTCTCATGCTTTGAGTGGAGACGGCTTGGGGAAAAAGGGCGTCTAAATTGGATTTGCCTTCCTTGTTGACGATGACGTGGATCTTTGGGTCCTGGATTTCGACCTCCAATTCGAATAGGAGGTTGGTTAAAGCCTTCAAGGAGATGTCGGCGTGAAGGCCTTGAAAGGAGAGAGCCGTTCCCTCCCCGAAGTCTTTGGGTTGTTGAATCGCCAACCCTCCCAGCGAAAGCCCGTTGCTCCAACTAAAGTCCATTGCCTCGAGTTGGACAGGGACACCCAGTTCCTTTTCTATGCTTTTTCGGATCCATTCCCTCGATTTATTGGAGGAGAGGGCATAGGGGATCAGGATGATGATGATTGTGAGGAGGAGTAAGCAAGAGAGGATGAGATAGAAGAGCGTCCGAAAAATTCGAAAACCCTTTTTCTTTTTGGGGAGGGGGGCTGGGGGAATCTGTTCTTGGTTTGCCATGATGTTTCATTGGGAGGGATAGTCGTTCTTATTTTTCCAGGGAGACTTCTAACACGATCCTTCTTATTTGAGCCTTTTCATCTTGATTGCATTATCCATAACCTTGGACCTTTCGAAGAGCGCTTTTCTCCTAAGACGGAGAATCTTTGAATTTACGGTCTTTTCCCCCTTAGGAAGGTCCCGTTGGGGGCGATAGCCTTTTGGAGAATTTTCGCGGACAAGACCCTTTATTTGAACTGTTCTTGCGATTTCATGAAGAACCGGACCAGATGCTGGTTCGTTTTCACTGCAGATTTTCCGACCCGGTCCAGAGTTTGGAGTATTCTTTCCTTGGAATATAAGAATGAAAGGCTGGATCACAGAAATCGGCCCCTTGGGGGCCCTCGATTTGAGGCTCGCCCAGGAGGCCCTTGAGAAACCGCCTTCTTGGGATCCTTGGATTGTGCATCGGGTCCGACGTCATCGTTGGATTCAGGCTTTGATGGGGGCGAGGGGTTGGTGTCTGAGCCAGGATGATGTGGCCGCGGTTCTCCTGGGGAAGCCCAGTCGGTTTTTGCCGCAACATCGAGAATATGGACTGATCCGGAATCTCAACATCCTTCTTGACCTTGTCGAGGAGCGTGCCGAGCGTAAAGTTCTTCCCACTGGACCCAGTTTACTCCTGGATTATAGGCGGCTAATTCAGGGATTACCTGACCGGGTTCTTGGTCTCCGTCGGGGTCAGGCCTGGGATCTCCCTCACGGTTTCGAAGCTCCCCGTCCAGTGCTTCTTCCCAGGCTTCTTGCACGATTTCGCGAAACAAACGCATATCTTGCACCTCTTTCCGAATTTCGAGGCAAACATCCTGTGATCCAAGCCGCAGCCCTCTGTAGGCAATTCCTTCGGATGAGTCCCTTTGAGAGCGAAAATGCTGTTCTTGCTCTACTCGCTACGGGCCAATTCCTCTTGGCGCACGGATACCCTCCTCTCCTCTTACTGCGTTCGGATCGGCCTACATTTATGAGTCTTGCTTTGGAGAATGCACAGGTTTTTGAAGAATGGTTCTCCGAGGTTTTGCTTCTATCGTTGGATTAGCTTTTGCCGAATTCTGAGCTCTCCCGGGACAAGGGAAAATTGAGTCAAGACCTTTGCTCCGATTCGGATCCGATATTCTCCTCTTGGAAGTCCTTTGTGTGAGAAATGAAAGCCTTTTTGGGTTCGTTCTCCTTGGAGGGGAATGGTAAAGAGAAATTGTTTCCACGACCCCTTGGCGCTGTTTCCTCGATAGCTTGCCTCCAAGGATAGATCTCGGGGGTCTCCTTGAAATCCTTGGATATCTCCTTCAATCCTGGCCCCCTCCCGGATGGAGAAGAGAGCTACGGTGTCTCCTGCCCAGTGTTCGAGGATAGGGGGATCAGGGACCAGGGTCGGGCCGATTCCAGAAAATTTCCCCCTCAGGTTTGTGAAGAAAAGCAGGATGCCCGCTCTTGAAGAGAGTCCGCGAATGCGGGCCATCCCCTGTGAGTCGGTCTGCTGGGTCCATGAGAGGGACCATGGCCGGGATGGGAGTTCCTTGGCTTGGAGAACGACCCCGGGGAGAGGTTTCCCATCTTTGCGGATTTGCGCAGTCAGGGTTCTTCCTCCGGGTAGAAGTCGAACCTGGAGTGGACTCTCCAGTTCTCCTCCTTTCCGAAAAAGAATTTCGTTCTGGCGATATCCTGGGGCCCAGACTCTTATCCGGCCTGCGCCCTTGGGAGGAAGGAAAACGAAGTTTTTGGATGGGTTGGAAAAGAGTCGCCCAAAGGTTTGTTCCTTTTGGTCATAGAGCCAAACCCTTACTCCTGGGATCGCTTTTCCTTTGGGGTCGAGAACTTTGAGAATATTTTTTTTTAAGCGAGGGTGTGGAAGAAGCCGCAAAAACAATTCCAGGGTTTGCCCTGGTCTTAGGGCTGGGGTTGTGGTTTCAGTGCGGAGCTTGTTCCCTCCGATTACCAGAACATGAAGAGGGATTTTGGGGGGGATCTTTGGGCAGCGAAAGATTCCCTTCCCCTTCGTGGTTCCGATTCCCGGGCCAAGGGGAGGATCTTGGGTGATCGTACGTCCTGGGAGCCGGTAACGGTCTTTGCCCAAGGAGGCCGGACTTGCCAGGGGTCGAACGAAGATCCGAGCTTGTTCCAGATCTTTTCCCTGTGGCCCTTCGGCTTTGAGCTGGATCGCCGCCCAGGGAAGGATGGGGCATTGAAGGAGTTTTCCAGTTCGGGCTTTTTTCAACAAAGGAATGGCAAAGGAGGGGCCGTCCACAAGGTCGATTCCTGAAAGAGGAAAAAAGTAGTCTTCATGAGGTAGAGAGAGGATGAACGATCCCCATTTTTCTTTAGCGGGAATATTGAAGGTAAAGAGCCCCTGGTCCTGGGTGATTGCCAGGTAGTCCCTTCCATCCAGAAAGAGGGAGACCGGGATTCCGCCTAATCTGTGTATTTTGTCGGTGACATCAACCAGTTTTCCTCGCAGAAGAATCCTTCCCTGTTTTGTTTTGGTCGCCTCTTGATTTTTAGAGACCACTGCGAGAGGACGACTCTTTCGAAAGGAAGGTGAGGGGAGTTTGGGCTTTTCTCCAACTTGCAACGACTCCCCTTGCTCCAGAGAAGTGAAGAAGGTTTTTGGTCCCTCCCTTTTCTCTAAGCTCTCCTGATTCGGAGAGGAGTGGAGGAGAGTAAAGCCAAACCCCAGGACTCCGAAGAGTCCCAGGACTGAGCAGAAAATGAAGCCTTTTTTTTTCATGCGCCAAAGAGCCAGAGGATTTGTCCTATGACAGGAATATAGTAATACCAGCGGTCTTTCCCTTTCTTTTTGCGTTTCTTTGTAAAGGTCTTCGACTGGATTTGCTGGTTTTTGGGTGTCGTCTGGACCTTGAGGGTAACGGAGTCTCCCTCTTTGATCTTGTCGTTCCCCGGGGTTCCCGAATCTCTGATGACACCGTTTTTATCAGTGGTTTTGGAGTTTTGGGAGCTTTGGCCTCCCGGTCGGTCATGTTGGACGACCATGTTGTAGGTCGTGTTGGGTCTGAGGCCGGAGACGGTGTAATGAAGGGTGTTCCCATCAATGTGGCCGGAAATATGGACCTGCGCGAAGGCAGAAGAACAAAACAGGACTAATCCTAGGAGGGCCTGAAAAAGAATCGCTTTCATGATTTTCCCCTTTCTGAATTAGACCCCCCGGGTCGGGCGAGCACTGCTCCCCCCCAAGACCCAGGGAGCCGAAGGGCCTAATGCTCTTCAGGGATAAAGGGCTCTTGAATCAAAAAGCGACCATTTTTTTACTCGGCTTTTTCCGGTGGGGAAGCGGGAAGGTTTTGAGGGTTGTGGGGCTGATCCGCACAACGCTCGACCGTTAAACGACGAATGGGGTGTTGGGGTCTTCTTCGTGGCGGACTTCATCCACAGGGCCCTTTTTGTTTTCTCCTGCATAGAGACTGTTTGGGAGGTTAATCACAGCTCCCATAGAGGTCTGGGATATGCATTTATAGGCGTGGACCACTCCCATTGGGATCAGAACTGATGCCGGATTGTCGATGCCAACATATAGGGTCATTTTCTGCCAAAAGGTTGGAGAGTCGGGGCGGTTGTCCCAAAGAACCAGTTTGAAATTTCCAGGCCCGATGAAGCAAAAGAGATCAGCTTGGTCCTCGTGTTCGTGGGGACCCCGTTGGGTTAATGGCTCTGTGAGAGAAAGATAGCTCATGACAGGTGTATATTCCGGATCACTGAGTTCATCGTTGCGCCAGAGTTCGCAAAGCCAGCCACGATCGTCGAGGAACTTTCCAAGTTTTTTGACCACGACATCTTGGATGGGGCCATTTTCGAAGGGGCGGTTGGGGAAATCCTTGTTTGCTTTGATCATGTGTATTTGTCCTTGAATTCTTTCAACTTCAATAAGGCTTCGACGGGCGAGAGCTGATCCGGATCGAGTTGTTCGATCTCGGTTAAAAGTCGGTCGGCAGGGGGGCGGAACAACTCAAGTTGCCGCATATTTCTTTTTGGGCTTTTTCGGAACATCCCGGGTTTCATGGCAAGACCTTCTTCTTCAAGACGTTGAAGGATCTCATTGGCGCGAGTCAGGATGTCGGCTGAGATGCCCGCGAGTTTTGCGACATGAAGGCCGTAGGACTTGTCCGTTCCCCCGTCCTGGATCCGGTGGAGAAAGACGATGTCTTCTCCCCATTCGTTAACCGCCACGTGGCAATTGTGGACTCCTTCCAGGAGGTCAGCCATCTCGGTCATTTGGTGGTAGTGGGTTGCGAAGAGAGTGCGGCAGCCGATTTGGTCATGAAGGGCTTCACAGATGGCCCATGCGATGGAGAGACCGTCATAGGTGCTTGTGCCTCGGCCGACCTCATCAAGGATCACAAGGGACCTCCGCGTAGCGTTGTTGAGGATATTGGCGGTCTCCTTCATCTCTACCATGAATGTGGAGTTTCCCCTCGAGATTTCATCGGCCGCGCCTACCCGAGTGAAAATGCGATCAACGAGTCCAATCTTTGCCTTTTTGGCTGGGACAAAGGAACCGATTTGAGCGAGCAGACAAATGAGTGCGACCTGTCGGATGTAGGTGGATTTGCCAGCCATATTGGGGCCGGTCAGGATAATAAGGCTTCGGGATGGCGGTTCAATGTTGGTGTCATTGGGGACAAATGGTTCTCCTGTGACGGTTGCCTCCAGGACCGGGTGTCGTCCATCTTCGATCAAAAGCTCTCTGTCTTCACCTACCTCGGGACGAACCCAAGCCCGCTTCTTTGCATGGGAAGCGAGGGCGACCACCACGTCGATCTCGGCGACGATGGCTGCAGCTTCGAGAATCCTTTGAACTTGCTCCGAGAGCAGATCGCGTAACTCAAGGAAGAGGTGGTATTCAAGATCTCGAGAGATCTCTTCACTCTTGAGCACCCGTGTTTCGAATTCTTTGAGTTCGGGAGTCACATAGCGCTCGGCGTTTTTGATGGTTTGCTTGCGGATATATCCCGCCGGGATTTGAGACGGATTTGTGTTGCGCGGGATCTCGAGGAAGTAGCCGAAAACCCGGTTATAACCGACTTTAAGATGGCCGATGCCCGTTTTTGCGATCTCCTTGGCTTGGAATTGAGTCATCCAATCCTTGCCTTCCTTGCCGATGGAGCGGAGCTCGTCCAGCTCGGGGTCATAGCCATCTCGAATCAGCCCGCCTTCTTTGAGGGTGATGGGCGGATCCTGAACCAAGCGCTCTTCGATTTTTGCGGCAAGATCAGGACAGGGATCGAGTTGTTTGCCTAGGTCGAAAAGGATCTCACTCTGAGCCTTGGCGAGAGAGCTGACCAATCCCGGCAAGTGCTGCAGGCTTTGTTGTAATGCCAGAAGATCTCGAGCATTGGCTCTTCCTGTGCTGAGTCGTCCCGAAAGCCGTTCCAAATCGTAGATTTTGGTGAGGTGCTCATGCAGGTTTTCTGTGAGGGATGGATCGTCAAGGCATTCTTGGATGCCCTGCTGGATATGATGGATGGCGGCGATATCTGCGAAGGGTGCCAAGATGCGCTCCCGCAGGAGCCGCGCACCCATGGGGGTGACGGTTTGATCGATGGTTCCAAGAAGAGATGCTTTGCGTTCTCCATCCCGCTGTGTTCGGACAAGCTCCAGCGAGGACCGTGTTGCACGATCCAAGGTCATTCGATTGCCGCGTTGGAAGATCTCGACCTTGCGGATGTGCCCCAACTCTGTTTTTTGCGTTTCTTGGATATATCGAACGAGGGCTCCGGCGGCGGAGACCGCTGCGGGCATCATCCCCGCATCGAGACCATAGCCTTCCAGTCCAGATGTATGAAAAAAGTCCTGTAGGACACGGGCGGCTTCCTCTGGGTTGAAATCGTAGTCAGGCACCTGGCGAAGATTGGCAGAGAGGCCGGGAAAGAGGGTCCCCTTTTCCTTTCTTTCTTGCCCCCAAGTCTCAGGTATGAGCAGTTCTGCTGGATCGATGCGCTCGAGTTCGTCCTCGAGTCGGTTCGGGAGACATTCTGTCACCAAAAACCGACCCGTTGAAAGGTCGAGCCATGCAAGCCCGATCCGATCTTTGAGGGGGGAGAGGGCGAGCAACCAATTCGGTTCTCGTTCTTCGAGGATTTCGGTTTCTGTTAGAGTCCCCGCAGTGACGATTCTTACGACCTGCCTCTTGACCAGCCCCTTAGCCTCCTTGGGGTCTTGGACTTGTTCGCAAATAGCAACCCGTTTACCAGCCCGAATTAATTTGACGAGATATTGATCTGAGGCTTTGACGGGAACCCCGGCCATGGGGATGGCCCGCTCCCCCTTGTTTCGCGATGTCAAGGTGATCCCCAAGACCCGAGAAGCCTCTCTGGCGTCCTCAAAGAACATCTCGTAAAAGTCCCCCATCCGGTAAAAGAGGATGGAGTCGGGATGCTCCTTCTTGATGGCGAGGTATTGCACCATCATTGGCGTGTCTGTTGGATCCTTCAGCTTGCTCTTTTGACTCACGGTCGCTTGTCGGAGGTTTGGTGTCGGTGGTCAGATGGGGATGTCGAGGGGGCGGAATCTACAGGATCTTTGTCCCTGGGTCACGTTTCCCAGTGGCATTCCTCGACCGCCCTGGTGACAAGATCTTCTATATCTACTTTTGCCTCAAGCCGTTCGGCCACTTCGATTTTTCCCCGAGTCACCGGTTGCTCCGGTTGGAACAGGGTGCAACAGTCATCGAAGGGTTCAATGGAGATCTCAAAGGTTCCAATTTTGCGGGCCAGGGCCATTGTCTCCTCTTTGTCGAAGCCGATTAAGGGGCGGAAGATCGGGAGCCCTTCGGAGGCAGCAGCGACAACATGGAGGTTCTCTAGGGTCTGGCTGGCAACTTGCCCGAGACTGTCTCCGGTTACAAGGGCGCCATTTCCCCGCTCCCTTGCGATGCGTTCGGCAATTCGGAGCATGAAACGGCGGTAAAGAATCGTCCGATAACCCTCTTTCGGGAGATCCCGGAGCTTGGTCTGGATCTCCGAAAACTCGACGATTCCGAGCCTTGTCCGCCCTTGCCATCCGTTCAGTGAATGGGCCAGGCGGCGGACTTTCTGCAGGCTCCCCTCTCCGATAAAAGGCCGAGAGTCGAAATGCAAGAGGTCCACGCGGCAGCCTCGTTTCATCATCTGCCAAGCGGCGACTGGGGAGTCGATTCCACCCGAAAGGAGACATAAAACTCTTCCTTCACAGCCGACCGGAAGCCCCCCGGCTCCTTTGAATTGCTCAAGGAAGATGAAACTCCCTTCGGGCCGGATTTCGATTCCGAGAGGAATCATAGGATGGTCCAGGTCTACCCTGAGTTGGGGAAAGGCGTCGATGAGCGTGCCGCCCAAGCTGCGGGCAAAATCCATGGAGCGTTTGGGGAATGTCTTATCCGCTCGTCGGACTCGAACGGCAAAACTGGCCTCCCGGGTGCCCTTTTGTGGGAGCAGTTCTTGGCCCATTAACTCGATGCAGGCCTTGGTGATTGCTTCCTCGTTGGTCTCTACCCTGCAAGCGGGGCTCGTATTAGCGACTCCAAAAACCTTAGCTGCCTTCTGGGCAAGTGCCCTTGCATTTCCAAGTTCTCCTCCTCCTGGGATCGGCCCCAAATAGAATCTTCCCCAGAGCCGTTCGATGGGGATGTCCTTACCGAGAAGTGCTCGAAGATTTTTTCGAAGAATTTTTTCGAAGTAACGACGGTTTCCTCCCTTGAGGGAAATCTCCCCCGGCCGGAGAACCACGAGATCGACGATCGGCATCAGGCCATCCCCAGAGTCTTTAGTTTTGTGATGATTTTGGGAAGCGCCTCTTCGAGAGCAATCAGGTCCTCTTCGACCGTCAGGCGGCCCAAGGAAATGCGGATGGCTCCTTGTATGGTTTTTTGGTCCAAACCCATCGCTTGGAGGACGTGAGATCCTGTTTTTCCTCGTTTTTCAGCCCTTTGGCTACAGGCGCTCCCAGTGCTGATGTAAATTCCTTCTTCCTCCAAATGGTGCATGAGAACCTCGCCCCGAGCGCCGGGAAGGCTCATACAGAGAATGTTGGGGAGGCGCAGGTCTGCTCCCAGACGGCGAAGCTCGGGGACCTGTTTTGTTAGGTTCGCCTCCAGGCGGTCTCGCCAGGCACGGATTCGCCCGGACTCTTCGCTTTGCCGCGAAATCCATAGTTCGGCCGCTTTGGCGAAGGCTACGATCCCGGGAACATTCTCTGTTCCACTGCGAAGGCCGTCCTCTTGACCGCCTCCGGTGATCAGAGCTTGGGGAGGGAATCTATGACCCAGGGCGAGTGCCCCAACACCCTTGGGACCATGGATTTTGTGTGCTGCAAGAGTCATGGAATCTGCTCCCAATCGGTCCAAATCAAGGGAGATTTTGGCAAAAGCTTGCACCGCATCGATATGAATGTGAGCACGGGGAGCCTTTTCCCGAACGAGGCCGATCATCTCCCCAAGGGGGGCAAGGCTCCCGACTTCATTGTTCCCCTGCAAGATGGACACAAAGCGGAGCTCCTTGGAAAGCAGGGCCTCGAAAGAGGCAAGATCGGGGACACCCATGTTGTCCACTGGATAGGTTTTGAATCTAAACCCTTTTTGAGAAAGCGCTTCTCCTGTTTTTAGGACGGAGGGGTGGTCCCCTTGGCCTGCAAGGATCGCGGCGCCTTCCTTTCCTTGGAGAACGCCTCGCATTGCAAGATTGGTCGCTTCGGATCCTCCACCTGTGAATACAAGCTGAGATGCTCCGGTCATTCCAAGAAGAAGGTCTCTGGCCTCATCCAGCTTTTTTTTGGCCCGGATCCCGGGAGAATGAAGAGAGGAGGGGTTGCCGTAACAGTCTCGAAGGAGGGCAGCCATGAGTTCCGCGACTTCTGGGTCCATCGGAGTGGTGGCTGCATTATCGAGATAATGGGTTGTTTGTGCCTTGACCATGGGGGGCAAGTCTACAAGGTTGGAAGGGGGAGTAGGCAACCCAGGATCTTTTTTCTCTCCACAGGAGGAAAAGTCAGATGGGAGATCCGGTTCTCCATTGTCTGGCGGGAATCGGGATGGTCTGAAAACCATCTCCTGGCTCCCTCTTTAATAGATCTTTCGATGGCCCTCTTTTTGGTATTTTTTAAGTTTTGCGAAAAGAGTCGAATAGGCGATTCCGAGGATCTCAGCAGCCCGGAGCTTGTTGCCTCCCACGGATGCCAGGACTTTAAGGATATGGTCCCGTTCTACCTCATCGAGAGAGCGTGCGAGGGCCGGGGAGGATTCGGAAGAATCAGGTTTCCCACCAAGATGGAAGGGAAGGTGTTTTGGATAAATTTGGTGTCCTCTCGAGAGGACCACAGCTGTCGTCAAAACTTCCCTCAACTCTGTTACATTTCTGGGCCAATGGTAGGAGCAGATCCGTTCCAATGCCCTTGGGGAAAGAACTGGGGGCTCACGGCCCGAATTCTTGGAGAACTCTTGGAGAAAATGGCTGGTTAGAAGGTCTGTATCCTCTCTCCGCTCTCGGAGGGGGGGGATTTCAAGGGGATTCATTAAAAGGGACTGTTTGAATTCCGGGATAAGTTCATTGCCCGAGAGGAGTTCTTTTAGGGTCCTTGTGGAGGATGCCATGAGTCGGACCTTGAGGGGGGTGCTCCCCTGGGGCCCTTCTATGAGGCTTGTTTCAAGGCGGTCTAAAAGGTCTCGCTGGATTTTTTTTGAGAGCTGATGCACCGAACGGATGAACAGTGTTCCTCGATGGGCGGCACAGAGTTTTCCAGCTTTGAGAATCCCCTTCTTGATGCTTCCAAAAATCTCGCTCCTCAATCGGGACTCCGTGGCGAGCACTCCGGAGGAAGGAGTGGCTTCTGCATCAATCACGACAAAAGGAGAAGGAACGTGGGAGGAACTTTTTTTGTTTTCGAGAAAATGAATGTGCCGAGCAAGAGCTGTCTTTCCTGTGCCGGTTTCTCCCAGAATGAGAATGGGGTGGGTGTGGAATACAAGCTTTTCAGCAAGTTGGATTAACTTTTTCCAAGCTTTCGATCTCCCAAGGAAAGGGGGGAGAGTTCTTTTTTGCAAGCGAAGTTCAATGTTTTCCTGTTGAAGTCGATCGATCAAATCAAGAGTCTCGAGTCTTGATGAGAGGATTTTTGCCAGGCTTGCAGCTAACTCAAGATCCCGGTTGCTGCAGGCTTTTTGGGTGTCCCGCTCCAAGTAAATGAGCCCTGAGAGTCCTTCCCTGGTGATGAGTGGAGCGACAAAAAATCCCGATGGTTTTCCTCCTTTTTGCTCGAAGACCTTTGTCATTTTATTTTCTTTGGAAGTGTCGAGGATGCAGAAAGGAGCTTTCAGTTTTCGGAGAGTCTGGACCAGGGATCGCGAAATCCGAATCGTTGTTTCTTCATCTTTTCCACTGAGGGTTGCAAGGACTTGGAGCTGGTTTTTTGAGTTGATCTTGGTGATCACACCCTTATTGCAGGGGAGCCATCTCTCAATGAGTTCTAATGTTAGGAGGGATGCGTCTTCTTGGGATTGAACAGGGAGAAGGGCGTCGGACAGATGGTTGATCAGGAGGAGGGTCTCATCCTTTTGGTCGGTGGGAGTCTCATCCAAGATCAGGGTTTCTCGGCTGTCAGGATCCTCGGAACTCTTGACAATGCGAACTCGAACCTTAGGGGTGGATTCGATCAAGATATTGGTTTCGCCCACGAGGAGGACATCCCCAACTTGGACTTGAGTGGGTCCCTTGAGGGGGACATTGTTCAAGAGGGTGGGGTTTTTCGGACTCATGTCCTCCACCACAAGCTTCCCGTTGTCTTGAAGAGTGAGAAGGCAGTGTTCTCTACTGGCTCTTGGGTCGGAGATGTGAATATCACAGTTGGGATGGCGACCGAGCAGCCAACGTTTCCCCTGAAGGCTCAGGGGCTGTGTTGTTTCATTGCCTTCGATTCTTAGGAGGAATTGGGTCATGGGGGATTCTTTATTCTTTTACTCAATAGCAGTATATCCGGGAATCCGACCCAAGATTCAAGTTGTTTCATGGAGAAGTTCACTTGACATGGTCTCAAGAGCCCCAGGGGTTAATGCGAGTTTGGGAAATGGACGATAAAAGGAGGGATGCTAGGGCTTCTTGTATGGTTGGCCGTTGCCGGCGTTGCTGGCTTGATTGTGGGGAAATCTCTCCGCAGGGGTCCGGTTGCGGATATGCCGAGGGAAGCGCAGGATTTTTATCTGGCCTTCCAGAGAAGTCTGGAAGATCGGTACCAGGATCTACAGGTTCTGGGGCCGACCCAAGAGGGGTTTGGAGCGGTTCTCCAAGTCGGGCACCAGGAGTTTGCTGTTCCACTGGGTGAGCTTTTCCTTCGAGAGCGAGCCTTCCCGGGAAGTCTCAACGAAAACGTTGATCGGATGTGCCAAGAACTCAATGAGCACTTGGCGTCTATTGAAAGTGAACCTTTCGATTTGGCCATGACCCGAATCTTGCCGCAGATCCGAACAGGAGACTGGGTCCGAGAAAACTCTCCCTCCATGGGGCCGGGAAAGCTGGCGACTCTTCCTCTCTTCGAAGACCTAATTCTATGTTTTGTGCTGGATGATGCCCAAAGCATTGTGTTCGTTACCGAAGGGCACCTAAAATTCTGGGGAATCGATTTGGTTTCCTTGGAAAACTTGGCAACAAAGAACCTTGAAGACAAGGCCGGGATTCCGACCGATTCTCTCATGGAAAAGGCGGCGGGCGAAGTTGTTCATCTTCAAGGCGATCCTTATGACGCGACCCGGCTCCTTCTCGCCATGCAAAAAACGGATCTGGCGAGTGTTCAAAGTCTTGCCATTGGGCTTCCGGACCGCGACTCGGTGCTTTTAGGGCCCAAGAGCGAAATCGGAACTCTCATGGAGCGGGTGGAAGAAGACTATCAACAGGGCAAACATCCTGTTTCCCCTCGAGTGTATGAGGTTCGATCTACTTTTGATCCCTCTTGAGGTTTTGAAGGCCTTCCTTCTTGGCGGGGATGATCATCTTTGCGGGAATGAACCGTGTTCCAGATTTCAGGCAGAAACGGTTCATCGTAAAAAGAGGGGCCCATCCCTCGCTGAATCCTCGAACTTGATAGCAACCCTCGTGAAGCTTGGCTGCAAACTGTCCCTTACTTGCATTTAGGACTCGGATTTCAAGAGGGGAGGGGGGAAGGGATGTAAGGACCAGGTGTTTGGCGGGGGATTTGGCGGGGAGCTTTGAAACAAAAGGAAGGGTTTGTTTTGGGGTTTTGTTCGAGGGTGCAAGTTTACCTTCGATTGCAGGAGGGGGAGTCAATGGAGACAGGTGATGGATTTTCGCTTGGATCTCCCGAGGGATAAGGATCTTTGGGGCAGAAGGGACCGTCGGTTTTGTTGGGCCCTTCAACGTGGAAAGGAAGACGAATCCAGAGACGACTAAACCGCTGGCTGCGATCAGAGTCAGGAAGAGTCCCAGGAGAAAACGCATGCTTGAAGTGTATCCCCTGATCAGTGAATTGCCCCGGAGAACCTACTTGCTTTTTTTAGATGTGGTGGGTTTTTTGTTTTTTGTCTTTTTTGGTTTGCTTCCTTTGGCTTTCTGCTTTTTCTGTTTTTTGCGAACTACCCGCAGGGTTGTGGGGGAAGCAATGGGACCTGAGGCGACAAAGATCTCCCCTTGTTTGCTGAGGATTCCTCCTCCCTGAATGAAGTATCGGTAGGAACCTGCTGGGAGGTTTTTTAAGCGGATCTTGCCCCTGCGAATACGCGATTGATGAAATGAGGGGAGTTTGCGCCAAGCCTTTGGGGCTTTGTCCATGGCCTCAACTGCCAGGGCAAGGAGGATTCGACCCCCACCCACGGGCTTGTTGGTTTTTTGATCCAATAGGTTGAGGGCGAGGGATCCTGTTACGATGTTGAGGTTGAGAGGAAGTGTTTGCCCTTCGAAGAGAGTGACCTCTTGCTTTGCGATGGCTGCTTGATCCCTTCCTCGGGTTGGGGTGACCATAAGATCATACAATCCGGGAGGGATGTCTTCGATAATGAAGTTTCCTTGGGCGTTGACCCTTGCTTGGAGAGAGGAGGAAATGCGTCGTAAAATGCGCTTGATCATTCCAGGTTGGGTTGGGTTGGACGGCTGAGGCTGTTTCTTCTTTTTGAGGATCACAAAGAGACCTTTGCCTGGTTTGCCGTTCCAAAGGATATTGCCTTTGATGCGCCCGAGGCTTGTTGCGGCGGCGTCAAGGTTGAATCGGATTTTGGCTCCATCTCGAAGGATTAGGTCAGGATGGGCTTTGTTCCCTCCTGAGACAGTTTCAGCAAGGGCACGGAATATCCCACCTCTCCCGCGGCGCCCACCATAGGCCAACAGCCGGACAAAATACCGCCCGGGAGGGAGAGCGCGGGCTTCGAAAGAACCTGTTTCCGGATCAAAGGGGACCATCTTTCTGTAGCCCTCCAATGATGCAAACATGACGTTTCCTCTTGTACCTTTTTCCAGGTTGAGGACTTTTCCGAGAACTGTTGCCCCTGGGCTGAGTTCGATGTTCAGGTTTTTCCTGTCTTTGCCTGGAAGGATTCGGATGGAGTCAAGCATAGCTTGGGCGTGATTGGGGGCCGATGCACGAACCCGAAAACTTCCGGGGAGTTGAGCATGAAAACGGAATGCACCCGAACTGTCGGTTGTTACGGAGTCCAGTCTTGTTCCTGGAGATGGAGGCCTAAACACTTGAGCCAGGGGGTCGTTGGGAGGAGACCCTTCTTCGAGGGGAGGTAAAAACAACTCGAGCCTTGCTCCTCCAATGGGAGTTCCGGTGATCTTATCCAAGACCTTTCCAGATATGGTGTGTCCAGGTTTTAAAGAGATGTTGAGAGTTACAGGATGGCTCCCTTTCCGAAGGACAACCGGGCCGGCTGAGATCTTGGAATAACCTGGTGCCGAGGCAAAGACCAGATAGGTCCCCGGTTGAAGGCCGTCTTGGGTGTAGGAACCTTTTTTATGAGGAGTCGGATCGGGGGTACTGCCGGGCACTTGCCCCGAAGGGCCAAAACGTTGTTTTAATCTCTCGCGTTCCCTGGCCTTTCGGCTTTCTGCTTGGCTGATTCGTGCATTGCGATTTGCTTGTCGAACTTGGTTTTGCCTTTGCCTTGCAGCTTTCTTCGCGAGTTCTTTTGCGCTAGGGGAGGGCTTCCTTTTTTTTCTCTTTGGACCTGTTTGGCTTTTTGTTTTCCTCGGGGTGACCCGACGGGAATTGCTACGATTTCCTCGGCGATTGTTATTTGAATTCCACCCCCGGTTCTGTTGTTGGGGTTGCCAATTCACATTGCCCATTCGACGGGTTTTTACGGCGAAATTTTGAATCGGACGACCCGTTTCCGCGTCTACGACTCTTCCTTGCAGGACGAGTTTTCGAAAAAGAACAAAATCCAACCTTGGAGTTTGTAAAGCCTGGATATTGGGCTTTTCCTCTGTGATGAAATCTTTGTGAATGACCCGAACTCTCAAACCTGTTTTTGGAAGTCCGGTGGCCTCATAATGCCCTTTGCCATCGGTTTTGACTCTCTTCCGGAATCGCATTCGATTTCGGAATCTCTCCATCATCTTACGAATTTGATTGCGGTTTCCTCTGCTTCGATTCCTTGACTCTCGAAAGAATGAACGCATGTCCTGTCCCATGGCATAGGAGAAGTCGACGGTGGCTCCTGCAACAGGTTTACCCCTGCGATCCAAGATGGTTCCTGCTAAATCAGCACCCACCTCCAAAGTGATTTTGCCTGCATTGATCCTTTCCTGATCCTTGATCTTGAGCCTTTTGCTCCGGGCAGGGATGTGTCTGTCCGTTTTTGCTTCCAGTTGAAAGTTTCCTTTGGGCAGATTGGTAATCTTGAAGAAGCCGTTCGTGTCGCTCCTCACGGGGAGGATGAGCTGCTTTAGAATTCCATTTTGATCCCAGCGTCGGGATTGCGGTTCATAGTGGATGATGGCTCCCGGGATGGCCGCCCCCTTGTCACTGACGATTTGGCCTTGGGCTGATCCGCCTTTTTGTAAGGGAATGTCGCCAAAATCCAGTTTGAGGTTTTTATCAGTCCAGTTTTTTGATGCTAATTTGGGAGCGAAGTCCGAGTGTCGAATGGCAAGAGTCGCGGAGCCTGCTGGAAAGGTCTTCCCGCTGAAATGGAATTTACCTTCAGCATCTGTCTTGATGCTTTTGCCCAGAAGGCTCGGACGGAAAGATCCCCAACGTCCTCTCCCTCTTCTCCTCCCCCCTCGTCCAAATCCAAAATTCCAAGTTTGCCTCACAAGGATCCCCACCTCTGCTCCAGGGACGGGTTTGCCTGAGTCATCAACAACTCTCCCCATTGCTTCGAGGATGGTCTGTTGGGTTTGGGGGGGAGCGCCTTCGACGATCTCCCGCTCGGAGACCTCGGGGTTTTCTGGACTCTCGCTTTCCCCCTCGTTTTGGGAAAGGCTGTCGATATCCAAAAAGGCCCCTGAGTCTTCCAACTCAGGGGTTTCTGGGAGAGCAAGGCTCGAATCATCGAAAAAGGAAATGCGTCCTCCTAATCCGAACCATTGAGGAAAGATCCCCACAGCAAGGAGCCCTAGGCCAAGGATGAGAAGAAAGGATTTCAGCACATTTTTCATGAATACTCCAAGCGAGGTCGCTCTTTACTTACGCCCCTTTCTCGAGGATGGAGAGTGGAATCGTAACGAATCTGTTGAGTCTCTTTGAAGGACTTCGAGCTTTTGTGAAAAAGACCAAGGCTTTGCCTTATCCAAGTCCTATGAATAGGGTTTCCTTATGACTTCCCTGGAAACAATCTTGGAACGCTGCCGGGCCTTTCTCGGAGAAAAAGGCTTCAATCTTTGGGGGGTAGCCAAGGCATCACATTTTGATGCAAGCCAATGCCGGGAGGGAAGAGTCTCTCCCAATCTCGGAGAGATGGGCCCACCCAAGTCCATTGTGATCATAGGTTCTGGAGGGAGGGGGCTTTGGAACACCTTGTTTGATGGGGAGGGGCTGGATTCTCCAAGGGCAAAGGAAAAACACCCGATCGATCAATGGTCCCGTAGGTGGATCGAAGAAGCAGCAAAGATGTTTAGGGAAGGGGGTGTTTCCGTCTGCACCCTCTATCCTTTTGGGAAATCTCCCGTGGATTTTTTAGGCCTGGCGGAGGAGGCCGGCCTCGGAATTGTTTCTCCGGTTGTCCCCTTTTTGCTCCATCCGGAGTTTGGTCCTTGGGTGAGTCTGCGGGGGGCTTTAGTTCTCTCCGTATCTTTAGAGGCGACGGGACCCTTGGAGGATTTCGAACCCTGTACTGGATGTTCCTGTCCCTGCTTGCAAGTATGTCCGGTTGATACCTATGTCCCTCATGCAATGCCCAATTTAACTGCTTGCGCGATCCACCGTGATGCTGGTGGCTGTCTAGGGGGTTGCGAGGTCCGCCGAGCATGCCCTCTTGGGAAAGAACATCGCTATGGCCCTGAAGAAGAAGCCTTCCGGCACTCTTTTTCCCTGAAGACTTTGAGACGATGGTTTGGGCTTGGCCCCTGGAAATTCCTTCCCCAGGAGATCCGGAGGCGGTGGCTTCGTTGACCCCTAGTCGTCAGGGGAAGAGGACAAAATGGGGGCTCCGGGCCTGGCTTTTCTTCGATTTTGCAAATTCGGCTTTTCCCACAATCATCATTACTGCCCTTTATGTCCTCTACTTTAAGAAAATCTTGGTTGTGGGGGATCCAGCAGCAGCGGGAACGCCCTCAAGTCGCGCAGCCATTTCCGGTTTGGGGGATTGGTATTGGGGGTTGGCGAACTCCTTAGGAGCCTTCCTTGTTTTTTTCTTGGCCCCGGCTCTGGGATTTATGGGTGACTCTGGAGGACGCAAAGCTCGGTTTTTACGGAGATCTTCTTTCCTTTGTATTGGAGCGACCGTCGGCTTGGGCCTTCTTGGGCCTGGAGATTTAGGTTGGGGCATCCTTCTTTTGGTTTTAGCGATTCTGGGTTTTGAGCTTGCTGCAATGTTCTATAATGCCTTTCTTCCCGAGTTTGCAAGCTCCCGTTCTATGGCGAGTCTAAGTGGTCTAGCCTGGGGTTTAGGTTATGTAGGGGGCCTTCTTTCCCTCTTGGTCTGCATTCCTTTTCTTGGGGACATCCAGGATCTTCGTTACACAGCTTTCTTGGTCGCTGCTTGGTTTTTTCTCTTTGGGCTCCCAACCTTTTTGTTCGTTAAGGATCGTGACAAGAGTTCTCCAAAGTTGAGCCTTGTCGATTCTTATCAAAAGTTGGGAGAAAGTCTCAGGAAGCTTTCTTCATTGGGGGACCTTCCTCGCTTTCTAATTGCTTTTTTCTTCTATAACAACGGTCTTTTGACGGTCATTGTTTTCGCTGTGGCTTTCACGAACCAAAGTCTGGGGTTTTCTGCCAAGGAGAGCTTGTTCTTGGTGCTTTTTCTGAACCTCTTGGCAGCACCCGGGGCCATCTTCTTGGGCAGGGTGGCCTCAAAATGGGGAGAGAAGCGGACCATCTCCTGGACTCTCATGGCTTGGATGGTCGTGGTCCTCCTTTCCTTTCTTCTTACCAGGAGGGACTGGGTGTCTCCTGAGTTCGCTCGTAAGGCATTTTGGCTTGTGGCTGGCCTGGCTGCCCTTTGCATTGGGGCCACCCAAGCGACGAGTCGAGCCTTTGTTGGGCTTTTAGCTCCAAGAGGACAGGAGGGAGAATACTATGGCTATATGGCTCTTTCTGGTAAGGCCTCAGGTGTCCTTGGGCCCTTGTTTTTCGGAATGGTATCCCGAGCAACCGGAGACCAGGGCTTGGCAATCTTGTCGATTGGAGTTTTTTTTCTTCTCGGACTTTCTTTTCTAAGGGGGGTTGGGAAGGTTCAGGACAAAAGGGCAGCCTGAGCCGCCGCGAGCCGCGCTGTTGGGACCCTGTAAGGGGAACAGGAGACGTAGTCCAATTCGATGTCGTGGCAGAATTGGATACTCTGGGGTTCACCACCGCTTTCACCGCAGATACCGACTTTGAGATCCTGCCGTGTTTTTCGGCCCTCTTGGACGGCGATTGCCATAAGACGACCAACTCCTTCCCGGTCGATTGTGACAAATGGGTCTTCTTCAAGGATTCCTTCTTTAAGATAGGGAATCAGGAAACTCGCGGAGTCATCCCGCGAATACCCATAAGTCATCTGGGTTAGGTCGTTGGTCCCGAAGGAGAAAAACTCAGCAACCCCCGCGATGCGATCCGCCGTAAGGGCTGCACGAGGAGTCTCAATCATGGTTCCGTATGAAAAGGAGCATTCCAACCCTCTTTGTTCGAAAACCTTCCCCGCGCAATCCTCCACCAGCTTATGAAGGGACTTAAGTTCTCCATCGGTAGAACTCAGAGGGATCATGATCTCCGGTCTGGGATCGATCCCTTTCTTGCGGGAATCGACGGCGGCTTCGAGGATGGCTCGAATCTGCATCTCATAAATTTCAGGGAACATGATGCCCAGGCGGCATCCTCGCAGTCCAAGCATGGGGTTGACCTCACCAAGCTCAACTGTTCTTCTGCGGATTTCTTTGGGGGATACTCCTAGTTCGGCTGCGACAGCTTGGATCGCATCATCCTCTTTAGGGAGGAATTCATGGAGAGGGGGGTCCAGGAGGCGGATATTGACGGGGAGGCCATCCATGGCTTGAAAGATTCCGCAAAAGTCGGTCCTTTGCATGGGAAGAAGAGCATCCAAAGCCTTTTTTCGTTCCGCCTGGGTTTTTGCCAGGATCATTTCTCGGACATGGAGAATCCGGTCTTCTCCAAAAAACATGTGCTCGGTGCGGCAGAGTCCGATGCCTTCAGCTCCAAAACCCCTGGCTTTTTCTGCGTCTTTGGGGGTGTCCGCATTTGTGCGAATTTTTAATCTCCGGTATTGGTCCGCCCAAGCTAGGACTCGTAGAAGCTCTTTAGGGAGGGTCGCTTCCAGAAGTGGGACTTCGCCTAAAAAGACTTCCCCAATACTCCCGTCGATAGAGATGATGTCCCCTTCTTTGAGGGTGGTTTTGCCTATGTAAACGATTCCCTTTGTCTCATCGATTTCGAGATCTTGGACCCCTGACACACATACTTTGCCCATTTGGCGAGCCACAACTGCAGCGTGCGAAGTTTTTCCGCCTCGGGCTGTAAGGATTCCTCCGGCGCTTGCCATCCCCTCCAAATCTTCGGGAGAAGTCTCCTGTCGGACCAGGATGACGGATGCACCTGCG
The DNA here is from genome assembly GCA_026984035.1 of Planctomycetota bacterium. Lineage (GTDB taxonomy): Bacteria > Planctomycetota > UBA1135 > UBA1135 > HyVt-539. The sequence continues at coordinate 26,509 of JALSSW010000040.1, forward strand.
GCGGCTCGCGCAACGGCCTTTTGGGGGTTTAGGACGATTTCTCCAACAGCGGAGCCGGGGGCCGCAGGGATCCCCCAGGAAAGGTGGACCTTGTCCGTTTCCGGATCGAATTGAGGATGGAGAACTTGCTCGCATTGAGCCGCATCCAAGCGAAGGATGGCTTCTTTTTGAGAAATGAGTTTTTCATCCACCATGTCGGTGGCGATCTTTAAGGCTGCTTTGGCCGTACGCTTTCCGTTTCGTGTTTGGAGAAGGAAAAGCTTGGATTCTTGGATTGTGAATTCAAGATCCTGCATATCCCGATAGTGATTCTCAAGAATGGACATGACCTCCAGAAGATCTTTGTATACAGCCGGGAAGACTTTGGACATTTCTTGAAGAGGAAGGGGGGTCCGAACTCCTGCAACGACATCTTCACCCTGGGCGTTGATCAGGAACTCCCCATAGGGCTTGTTTTCCCCCGTACTCGGATCCCGAGTAAAGGCCACCCCCGTTCCGGAAGTCCTTCCGAGGTTTCCAAAGACCATTGCCTGGACGTTGACCGCAGTTCCAAGAAGACCCGTGATTCCATGAAGGCGCCGGTAGAGGATCGCCCTCTCATTGTTCCAGGAAGAGAGAACGGCGGTGATCGCCCCAAGGAGTTGATCCCAAGGGTCCTGAGGAAAGGGCTTTCCTGTGTGGGCTTGGATTCTGGCTTCGAAGGTTTTGGATAAGTCCCGAAGGGTGGAAGCATCCAAGTCTGTGTCCAACTCTACACCCAGTTGGGCCTTCTTTTCTTCAAGGGCGTCTTCGAAGATTTGGCTGGGGATTCCCAGAACAACATTTCCATACATCTGGAGGAAACGCCGGAATGAATCCCAGGCGAAACGGGGGTTCTGCGTTTCGGAAGCCAGGGCTTCCACGGTTTGATGGTTCAGGCCCAGGTTTAAGATGGTGTCCATCATCCCCGGCATTGAGATGGCCGCTCCTGAGCGGACAGAAACGAGGAGGGGCTTGTCTCCTTTACCGAAGGTGCGGGAAGTCTGTTTTTCGACTTCGGCAAGGGCTTTATGGATTTGATCAAGAAGAGCCTGGGAGAGGCCTGGGGATTGATTTGTATGCTGATCAGCGCGCTGGTTGAAGTCATGGCAAACCCAGGCGGAGATTGTGAATCCAGGCGGGACAGGGATTCCTAATTTGACCATCTCGGCCAGGTTGGCTCCCTTGCCTCCAAGGAGGTCTTTCTGGGCTCCACTTCCATCCGCATGCCCATTTCCAAAGGAGTAGACGAGAATGTCAGGGTTTGTTTTTTTTCTGCAGTTTGATTTTTGCATGTTTCATGGCTCCCAGGAGGTTTCTCACTCTCCAAGTCCAGCCAAGCCGAAGGAAGGCAATATCCTGAGGCTTAAGGTCTTCCAACTCTTCGTCGTCAAGGACGGCAACAATACGACCCGCTTTGGAGTCGGGAACCGCCCATATCTTCGTCGGTTCCTGGACGTATTCACCTGAAACTGATATCTCTTCTGTCTCCCCGGGTTCTTCTGCGGGGATCCTCCTACCCACTTCCCAGAACCCGTAACGGGCGACTTCAATTCGGAATTTTTGGCCAAAAGATTCGAGGAGGAAAATCTGCGCTCCCCCTTTTCCGGGTTGAACCGATTGGATCTTTGCTTCTCCTGCACCTTGGATCCACGGAGACTCCTTTTTGATCCGCTGCCAAGCAATCTCGAAAGCAAGGCCATTCAGTCGATTCCTGGTTTTAAAATCTTCTCCAAAAGACTCATAAATGGTTTTAGTGTCCCCTGATTTGATCGCAGCCAAAAAGGTCTTCAGGCATTCTTCAGGGGTGTCGTAGGAAATCCTGGTGAGCTGCTGCTCAGGTGCACAGCCGAGGGCATAGTAAAGGCTGCAGCAGCTTTGAAGCCCTCCGAGTCCCGCGAGAGAAAGAAAAAAACCAAGAAATCTCCTTTTATTCATAAGCTGGAGGCTAGCGGATCTTTGGGGAGATTTCCCGGGGCAAAGCTGGGTAAATTGGCGCAGGAGGTGGTGGGTTTGGGGGAGTATACTAGGGCAATGATTGTGCCTAGATCTTATTTGCTTTCTTTTCTGTTCTCCATCCTCCTTCTTCTCTCCTCTTGTGGAAAGGGGCAGAGGAAAACGGAGGATTCAGGACCATCCAAAGTCGTTCCGACTTCTCCCGAAGGCCAAGGGGAAAATAGGGTGATTGAGGGGGTTGTTCTTGAGAATCTTCCGGGGCGCGAAGGAGAGTTTTTCCGGAATGAAAAAAAGAAGCAGGAGGCCAAATGGGCCAAGCAGGGTTGGTTTCAGCCTGTTTCCTTGGATCTGGGTGAGACTTCGATTGGGAAGACGGCCCATGGGACTTTTAAGTTTCGAAATCCCACCGGAAAAGCTCAATCCATCCAACAGGTGAGTTCCTCCTGTGTTTGTCAAAAATTAATTCTTAATGTCAATGGGAAGCTTATTCCCATTCGGAAAGAGAAGTTCAAACCGATTCCCATCCCGCCTGATGCCGAGGGTTCTCTTACGATTGATGTCGCTGTGACCGATGTCTCAAAAAAAATCGGAGAAGTCTTGATCCGTTTGAGCGATCCGGATGTCCCTGTCGTACGCCTTCGGATTCAGACCGTGGGGGTTGATGAGTTTGAGGTGAGTCACGATGGGAAGGCTGAGCGCAGTTATTGGTTGGGCACCTTGACAGTGCACCAAAGCCGTCCCTTGCGCTTTGATGTGCGCTCCCGGGATAGAAAACCTTTTCAGATGAAGATGCCCGATGAACTTCCGAAGGGCCTGAGTTTGAAGCTCCGCCAAGATGCCAAGGACAAAGCCCATTGGATCATAGAGGGAACCGTCGGGCCCGGGTTGCCGACGGGACCGTTTTCAAAAACTGTTGAGTTTGAGACTGATCGGGGAGCAAGGGTAACCGTCGGAGTGGACGCGATGGTTGCGCCAAAGTTTGTTGTGGAGCCAGGTTATTTACCTTTGGTGATGATTCCCAAGAAGAAGGGAAAAAGTGCCAAGGTGACGATTCGGAGTTTGGATGCTCAGGACAGTTTTGAGATAGAGAAGGTTTCGCTTGAGAATCTGAAGTTGCGAAGAAAAGCCTTGGATCCCAAGGGCTTCGAGCTGAAAACGGAGGTACGCAAACCCGGGCATGAGGTCATCCTGACCCTTTCCGTCCCTGCGGATTTGGAACCGGGTCCCTTGGAGGGGGGGATCAAGATTTACTTCAAGCATGGTGATGGTGTTCGTCTGATTCGTTTTGTGGGCTTTGTCCGCTGATCGGGTAAAGGGAGATGTAATAAGCCTCTTCCCCCCTTTTCTTTTGTTGGTGATCGAGTCTAATGCGGATATTTCGCAAGATTCGCTTTCCAGAAAAAGGATTCTCGATGCAGCTTAAAACGGTTTTTTTCAATGTTTCACTTCTTCTCTGTGGTGCATTCGGAGCACTTCTCCTGACATCCTTTTTCCCTCAAGATCAGGGAGGAAAAGCCTCAGTTCAAAAGCCTTCTCCCCAAGAAATCCAGGAGATCATGAAAGCCTATCTCGAGGCTGCCGAGCCCGGCCCCATTCATAAAAAGCTTTCCGAGGGAGCTGGTGAATGGATTTGGGATACCGTCTCTTACATGAGTCCAGGGGGGCCGGGAGTAAAAAGTAAGATGAAAGCCCATGCCCGGGCGATTCTTGGGGGACGGTTTCTATGGGAGGAAGTTGAAGGGGAGACAATGGGTAAAAAGTTTAAGGGTGTATCCATTACAGGATACGACAAGGTCCGGAAGGAATATCAAAGTTTGTGGATGGACTCGATGAGCACGAGGATGACCCTCAGCTCGGGAAAAGAGAATGCCAATGGGGCCATTCATTTTTCTGGAACGATGGTGGACACAATGACCCCTAAGGGGAGACCTTTTCGGTCCGTTACATGGTACCGGGGAAAGGACCTCCATGAATTCAAGATGTTTGACACCTTGCCGGGAACCAAGAAAGAGTTCCTGGTCATGACCATTTCCGCCAAGCGCTTGAAGTAGAAATGGTCATGAAAGGAAAGGCTCAGATTCGTTCGCTAATGGATTTTCCCTGTAAGAAGAGGAGGAGGTAATCCCTTCCTCCTGCCTTGCTGTCCGTACCTGACATGTTGAATCCCCCAAAAGGTTGACCTCCGACCAGTGCCCCTGTGCATTTTCGGTTCAAATACAGGTTGCCCACGTGAAGTTTACGTTTGGCTTCATCGAGCCTTTTTCGGTCTTTGGAGAAAAATCCTCCCGTCAAGCCATATACGGTTCCGTTGAAGATTTGGACCCCATCTTCGTAGTCCTTTGCTTTAATGACTGCGAGGACCGGTCCAAAAATCTCTTCTTGGGCGATGCGGGCATCTGGTGAAACGTCCGCAATCACTGTGGGTTGAATGTAATATCCATTCCCCGGAGCTTTTTCGCCCCCACAGACGAGGTTTCCTTCGTTTTTTCCGATTTCGATGTAGTCGAGAATCTTTTTGTAGGCATTTTCGGAGCTTACCGGTCCCATGCTGGCATCGGCCTGGCTGGGATGGGTTACCTTTAAGGCTTGTGTCTTTTCCACAACCTTTTTCAGAACCTCATCATAGATGTCCTGGTGAAGAATCGCCCGAGAGCATGCTGAGCATTTCTGACCAGAATAGCCGAAAGCCGAGGCGACGATCCCATCGGCTGCTGCGTCGAGATCGGCTGTTTCGTCGACAAGAATTGCGTCTTTGCCACCCATTTCGGCAACAACGCGTTTTATCCAGATCTGACCTTCATGGGCTTGAGCGGCTTTTTCAATTATGCCTAATCCAACGTCCCGGCTTCCGGTGAATGAGATGAAGCGGGTTTTGGGATGGTTGACCAAATACTCGCCTGCTACCGCTCCGGGCCCTGGTAAGAAATTGAGAACCCCTGCTGGGATTCCGACTTCTCGCATCAGGTCTACGAACATAGTGGCGATCCCGGGGGAATCGGAAGCAGGCTTGAGGATCACTGTGTTTCCTGAAACAAGAGCGGCAGTGGTCATCCCGGCAAGAATAGCGAGGGGGAAATTCCATGGTGGGATTACCACACCGACTCCCAGAGGGATGTAGATCAATTCATTTCTCTCTCCCGGGATGGGGGTAACCGGCTGCTCGGCAGCGTAGCGGAGAGCTTCTCTTCCATAGAACTCGAGGAAGTCGATTGCCTCGGCCGTGTCCGCGTCAGCTTCAACTCGGTTCTTCCCAACTTCGAATACCATCATGGCGGAGAACTCATGTTTCCGATCGCGCATGATCTTGGCAGCGTCGAAGAGGAATTGCGCTCGTTCCTTTGCGGTCTTCATGGACCAATCATCAAAGGCCCCAAGGGCTGCTTGCATGGCTTGCTCGGCTTCCTCCACACCGCAACTTGTATAGGATCCGATAATGGTTTCTGTTTCCCCAGGGTCTCTCGAAACAATCTCCCTTCCCGTTGAGGATTCAAAAATCTCTTTTCCTCCGATCCATGCCGGGTGCTTTTTTCCGAAGCTTTCTTTGACCTTCAGGAGTGCCGCTTCAAAAGCCTTGGCGTTCCCTGGCTGACTAAAATCGGTCAGGGGTTCATTTGTAAACTCGGTAACCATTGTGTTCGCCTCCTAAGGCTCTTTTCTCTCTTATTGGTAAAATACCTACCCATATCTCGCAATGTCCCAGACCCCATTCCCGCAGTTCCCATGATTTATAAGATTGCCCTGAGGACCTTCAAAGCCGAATTAGGGATAAGTCCAAACTTCTAGCCAGCATAACCATGGACCCTTTGGTCCCCGAGGAATACGTTTTCCTCGGGGTTTGGGATCGATGGAGTTCCGGTGTTGTTTATAGAAGAATCCCAAGGATGCAGCCCAAGAACGGAACCCATGAATCCTTTGGAGTCGATAGCTCTGGATCCGGGAGCATAAACAGGGTTCCCCTTGAGCCCAAGAGTCGCTTCGGAGACAGGTTTAGGAAGAATTTGGGGGCTATTCTTCTCTGTACATAAGCTCCCAAAATGGCTTGCCCCCCCCTTTCTTCACTGAAAAAGATGAAGGGAAGAGTTGCCGATCTTTTTCGGTAACTTAATCACCGAAGCTCATGATCCGGAGATCATATGCTGGGCCAAGCAAGGGCTTGTTTTTCTCGTCTTTTGCATTAGGGATCGTTCGCTTATTCCTTTCCCTGAAATGAAGGGAAAGGGCCATCTGGGCTTTGCGACAAAGGCATGATGAAGGTGTGATTGTCAGAGGCAGGATCCATCGGGCCTTTGCTCTTGTCGAAATTGGAAGCCAGTTAAAACTTAAGGATAAGTGCAATGAAAAATATCGGTGGATTGGATCGTGGGTTACGGATTGTGATTGGATCTATTCTGATCCTTCTGGTTTTTGTCGGCCCCAAAACTCCATGGGGTTGGATTGGGGTCGTTCCCATCATTACTGCTTTCGTTGGTTTTTGTCCTCTCTATTCTCTGCTGGGAATCAAAACCTGTAAATGTGAAGAAAAAGACAAGGTTTAAGCTTTTTCCCACTTTGTTCCTGGGCCCCTGGAACAAAGTCGGTCATTGTTCTTTTTCCTCCAAGATGTGGATTCCCGTGATTCCGAAGTAAATCGTCGCGAGGAATAGAAGGGCTGTCAGACTTGCGGCGGCTTTGCTTGTGGGAGAAATCAACCAAACAACGACTGCAAAGAGGCAAGCGGCCTCTACCAAGACCACAGGAATCAAAAAGGCTGCGTACCTGGCCTGCTGACCGTCTAAGCCTTGGCGCCCTTCGGCTTTTGCGGCCAGGAAGCGCCGGAAAAGGAGTCCTCCGGGAATCATTGTTAACCCGAAAACGATGGCGATCAGTTCGAGCTGGCCGGAAAATTCAGTGACCTCGAGAGGTAAGTCTCCTTGCAGGTGCAAAAAAAGAACCGCTCCTGCTCCCATTAACTCTCCGAAGAGGAGGGCGAGGAGGGTGACCGTAGCCATTCTTTGTGTAGGAACCTGGCTCATGATTAAAAAGAAGCTTAACGGATTTTCGTTTCTTTTTCCGGTAAGGATCGAAACGGGGGAAAGACAGGTTTTTATGAGACTCTCTTCGGATCCCATTGTTCATGGAAAGGTCTTCACTTTCTGGGAGGGAAAATAGGTTCGCTTGCCTGATTCGGGTTTTTTCTTTGGGACCGGCACGAAAGGGAGTGCTAGGAATCAGAGGAGAAAGAGAAAAGATTCCCCCCCAAAAAAAATGGACTGGATCGTGGAGGCGATCCAGCCCATCCGGGCAGAAATGGGGGAGAGGCATATCGGTTAAGTTGGTAAAAAAGGAGTCGTTTTCTGTTTCGATGGTTTCGTATGGCAGTTTGTTTTTACTTATTCCCTTTCCCTTGGTTATTCAGGAAGCTTTTGTTTTCTTTCGCTTTCCTTTTCCCGCATCCTTCTCTTGTTGCAGCCCTTGGTGGAAAGCCTTGAGATCTTTTTCGTTGAAAAGGCGAACGCGGCTTCCGCAGTTCACGCAGAAGGAATAGTCAACGCTCATGAGGAAGCGAACATAGGTGCCGCATTGGTCACACCATTTTTTCTCATTGTAGTAGTCGATGATTTTCATGTTCATCCTCCCTTTTTTCTCGTCGTAGCTGTCCGCTCGTCTTGCTGCTCTTCCCTTCTCCTGCAAATTCCCTGCAAACTTGGAAGCTTTTCCCGGTTCTTTGCAGGCGGGCATGCCTCCAAGTAGCAAGCTCCTTGCCATTTAGGCTTTGGACTTGAGTGGGGATTACAAATCGTTTTGACAAAGAGGTTTAGGGAGGTTGACCTTTTGGGGGCTCAATCCTCCCGACTGACGATAAATAGCAACGCTGGGGAAAAAGTAACGCTCTTTTGAGGAAACATCCTTAAAACCCCGTCCCTCTGTCCCATAAGAAGGGAGGGTTAGAAAAGGTTGCACCGACACAACCAATGGTGAATGAAATCAGCTCTTGGATTGCTCCAAGCTTAGGATGAGATCAGCTTGGATCTGGGCGTCTTCCTCTCTGTGCAGAGCCTCTTCGATGGCTTTTGACTTGAGTTTCATTTTTCCCAGGGCCCAGGCCGCCCCAGTGCGCAATCCGGGGTCTGGGTCCTTGAGTGCTCGCTCCAAGGCTGGGGCAGCATCTTCCCGATGCAAATTGCCAAGGGCGATGGCGACGTTTCTGCGAAGCCCTTCTCTCTTTGCGCGTCGAATGGAAGTCCCTGTCCAATCTCGGTTCCATTGTTCTTCCGTGCATTCGAGAATTTTCAGAAGATCATAGGATTCGAGGGAAGGGTGCCTTTGGAGGTCGGGTTCCCTGGGCCTTGTTCCCCTTTTCTTGGCAAAGGGGCAGATTTCAATGCAGATGTCACAGCCGAAGATCCAATTCCCCTGGGGGGTCCGGAGTTGGGGAGGAATGGGCCCCCTGAGTTCGATCGTTGTATAGGAGATACAACGGCGGGCATCCAATTCACCAGGCCCTGTAAGGGCTCCTGTGGGGCATGCATCCAAGCAAGCTGTGCATGTCCCACAAGAGCCCGGAGGAGGAAGGCTGGCTTCGGCCTCTCCATGGAGGAGAATCTCCCCCAATAGAAGCCAGGGGCCTAAGTAGGGGTGGATCAAACCCGTACTTTTTGCCCGGAACCCCATGCCCGCACCCTCAGCCAGGCTTCGTTCGAGGAGGGGAACCGCATCCACTCCGCTGCGATATTCCTCCCGTTTCAGCCCTATTTTTTGGAGGAGGTCAAAAAGGCCTTTCATGCGCTTTTTGAAGCTCCGGTGGTAATCTTTCCCTGCGGCATAACGTGCGACTTGAGCTCCATCCACCAAAGTGGGGGGCATCCCATAATCCTTGGCAAGGCTCAAGACGCTCATTGCATTTGGCAGGAACTTTTGGGGGGATTCCAAGACCTCCCGATTGGTGGCAAGCCATGTCATTTTCCCATGGCAACCCTTTTTTAACCAATGCCTGAGGGTTTCCTGCGCTGGGCGAGGAATCAAGGCTGGTCCCAGCCCCACAAGGTCAAAGCCTGCCTCAAGGGCTGCTTCTTTGAGCAAAGAGGCCGGGAGTGGTTTCATTGTCTTGAATTTAGCCATTTTTGGGCGCAAAAGTGACTCTGAGATCAGGCTCTGGAATTTATGGAAGGAATCCGTATCCTTGCCAGGAATCGGTTTTATAGAGTTTGGTTCTTCCACCCTTGAGGGTTCCTCATTCGTGTAGACTATACTCGTGGGGGGCTGACCGAGGTCGGCCTCCTGACAATTCGATCGTAACTTCGTCACAGGTTGTTTATGTCCCCCATTCAGCTGAAGAACATCTTTTCCTCGGACCTCGGAGTTCGCCTCCGAAGGCTGGGAAAGGATGTGCAGGATCCGAGCCTAGGCCTTTTGGCCGATGAGTTCGACTTCCTCCTTGGCGAAGAGCCTGGCGCTCTGGATGGGGGTTCCTCTGAATCTCATGGGAAGGGAGATTCGGGGCAATTCTCGGGTGTTCAAAATGGGAGAGTCGCCAAAGAAGTCGTTGAGAACTTCAGAGATCGTTTGTCCACCCGGTTGATGGACGCATACCGAGTTTCTGGGGATCCTGCTGCTTTTGGTCTTCTTTATGAAGTCAACTCCCGGCTCTTTTTGAATATTATTTCTGCCCGGCTTCGTAAGTTTTACTTCTCCTTGGATCCTCAAGACGTTCTCCAAGAAGTTTTCTTTAATATCTATCGCTACCCGCACAAGTTCAACGCCGACAAAGAGACTGCGTTCCGACATTGGGCGAGCATGATTATTCGGAACACTGTGTACAAGCACACCCGGCAAAAAGGCCGGGAGCTTTTACATGAGTCTCCTGAAGAGGAAATCGATTCCCGTGCGGATGCTCGGGGGCTTTCCCCCTTAAATCGGGCGATCAATGAAGAGAGCCGGGACTTCTGCAAAAAAGCCTTTCTTCTCTATCTCCAGCTTTACCTTGCTGCTTTTGAACAGCTGAGTTCAAGGGAGCAGCGAGCCCTTTATTTGGTTGAGATCGAAAAAAAGGCCTACAAAGAGAGTGCTGAGGATCTAGGCATTCGATTGGAGAATCTGAAAATGGTGATTTTCAGGGCTCGAAAGAAAATTCACCGCGCTTTGGATCGAGCTATGTCGTTTGCTTCCGCCTCAAGCCCAGTTTCCGAAGGTTCCTATGGACGCTTGGTGGGGGAGGCTCCGGGCAAGAGAGGTCTTGCTCAGACGAAGCGAAAGGGGTTTCCCTCCAGAGATCCTTTGGGATAAACACCCATGAGTACGCCCAATGACCTAGGAAGTGATGGTCTGGGGGGCGGGAGGCCTTTTGATCCCTGTGCCCAGGTTCAGCGGGACCTTTCATCTTTGATGGATGGGGAAGTCTCGGATGAAGCAACTCGGCGAATCTTGGTACATCTTGAAGTTTGCCCCGGCTGCCAAACTTTTATGCAGTCTCTCCGCTTGCAAATGGGGCTTCATCGGAGTTCCCATGACTCTGGTGAAAAAGGGGCTGAAAAGACTCGGAAGGTTACGAGAGATGATCCTGAGTTCTTCGATCCTTTCTCTCAGCCTTTTGAAGGAGAGGATGATCCCTTTGCCGGAGATCTGTTTGAGGGGGAAGAGGCTTGGGAAGGAATGGAGGGTTGGAATGAACCTTCTGCGGATTCCTTTCTGGGGAAGATGGTCGATGAGTCCAGGGAACGGCTGGCTGAGGTGTTCTATCAGCTGGGGAGGGCCTATCTCTGCTTAACAACAAATCAGAATTTTTGGATCCTGACATACAAAGAACCTGTCCCCATTCCTGAGTTTCAGGATCGAGGAAAGGCCATCCTCGAGGGGGTTTCCAGGGGGGAACTCATTCCCCCCAATATCAAGAATCCCGGCGAACGCGATGGCTGGCTTGAGGCGCGCCATCTTTTGGAGGGCAAATTGGATGAGGAGGAAGATCTTCTGGAGAAGGCTCATCGCTTTCTCCTCGAAGCTCTTAGCCTCAGGGCTCCCTTTCCCAAGGCTCTCATCTGGCTTGGCGATCTATGGTTTAAACGAGCGGATTATGCCAAAGCCCGGTCCTGCTACGAAGAGGTTCTACGTGTTTGTCCGGAGGGAGATGGGCCGACCGACCAAGCAACCGGGGTACCACTTCGTGTCTTTGCAATCGAGAAGTTGGCCGTTCTTTCCCACCACCTGGGCCAGGTCGATGAGGCGATTGCTTTTACTGAAGAAGAAATCCGGCTTGGGGCGGTGGAAATGCATCCAAACTTCTCCTCTGCACTTTGGAATCTGGGGGCAATGCGAGTGGAAAAGGGGGAGGTTTCTAAGGCTCTTCAACCTTTTTCCAAGCTCTATCGAGAGTTCCCCGAGCAGAGAGATCGCTGGTTTCTCGTTTTTTCCTCTCGTTCTCCCCAGTTTTTTGCGGCAATCGAGAATGACCTCGGGGCGATCCAATTCCTTGAAGCAGAGTGCCAAAAATGGTTTGGCCCTGAAGCAAGAAGGAAGATGAAGGAATCAAGGGCGAATTCCGGACAAACCTTGTTCTCATTTAGGGAAGGGAAGGAAAGAAGGCCAAGCGGACTTCCTTTGGATTCGTCTGAAGGGGCTGCCAAGGAACCTGGGACCTAATTTTCACCCTTTAGTGGGCCTTGTTGCGATTTGCTTTCAAATAGTTTCTTGGGGGGTGAGAGTCTTCATCTTTCCAATCATGCAAAGTGCCCGAGAATTTAGTAAAAAAAACAGTTCCTAGGCTCACAGGGACTTTGGAATCTGGTATCTTTATCTGCGCATTGTTCTCTGGAGAGGGTGCTCTCCCTCCCCCTTTTTCAATCAGGTTCTTCCGGAAACATCAGGATGGTGACCTTGAAAAGAAGTCTCTGGATTCTTGTTGTGTTTCTAGCCTTTGCTGGATTCTCTCAACTCTCCGCGCAAGCGGGAGGAGAGAATGGGATTCGTGCAGATGGTGGGTTAGTTGGAAACAGCCCGAGCGGTTTCTCCAAGAGCAACACTCGGCCCATGCTGTCGGTTGGAGTCTTGGGCGAGGATTTCGAAAAGGTGCGTAATCGTATCCTTTATGGGCCAACAAAATTGGGGACCGATAACAAAGGCATCGTGGTCCAAAAGGACCTAACACTCAAGGGGCTTGGTAAAACCGTTGGCCTCAAGATCAACCCGAATGAATCCAAGGATTCTATCCAACTGTTATTGCCTGGAGGTTTTGATTTAGGAGTTTTGCTTGTTGGGACGGGCAATGGATTGCCCATCAGTATTCCCTTCCTTTCTCAAAACCTTTCTCTCAATTCAAAAGCTTTGGAAAGGTTGAGTTCCCTCGGGGTCAAAGTTTTGAACCTGACCTTTATCTCTGCGAAAACCTTAAAGCAGGTCTCCATAAAGGTGCGTTTGGATCCCTCCAAAGGGTTCTTTATCCTCGAATTCTGAGCTTTTCCCTAAGCCCGGGCAGCGCCATTCCCCGCCCGCCATTTTGGTTCTTTTCACGAGGGAACCTCCTCCCGTTCATAAAGGTCCCCGGCTCTTTGGTTCGATGAAACTAGAGCGATGTCTTTAGAAGATCGAAGAGCGGACGGGGTGCTCATGCTTCAACCTGGGGAAGTCATCCGAGCTGATGTTCTCCGGGATTTGGGCGATGGCCAATGGGTGCTGGGTCTCCTGGGAGTTGAAATTGCTTTTCCTTCCTTGGTTCCCCTGCAAGTTGGAAGCACAATCACCCTTGGGGTTGAAGCGTCTCCCGGGGGACCTTCCCGTCTTCGGCTGTTGGAGCCCAACCCAAAGGCTTCCCCAAAGGTTGCGGACACCAAATCCCGAAAGTCATCCTCCAAGAGAGGGTGTATCGACTTTCGGGTTTGATGCTTGATCGCTTTGAAGTTGAGGGATCAGTATGTCGCTAGGTAGCGGTCGACTTCCCAGGGATGGACCGCAGCAATGTAATCGTGCCATTCGGCTTCTTTAATCCGAATGAAGCTCGTGCTGACTTGCTCACCCAAAGCTTCGGTTAGGATCTTGTCTTTTTTGAAGGCATTGATGGCTTCACTAAGATCCTTGGGGAGGCTTGTGATCTTGTAGCGCGCCCTTTCCCTCTGGCTCATTTTGTAGATGTTTTTGTCCACGGGGGCGGGAGGGGTCAGTTTGTTGTGGATTCCGTCCAGGCCGGCTCCAAGCATGACCGTGAGGGCAAGGTAGGGGTTGCAGGAGGGGTCGGGCATTCTGAGTTCGACACGGGTTCCCAGTCCTCGGCGGGCTGGGACTCGGCAAAGGGGAGAACGATTCCGCTCAGACCAGGCGATGTGTGTCGGCGCTTCGTAACCGGGAACAAGACGCTTGTAGGAGTTGACAATGGGGTTCGTAATGGCACAGATCCCGGGAGCGTGCTTGAGGAGTCCCGCGATGTAGTGGAGTGCGGTCTCTGAGAGTTGCCACTCGGCATCCGGATCATAAAAAGCGTTTTTGCCATCGTGGGTGAAAAGGGATTGATGGGTATGCATGCCTGAGCCGTTGATCGCAAAAACTGGCTTGGGCATGAAGGTAGCGTGCAGACCGAAGTTGCGGGCGACCTTGCGGACAACGAAGCGGAAGGTCGCCAGGTTATCGGCAACCTGAAGAGAATCTCCATAGCGGAAATCGATCTCGTGCTGCCCTTCAGCGACCTCATGGTGGGCCGCTTCGATATCAAAGTTGAGGCTCTGTAAGGTTCGAACGATGGCCCGACGGCAGATTTCGCCCTTATCGATGGGGGCGAGGTCAAAGTATCCTCCGTTGTCATGAGTGATGGTTGTAAACTCACCCTTATCACCCATTTCGAAGAGGAAGAACTCCGCTTCAATTCCGGCCATGAGTTCAAAACCTAGTTCCCCCGCTCTTGCGATCTGTCGTTTCAGGGTTTGGCGGGGGCATCCGGAGAAGGGGGTTCCATCGGGATTGTAGATATCGCAGATCAAGCGGGCGACTCGGCCTTCCTTGCCATCATCCCAGGGGAAGATCGCGAAGGTGTTTAGGTCGGGGACGAGGATCATGTCGGATTCTTCGATGCGGACAAAACCTTCGATCGAAGACCCATCGAACATGATTTGGCCCTGCATGGCTTTTTCAAATTGCGAGGCAGGGACTTCGACGTTTTTGTTCATTCCGAGAAGATCGGTGAACATGAGGCGGAGGTATTGGATCTTCTCCTCCTTGAGAATGGAGAGGATCTTGTCGTGGTCGTGGGAGGCTTTTTCCTTGGGCCTGTCAACGAGATGTTCTTTGGTCATTGTTTTCTCGGAGGGTTAAGAGCTCCAGGTTGGAAGCTTGAATGCTCCAAGCCTGTGAAGAGAGGATTGGACAACTTGAGCGTATTTTTCGGCATTTCTCCGAAAAAAAGAAAGGGAAATCGTAAATTTGACCCCCCATCTTCGCAGTTTTAGCGAGATCGGATTTGCAGGAGGGGGGGGAGGAACTCCGAGAGCAGCTGATCCAGGCGGCTTTTTCGGGGAAGGTGAGGGAGAAGGGTTCGCAGCCGTCTTTCCAAAAACTGTTTATCGAATCTTCCCTTGGGAAACTCGAGGCCTTGGAGAAAGATTGCTTTGAGAACCTGCCTTTCCCTTACCCAAGGGAGAGGGAGAGTGCCGGTGAGGAGAGCAGGGGGCCTCTGGGGGCCTGTTGTGGGGGAGTTGAGGAGGCTGCGCTTTAAGCGGTGGGCAAGGAAGAGTTTGAGGAGGTCCTCCCTCCCTCGAAAGGGACCCAAGAGTTCTAAGTGAACGTGATTGCCTTTGGGGAGGCCGGCGAGCCTTGCGGAGGGATCACGTCGCTCCCAACCCAGGAGGGGGGCTCGGGTGGAAAACCCTTCAAGGCGGGGTTTCCCATTCGGGGCAAGGTGGTAGAGAAAGGCCAGGACTTTAAGGCGGTATTTCCCCTGAGTGAGCTGAAGACCGTATCCCCTCCCATCCTGGCGAGGGGCAGGGATCTTTTTCCCCTCGCTGAAGGGAGGAAAAACAGGGGTTCCTTCCGGCCAGACGCCTAACCTCCCATCTTTATGGAGAGAGAGGGCGCCTAGGTCCAACGCCTCATGCTCCTCCAATCCTCCACGGTCGGGGCCATCGTCAGGGAGCATGATTCGCTTCCATCCAGGGGGGAGTTTGGGGAGTGGCCATCTCAAGTGGTTGAGAAGTTTTTGGAGAAGCTGCTCATAACCCTTCCATTGCTTCTCAAGGAGTTTCTGCTTCTCAAGGGGCTTCGAAGTCCAAGGGGCTTTTTTTTGTTGGGTGCTTTGAAACTCAAGCGGAAATCCCCATGTTTCCAGGCGTGCTTGAACCCATGCCCCGTTCGCCTTCTTTTCGAAAAAACCGAAGGGGGGCAGGTTCTGAACTTTTCGTGTTAAAAAAGGTCTAAGGTGCACCTGCCCCATCTCCTGCTTGGAACCTCTTTGGGCTAAGCCTTCCAGTCCTCTTTTCTTCGGCCCGGGATCCGGGGCAAGAGCGGCACTTCTTTGGACCAAGTGGGGGAGTAGGAGATCTTCCACCCATTCTTGCCCCTGAGCTTCCCATTTTTTGACTTGAGCTGGAGGGAAGAGCCCTTGCCCTTTTTTGGGAAGAGGAAGCGACAAATCAAAATCAAGAAGCCTGTGGTAAAGATGAATTGGTTGGTCGGGGGCCACCCAGCGCTTTCCGGGGATCCATACAAGGTAGGAGCGGGGAGGGAGAGGGAATTGGATCTTTTTGAGCTCCATTTCCCAGGTGAGTTCGGGGCTGCGAATCTGCTTAGGGGAGCTTGGAGAGGGATTTCCTTGAGCAAAGAATAGGAAAACAAGAAGAATCAGCGGTTGCGGAAGCATCGTGGCTCTGATTAGATCCTTCCATGGATTGGTTGGAAAGTGCAATTCGCAAGAGTCTTGAAACCAAGGAGGCCCTTTTGGCGCAAGGGCTTGGTCCCATTAACGAATTCCTCAACTTGGCTGAGGAGTGCATCGACAACGGCGGCAAACTGTTGTTCTGTGGAAATGGAGGGTCTTCTTGCGACGCAGCTCATGCAGTGGGTGAGTTGGTCGGTTGGTTTTTGGAAAAAGACAGGGGGCCTCTGCCTGCGGTTGCGCTTGGACATAGCATCCCTTCTCTGACTGCCATCGCAAATGATGCAGGGTATGAGTTTGTCTTCGAGCGGGAAGTGGAGGCTTTGGGGAGGGAAGGAGATCTTCTTGTGGGGATTTCGACCTCAGGGAATTCGGAAAATGTTTATAGGGCCATGGCCCAAGCCCAGAGGATGGGCTTGGTTACCGTGGCATTGACGGGGGCGCGGGAGGGGCAGTGCGTGGATGTTGCAGATCTTTGGGTCCCCGTGCCTTCAGAGGAAACTCCCAGGATCCAGGAGAGCCACCTCTTGATCATGCACCTTCTTTGCGAAGCGCTTGAGCGGAGATCTGTCTCCTAAAAGATCCTGGATCCTCTCATTTCCGCCCACGGATCTGTCCCAAGATTTCCTGGGCCATGTCTTCCAGAGAGGTTCCCTCCAGCTTATGTGCCAAGCTGCCGGCGATCATTTTGGCCTTAGCCGGGTTTTTCTCCAGAAGAGCTTGGGCCTCTTCAAGTTTGGCTTTGGCGTAATCGAGAATCTTCTCTTCAACAGGTTGGATCTCTAGTTGAACTTCGTGGGGGAGGTGTTGGGCCTTCTTTTTCAGGGACTTCAGCTCCGCCCAAGCGTGATTGAAGTCCTTCTTGCCCAGAGCAACAAGGGCTTTGCGCAAGGAACCTCGGATCTTAAAGAGTTCTTTGCGAGTCAGTTTTGGTTTCCCGTGTTCCTTCCGGATGGTTTTCAAGTCGGTTTTAATCGTTTCCATAATGGTCTTGGCGCTGATCCCTCCTACCCATTCATTCATCTTTTTTTCGGTGAAGGGGTCCACGATGCAGGTGTGGGGGATCTTGCCTGACCTGTTGTAGCTGTTGGCCTTGCTCCGATTGAGTTTCTGCATGTCTTCCAGGGTAAGCCCCGGGAAAAGAGCAAATTCTTTGCGGGTTTTGCCGGTAAGGGGGTCCTTGACCTCGTAGGTTCGAGCGTTCCGATGCCCAGAGGAGACCCCCCGCTCGATACTTCCAAGGGTAATGACTTCGACCGTGGAGCGGCCTGCAAACTTAATATATTTCTTATTCTGCATCACGGCAGAATGCATTCCCCAGCAAGGGCCTCAGTAAAAGCCGTGACTGTGGACGACGATGGGGAGTTTAAGGAGTTTGGCTTCTTGAACAGCGGCTTTCCATGATTTGGCCAGGACGACAGAACGTTCGGGCTTGACCTTTTTGTCGCCCCGGGGATTGGCGACGGCAGTGGTGGAAAAGGCTGTAAGAGAAACCAAACCCAAAACGGCAACAGAGGTAAGGCTGCGTTGTGGCTTCATGCGAGGTTCTCCTGGGATATGGGGATCTCCCGGCTCAGGTTTACGAAGAACAGGAGTTCATTCGTTCTTGCCGGTCGGTACGAATCGTTAGTCTACGGTCCTTTTTGTACAATTGAGGGAAGGTCTTCTCTTTTTCTGAAGAGATTTTTTTGCATTATGGATTCTCTCCCTGGGCTTCTCCTTGGGGAAGAGAAGCAAGGAGCCTCCCTTGTTGGATTTTGGAGGAATCCGCTGGGTATCTCCACAGGAGATCGGGGTTTTTCGAAAGGAGTATTACGGTCGAGCCAAAGGAAAAGCAGCCCAGGTCCTGTCCTTTGTTCACTTCCAGTGGCCCCTTCACTAGAGGCCCATGCCTCTCCCTGCTTCCTCGCTTGGTTCGGATCTCCGATAAGAAGGGAAACTGGATGCTTCCCACGTTGAGAGCTCCCACTGCGACCAAGGCCATTTCCCCCAAGGGGCTGTTTTTGAAGAGGAGGGAGATCCTCTCGTTCCGGATAAAAAGCCCTGGGATGGCTTTCAGGGCCGGAGGATTCACCGGAAAGAGCGTTCCGGGTACATGGCTGAAATAGCTGATGGTCCCTGCAATCGGAGCGTGGATCCGGTGATAGTCGCCTGGGGCAAGGTAAAGCGTAACTTGTGAGCCTTCTTCAAAAGCTTCCGGATCTGGAAGTCCTCTTAAGAGTTCACGGACAGTGTAGGTCCAGCCTTTGATTTGTTGGATTTTTCCTCCCTGAATCCTGCCAGCACTCACGATCTTACCGTCCACGGGAGAGCATAGGTCTAAGGGGCCGCCTTCGATGGGGCGAGCCCCCTCCTTGAGTGTCCTGGTGAAAAAGGCGCGAAAGCTGGGATAGTCCTCCAAGGGAAAGGCGCATTCTTCAAGTTGCACTCCATACCGCCGCGCGAAGGCTCGATAAAGAGGCCCTCGCAGAAATCGGGGAAGGGGAATGGATGTGAAAAACCCTGTCAAGCGAGAGAGACATTTTTTGGGAAGAGCTGTAAGGAGGATGCGGCGCAGGCTCATTTGGCAATTTCGGCTTGTTCCCATTTGCGCAGAAGGGCGAAGAAAGGAGCCCATGATGGGGGGAAATCTCCCGGGGCACGCCGGAGTCGTTTGCCGGGAGCCCATGCGATCCGAATATAGTCGCAGCGGATTTTTTTGGCTTTGCCAATAGGTTTTGTGGAGATCTTCTGAAAGAGGTGAAGCAATTGTTTCCCGTCAAGGTTCTTGGATCGATAAGGGGGGGATTCGCCGATCCAAACGGAACCTTCTGCGTCGATCCGTAGAATAAAGTCACCCTTTCGGCAGGAGCGGCGCTCTGCCAAGAAAACGAATTTTGGCTCAGGGAAGGTTCCTCGTGCAAGGGCCGGAAGGCGATAGCTCCTTTTGAGGAGGAGGTGAATCTTTCTGTCGGCGAAGGTCGCAAAGGCCTGGGGATCTCGGGGAAGCTGGCCGAGCTTGGGGTCACGGAAATAACGTCTTAGGAGGCGGTGAGCTTCCATGCGAGGCGCTGCTGCAAGATCCAAGTCCAGGACGCGGTCTTGGAGGTTGAGGCTTTCGACCAAGACAGGTAGACCCATGGGGTCTCCGGTTTCGAGGAGGGTTTTCGCTGCCCCAATTCTTACTGCAGGGCTGGTGTCCGATAAAAACTTGCGGATGATTGGGATTGCGGTTTTGCCCTCGGTATGTGCAAGCCCCTGCAGGGCAGCCAAGCGGATGCTGGCCGAAGGATCTTTCAGTTTGCGACAGAAAAGAGGGAGATCCTTTTTGTCACCATTTTCAGCAAGGGCACGCAGGGCCTGCGGGGGCCAGGGGAAACTGGGTTTATCGTGCACTTGGCGAAGCCAAATCATGGCTTTTGGGCTGCCAAGTCGTCCGAGAACCTGGACCAGCTCGGCCGAGAGGATTTCGATCCCATGTTTCGAGATAAAAATCGAAATCGCTTCCCATCCAGGGTTCCCCGCCCCTTTCAGTCGGCGGGCTGCCTGCACCCTGATTAAAGGGTTCCGGGTGCATGCGGCGCGCACGAAACGCATATAGCGGTTTTTTGGAGGAACCTGTGAAGGTTTTGTGCTCACGGGTTTCCTTGGACCCTGAAATGTCTTGGGAGGGGAAGGCCTTTCCCGGCTTGAGATGGGAAGCAGGGCGAGGAAAAGAAAGCAAAAGGGAAGCAAGGGATCAGTCGACCTTCTGGACCTCCAAACGGTAGAGCGAGAGAACGAATTCTCCTTCTTTTTTCTCGCCTACTTCCAGCCGACCCACGACAATCCCCGGTTCATCCCCGAGGTCCACCGTTTTATCTCCAGCCATTGTGCAGAAGACCCACTCGTTCATCTTGGGGCCACCCTGGCAATCGCAATTTTGATTGACTAACCAAAACTCGTGACATGCCACTTGTTGCTCTTCATTGCGAAGGAAGCCTACCAGCCGGACCAATTTGCCGTCGAGTTTCTTGATTTCGGCGGGAAGGCTCATCCCCTCTTTGTATGGAAACCCCGCTAATACGGAGAAGTCCACTTCAATGGCTTTCTCTCCCAAAGGGCTCCGGAAAGAGGAGAAGAGGAGGGAGGCCAAGGTCAATAAGAACAGGACTCGGATGCGCATAGAAACAGGATAAGCCATGGATCTCTCCTTGCCTACCGTATTCATCGGTTTTCAGGCTGGGATCCCTTTGAGCCCATTTCTCTTTTCCAAGCTCCCCTTGATGGCAGCTTGCAAAGGATCTCCTGAAGAATGCGAGTGAACCTGAAGGATCCGGCTATAAGATCCCGATATGCCGCAGTCACGGATTTGGCTGGTCTCCACTCCCTCCCCCGAAGTGGATGCCCTGAAAAACTCGATTCACTCCAGAATTGAGATTGCCCATAAGGAGGGTCTTCCACAAGACTTGCGCAAATGTCTTCTCCTTTGGATTCATGCTGCCCCTGGGCAGGATGAACCCCAGATCGGCAAGGAGGAGCTTCGAAGGATCCGGGACTTTGTGGAGCAGGGGGGGCGTCTTCTTTTGACCGGCTCCGTGGCTGCCTTGCTTGGGCCTCTTGGAGTGGAGAGTAATCCCCCTACCCCGAAGGTTTTGGTTTGGGAGAAAACCTCCCTTGATGAGGATCGGCTCGGGGTTGCGTGTTTCCTCAGTCATCCTCTCTTTTCTCGCTTTCCAGGCGGAGTCTTTTTGCGAAGGCCCTACCCTGGCTGCCGGATTGGAGGAGCCTTCTACCAGGATGGAGATTCGCCAAAGGACGGTCGTCTCCTGGGGGTGGAGCGGAGAGGACGAGCCCTGGGGAATGGAATCCTTGTTGAGCATTGCCCCGGCAAAGGACGGATCCTCTCTTTGGGTGCCCATCTGGTCTTTGATGAAGAAGGCCCCAGTCGGTTCTTCTTGGAAGAGCGACTCCGCTTCACAGGGGATATGGTTGACTATCTTTGTTCTGCAGGGTCGCAGTGCGAGGGGCTTTCTTGGCCGACCCGGGAAGTCAAAGGTTTGGAACCGAAGGCGGGCCTGGTTCCGATCGTTTTCCCGGAGCCGGCTCCTGTGGGGGAAAGCTTTCCAGGGGATTCGTTCGAGTTTCCCCAGGATGGTTCTGAACGGGAGGCGAAGGGGGGCAAATTCACCTTGGTGACGAGTGAGGGTTCGGTCCTCCTTGGAGATGGGGAGCAGGGGGTGTGCGAAGTTTGGGGCTTGCCTCTTCGCTTTCTGAAGAGCTTCGTCATTCTTGGAAAGGGAACAGTGCCTGGGGATGCCATTACTTTTGGGGCTTGGCCCAATGGAGTGCAGCGCCTGTTGGGCGAGACCATGGGCGAATCCTTCGTGGAGCTTTGGGGGAAGGCCGGGCCGCGCAGCTTTGTGGGTCGCTTGGAAAACCCCGGCAAAGAGGAACGGCGTTTTGGACTTTCCTTCATTGTAGATCTGCAACTTCCTGCTCCCTATCCGAAAAATGTTCTTGGACTCTCAGAGCTCTGTTTCGAGAAGAAGGGGCGCAGCTTTGAATGGACCGATGCTGTGCTTGGGTTTTGTGCAAGGCTCGATTTCTCGATGGGGTTTGAAGAGGTTGAAGTGGAGGGGGCCTCTTCGCATTCGAGTGAATATGCCGTGCGGCTTTCGGGGGCGCTTGATTCAGGAAAAGCCTTGGAATGGAGATTGTCTCTTGGGATGTCCGTCGAGGATGCGCGACAGGCACAAAAGGAGATTGCCAGCTTTTGCACAAAAGAGCTGATCGAAAAGGAAGAAAAAGATTTTCAGAGCTGGCTTGGGCAGCGGTTCCGTCTTGAGTTGGGGAAAAGCGAAGAAGGCGGCAAAAAAACGAATTGGCTTTGGGCCAAGGCACGAGAACTTTGCCTGAAGATTCCCAAGGGACCCCATGGTCCGAGTCGCAAGGCTTTTATGACTCGTCTCAGTCGAGGAGGGGAAGGAGGTTTTTATGGGAAGGAAGGGCTTTGGATTGCGAGGGCGCTTCTTCCCTGTGGGGCCTTCGAGGATGTGCGCGCCCAGCTCGAATTGTTTGCTGAAAACCAAGGCCCTTCGGGCGAGATCTTGGAGTGGTTGAGCCCAGCGGGAATCCGTGAATTCGGATCTTCGGATGCAACAGCCCTTTTTGTTGTCCTTCTTGGGAGTTACACCGCATGGACCGGAGACCTGGAGTTTGCGGAGCGTCTTTTTCCTACCTTGCGAAGAGCCCTTGCCTCTTTAAATGAGTTGGATCGGGATGGCGATGGGATCAGTGAGAACAATGGGCTGGGGCCGGGCTGGGTCACGGAAGGCCCCTTGCGCGAGGGGATCGTGGCAGAGGTCTCTCAGGTTGCCATCCAGGCTTCTGCTTTCGATGCGGCGGCCAGCCTCTGCCTTAGCTTGGATATCCCAGGTCAGGGAGTTGAATGGCGGCAGCAAGCAAGATTGCTTCGAGAGCACCTGGCAAAACGTTTTTTTGACGAAGAAAGTGGCTGGTTCGCACTCGGCTTGAAAAGGGATGGGAGCTTTGACCGACGGGAGAGTGCTTTGGCGCTGTTTCCTCTTCTCTTCGGCCAAGCTGGACGCTCAGAGGGGGCAGCGGTCCTCGCTCGTCTTGAGAAGGCAAGCTTTGCAACGCCTGGGGGCCTCCGGCTCCTTTCGCGCTCGGATCCGGATTTTGACCCTGGGTCTGAGATGTCGGGAAAGCCCCTTGTTCAACTCGGCTTCTGCTTGGCTCTTGCGGAGATTCTCTATGGCAAGGGGGAGAAGGGGAGCAGGCGCTGGGTGCAATTATGGGAGACCCTCAGCGGGGGGGATCCTGTGGCTGAAGGGAAGGAGTTAGCCTTGGCTCAGGCCTTGGGGAGCGCTGCTGAAGGGCTCTTAGGGGCACATGTGAGACCCGATGGGCAATCCCTTGGGCTCCGTGTGATTCTTCCCCCTGAAGAGGATTCCCTCCAGTTCAAGGGGCTTCGTTTCCGGAATCTTTTTCTGGCCGGAGAGGTAACCCGTTCCCCCGATGGTCAGAGCCTAGATTTCCATTTAGAAGTCGCAGGCGAGGGAGAAGAGATTCTTAGTCTTGGCCTTTGGATTCCTGAAACCCAACAATTGCAGGAAGTTCACGAAGGAGAGGTGCTTTGTTCGACTTTATTGGAAAAGGGTTTGGAAGGAGACTTCGCGGTCCTTCCCGATCGGAGCTTACAACCGGGAGATCGAAGCACTTGGGTTTTCCGGCTTCGCCGGAGCCTGGATGCTCCTGAACCTCCGATCTCTCAAGCAGTTTCCAAGGAGCCTGTTCATCCACAACCATCTCTCAAGGGAAAACAGGAGATAGGCTCTCAGAAACCCCTGAAGATTGCTCACCTGTGTCATGGCTATCCTCCCGAATTTCATGGCGGTACCGAGCATTACGTCCAAGCTTTAGCCTTGGCTCAAAAAGAGAAAGGTGATGAACCGATTGTGATCGCGGGAAGAGGAGATGCGGGCTCTGGAATTCTTTGCGAGGAGATAGAAGGAATTCCTGTCTTTCGTTTGGGCAAAGACATTCTCTTTCATGAACGTTGGTACCATGGCTTTTCCCCACAGATACTCGAGGAATTGCTGCAAATCCTCTTGGAGCAGAAGGTGGACATTGTCCACATTCATCATTGGATGCGACTCAGTTTTGATATGGGGGCCTGGGTTCGAGCCATGGGTCTGCCGACCATCATGACGCTCCATGATCTGTCGACGACCTGTCCGCGAGCCCTTCGTATCCGACGAGATCAAAAATTCTGCGAGGAGGATCTCAACGAAGCGATCTGTCTCCCTTGTGCACCACGCGAGAGCTGGATGCGCAACGAGGACCTTAATTTTCTCCTAGATTGGTTTTCCTTTGCCCAGGAGAGGGAGTTGCGGGTTGGGGGAGCTCTGTTGGCTCCCTCCAAAGCCCAGAGCGATTTCCTTCGAGAGCGAATGGGGACGGATCTTGAGATCCAGGTCGTTCCTCATGGAAGCCTCCCCTCGATGCAGCTTCTCCAAAATGCACCAAGGCCAGAAGTTCGCCAAGAAGATCGGCAGCTTAGGCTTGCCTATTGGGGGCATATCCAACCCCTCAAGGGTGTCCATGTTCTCTTGGATGCGGCCTCGCGCCTCAAGGATCCCGGGCGAGTGAAGATACTCCTGTGGGGGGATGCAGACGATCCCTTCTATGCGTCTCGAATCGAGGAGTTGGGGCGAAACCTGGATCTTGAGTGGCGGAAAAGCTTTAGGCCGGAAGAGCTTGTCGACCTCAAGGCCGATCTTGCGGTGTTTCCTTCACTCGCCCACGAGACTTGGTCCTTTGTCCTCAGTGAAGCCTTTGCCAAAGGACTCCCTGTTCTCTGCTCGGACCGTGGAGCCTTGCCTGAGCGGGTGGGATGCGGGGGGGTAACCTTCAGGGC
Organism: Planctomycetota bacterium; assembly: GCA_026984035.1. Lineage (GTDB taxonomy): Bacteria > Planctomycetota > UBA1135 > UBA1135 > HyVt-539. The sequence continues at coordinate 50,706 of JALSSW010000040.1, forward strand.
GGGGGATCCCGACGATCTTGCTGCCAAAATTGAAGAGCTTGTAGACAACCCCGGATTGCTTGAGAACTTTCGTCAGCATTTGCCTGCTCCCTTTCCGATGGAAGAGCACGCCGATGTTTTGAGGGAAATTTACTGTAGCCTTTTTTCTGAGAGCCTGAGCCCGAAGGAACTGTCCGAAATGCGAAAAGAAACGACAGCTTTGTTAGAGGATCTAAAGCGATGGGAAGAGAATACCCGTCGCTATGAAGAACGTTGCCGTGAACTTGCCGGGCTTCGAGAAAAGGCCGAGTCCGAACGAGGGCACCTTGAAGATGACCTGAAGGAGGCGCTTGCCAGTGTTGAAGAATACCGTGAACGCCTTGCTGTCGAAGGTTCTCGGATCCAGGAATTTATTGTGCAACGAGAAGAGCAAAAAAAGGATCTGGAGAACCATAAGGTTCTTGTGGGAGATCTTCGGAGAGACTTGGAGGCTCATAAAAAAGAGTTGGAAAGGGCTCGAGATGATTTCAGAAAAACCGAAGCTTATTTGATTGAAAACAAAAAAACTTTGGAGGAAAGGGATGCCCAACTTCTCCTGGCCAGCCAAGAAGCTGAAAAGGCAAAGAATGAAGTTGAAGAAGGAAAGAAGAGGATTCAGGCTTTGGAAGATAACCTCGAGGAGCTGAGAGCCAGCCTCCAAGAGCTTCGAGAAAATCTGGCGGTTTGCCAAGAATCCTTGGATACCTCTACTCGGCGTATGCAAAAACTACAAAGGGAAAACCGCTTTGCTTTCATTCTTACATTTCCTGCAAAACTACTGTTCCGCCTCTGGGATCGAATTCGGGGTCAATAAAGAACGTGAATATTCTCTTGGTCGTGCATCAGTTCCTCCCGCGGCACGCGGCGGGGACAGAAATCTATAGCTTCTACCTCGGGCGTGAGCTTGCTCGCCGGGGTCACAAGATCAGTTTTTTTGTGACGGAATTTTCTCCGGAAAAACCTCAATACACCCTAGAAAAAAAAACCTATGAAGGCCTTAGGGTTTGGGAAGCAATCCACAATCATCACTTTCCGAGCTTTGAGAGCCATTTCAAAGATGAAAAGCAGGAAGAAAACTTGCTCAAGGTTTTGGAGGAGGAGAAGCCTGACCTTGTCCATCTCGAACATCTTCATTTTCATAGCATCGGTTATATCGATCTCCTTAAGGCAAGAGGGATCCCGATAGCCTATACCCTGCATGAATATATGCTCATGTGCCCTCGGCATGGTCAATTGCTCAAACCCAGCGGGGAGGTTTGTGAAGGACCCGTTCCGACCGAATGCGCGAAATGCGTCGACTTCCTCCCTCCTCCAGGCGCTAAACCTCTCCCCCCCGTAGGGTCGACAGGGAATGCCATGAAGCAAAAGCTTCCGGGGGGGGTCGTTTCCATGCTTGGACGGGTCCGCCGATGGTTTCATGGAGCCTCGGAGGGTTCCACCCAAACCTTGGTTTCCGGTCAAGAAAACGCCAAGGACCCATGGGTGACAGCCATTGAAAACCGAAGAGAGGAAATCCAGAAACGTTTGGCCGAAGTAGACCTCTTCATTTCTCCCTCAGCATTCCTCCGTAACAAGTTCATCGAAAATGGTTGGATTGCTCCGGATAAGATCATTCACTCGGATAATGGGTTTGATGTCTCTCCCTTTGCTGCGGTCCGGCGGACCAATTCCGATAAACTTCGAATCGGTTTTGTCGGGACCATTGCACCATACAAAGGTGTCCACCTCATTTTGGAAGCTTGTCGGGGATTAGATGCCTCCAAAGTCGAGTGCAAAATTCATGGGGATCTGGATACTTTTCCTGACTACGGGGCGAAACTCCGAGCGATGGAGAAACCCGATTTTGTTTCTTTCGAGGGGCGTTTTGACAACTCCAAGATTGCCGATGTGCTTGCATCCATTGATGTCCTGGTTGTTCCTTCTCTTTGGTTTGAGAACTCACCCTTGACGATCCATGAGGCCTTTTTGGCTGGAATTCCCGTAGTGACAGCGGACCGTGGGGGGATGGCAGAGTTGGTCGAGGAGGGTAAGACCGGTATGCATTTTCGTTTTGGGGATGCCGCGGATCTGGGGCGTTGCCTCAAGGCGCTCGTCGAGGACGAAAGCCTTTTGCCTTCTCTTTGCACATCCTTTCCCCATATCAAGTCGATCGAGGAAGACACTGATTTGATGGAAGAAAGATACAAGGCTTTGCTGGCGGGAAAGCGACCCCAAGCTTGAGCCTTCGTTCTTTGGGTTTCCTTTCCCTTTCATTCACTCAAAATCCTGGGAGCATCAAAACTTGTTTATTGTTCATGTGATCAGTGGCTATCTGCCCGATGATTGGGGAGGAACCCAGCTGCACTTAAGGGACCTTTGTAAGGAGCAGAAGGCCATGGGGCACAGGGTCGAGATCTTCGCCCGCTGCGGGGGGGAGGGAGATGATTTTGCCTTGTCCCAGGATTTGTATGAGGATGTGGTGGTCACTCGGATCCGAAATAATTTTTCGGATGTGGACTGCCTGGAAAAGCTTTATACGCATCCCGTGATTGATGCAAAGTTCCGAACATTTTTGGAAGAGAAGACTCCCGACCTTGTTCATGTGCATCATTTGACATGCCTCTCTTCTTCCATGATTGATGTGGCTTGGTCCCTGGGGATCCCTGTGGTCATGACCCTCCATGACTTCTGGATGCAATGTCCCAGGGGCCAGCGGATCCATCCCGACACGATGGAGATCTGTGAGACTTTGGATCGGAGTGTCTGTCGGGAGTGTCTGCGGAAGCTTTGGCCCCATTTGATTCCCTCCGAGATCCCGATTCCTTTTTTCTCCCGCCTTTTTGGGAAAAGGCAGGAGGCCGAAAAGATCCTTTCCGACTGGGAAGCCTTTATGAAGGGTGTCCTTGGCCGTTGCGCCGCATTGATCTTCCCTGCGGCCTTCCACCGGGATCGATTTGTAGATTGGGGTTTGGATCCGGGGATTTGCAAGGTAATCACCCATGGCTTGAACAAAGAGTCCATTCCCTTTCGTCCCAAGCCTGATGAGCCCGTGCGCAAGATCGGCTTCATTGGGAGTGTTCTCCCCAGCAAAGGTGTGCATGTCCTTTTGCGGGCATTTCAGGCCTTGCGCCAAAGGGTTGCTGGGGAGGACTTGACCCTTGAAATCCATGGGACAGTCATGGATTTTCATGGGGATCGAAGTTTTCAGGATGAGCTGGAAGCTCTCGCTGGAACGGATGGACGGGTGACCTTTCATGGGGGATATCAGACTGAGGATTTACCCGGAATCCTCGACAAACTGGACATTCTCGTGATCCCTTCAATTTGGTGGGAGACCTTTTGCCTGACTGCTCGGGAGGGCGCTCTTGCCGGAGTCCCGGTGGTGGGGTCCAAGCTTGCGGGCATTGGTGAAGCGGTGCAGGAAGGCTTGATCCTTGGTTTTGAGAAGGGGGACGTAGATGATCTTACGAGGCAATTGCTGCGGCTGTGTGAAGAGCCTGAGTTACGCCGAAAAATGAGCAATACGAGAAATCTGGTTCGGTCTATGTCAAGCTGCGCCGAGGAGACCGTGGACCTTTATCGAACTGTTTTGGAGAAAGGCTGATGGGATTCACGAATACGGAGGAGCCCAAGGTCACTCTCTTCATGCCAACCTGGAATGCGGGGCCGGAATTCCCGGAGATTTTCCGGCGGATGAAGGAGCAAAAACTGGATCGCCCTTTTGAAATCCTCGTCATCGACTCGGGCTCTCGGGATGGCACGGTGGAATTCCTGAAGAAACAGGGGGTGAGACTGATTCAGATCTCGAACCAAGAGTTTAATCATGGCTTGACACGAAACCGGGGGATCGAGGAAGCTCGTGGAGAAATCGTGGTCCTTGCCACCCAGGATGCCAAACCGAAGGATGAATTTTGGATGCAGCGGCTTGTGGACTGTTTTGAAGATCCTAGGGTCGCAGGGGCATATAGCCGCCAACTCCCTCGGCCGGATGCCAACCCTTTTATCAAGGATCGTCTAAGCTCTTGGGCAGCGGCGAAAGAAGAACCCAGGGTGCAGATGGTTCAAAATCGGGAGGAATTCGAGGCTCTCCCTCCGCTTGAAAAACTGGGTAGGGTGGCCTTTGACAATGTTTCGTCCAGTGTGCGTAAGTCCTTCGCCTTGGAGATCCCCTTCCGAGAGCGTCAGTTTGGTGAGGATCTTGATTGGGGGCATCGGGCCATTCTCGGAGGTTACAAGATCATCTTTGAACCGCGTTCCAAGGTGATTCATTCTCATAACAACTCGATCTGGTATGAGTTTAAGCGGGTGTACCTGGACCATCAGAACCTTCACCGGATTTTTGGTGTTCATACGATTCCCCGCTGGAAGGACGTGTTCACCTGTTCCTGGCATGCGATGGGGCATCTCTCCAAGGTAGTTGGGCGCGACAAAGATCTTGGCTTTTTGGGCAAGCTTTGGTGGTGGATGAAAGTGCCCTTTTATGGGTTCAGCCAAAATCTTGCCCAGTTTTTGGGTGCACGTTCCGTCCGTAAGCTGAAGGAAGGGAGCAAAGCCTACAAGCTCCTGGATCAAAAACTCCGAAAGGGGGTGTGATACACCCCAAATGGGAACTACCTGATCCTTGTTCGGAGCAATTTGCTAAAAGAGATTCCCAGGGGGTTATTCGCTTTGTTGTCGATCACAAGCCATTGGAGATAGAAGTCGAGGTAGGTGAGCCGTTGATCATAAGGAATTCTCATCTTGGCAGAGGCGAGCCCCGATCCTGGCCCAATCCCTTCGGTTCTTACGGGTAAAATCGTGCTGGGAAACATCTCCCAGTCCATGCCATACATCCGCAAGGGAGTTCTCCTTCCGGAAATCCAAAGAGTTGCCCAATTTTTATTTCCGGGCACATGGGAGAGTCCGACTCGGTATGAGGCCTCCCCTCGAACCGGCTTGCCTGACCACACGGCGATCCTTGGAAGGAGCCCATTGCGACCGGGGACTCCCCTTCCCAAGAGCTTTGTAGGGTGAGCCATGGGAGCGATATTGGGAAGGATCGTTTGCGCAACCCCCTTCCCTGCACTGGAATCCAAGGTTGTGGTGGAGATGATGATTTCCTTGGCACCGTCCCCATCCAAATCGGCAGCTTGCGCAAAATCCAAAAAGAGGGGGAAGTCCAACATAGGGATCATGTTGATATGAGGGAGCGGAACCGTTTGGATCCTTTCCATTTTTTTTGCCCCGAGTTTAAATATGTCGATTTGCCCCCTCCCCTTGGCGGAAAAAACGGCGAATTCCTGCTTTCCGTCCCCATCAAAGTCCTCACTCAAAATGGATTCGATTCTGTAAGTCTTTGGGGCTTTGATTGTGATCGGGTTTTGCGAACCTGGGAATCCGTTTTTGTTGCCGGGGAACCATGCCAACTCGGGCTTTTTGATTCCGCCCCCCAGGATGAAATCCAAGAAACCATCTCCGTTCATGTCACCCAGGGCCAGTCTCGAAGCATAGGCAGGATAGGCAATGCTGCGATCGGAGCGAATAAACCTGCGCTTCCCTTTGTTTTTGAGAATTGTGATTTTGTTGTTTTTTCCCAGGGCGACAATGTCGATATCCCCATCCCCATCCAAATCTCCCGTCCTCATCGCCTTGTAACTTCCCGGTAGGAGGATTTTTTCGAAATAGTCTCCTTTCGAATTGCGATCCAGAATCACAATGCCTGAGGAGTCAATCGTGTCCCAAAGGAATCGGACATCTCCCGTAACCAAGATCTCCTTTTTCCCATCCCCGTCGAGATCCACAATCTCCAATGCGTTGGGTTCATAGTTGGAAATTCCCCGGTTGGACATGGTCCTCATTCGATGGAAAGAAGAATAGGCACCGAAAACAGGTTCTTCTTTATTCTCAGCCTTTACCCTTAAACCTTTGAAGAGGAGGGGAGAGATGCCTCCCTTGGAGCTGATGGAAAAGAGATCAGGCAAACCATCGCTGTTTAAGTCAAAGGGTCGCATGGCTTTGTAAGCCAGGAGTCCAGATTCTTTGGTGGGAGCGAGGGTTGTTTTGCGCCTTACTTTGAAATCCGGGGTGAGAAGGAGGACTTGAAAAGGTCCTTTAGGATCGATGTTGAGAGTTCTTCCAAGGACTAAGTCTTTGACCCCATCAAGGTCGACATCCATGGGTGTGACCGCCCCAAGAAACGCGTCGTTTCCTTGGAGGACGATCGGCTTTGCGAAGATTGTTTTGTTTTGTCCCTTACCCGTGTTTTGCATGGTCACAAAACAAAAGGGGAACAACGCAAAAAACGTCCATGAAATACTGCTCATGGTTAACTCCCGGTTCATGTGTCAAAGGGCTAATCCGCGTGAGCGGATCGAAGCCGGGAGATACCAATTTTTTCGAGAAGAGCGTTGAGAACTCTTTCCGGGTCCCCCCGGCCTGCGAATAGAATCTTCGGCGGGATCCGTGGGGCCGCTTTAACCAGTGAGGGATTTTGCGGCATGATTGCTTGCGAAGTCGCCTAGGAAGAGGGATAACCTCTCTTCGAATGAGCACTTCCGGATTTTGGATAGACAAACCCTTTGTGGATATTCTTGCCGCTTTTCACCGAGGAAAACCTCTTCCTGCTGCCGTGGGGGCGGGGATCTTCTCAGGTGCCATGGGATGTTCGCTGGGGGCCAAGGCTGCAAGGGTTTCCAAAGGGAAACCTTCGGGGCAGCTTCGGGGAGAGGGGATGTATTCGGTTTGTGCTGAGGCTGAGGAAAAACTTGTCCAAATCGTCGGAGCCTTGCTCCCTCTCGAAGAGGAGGATGGGAAGGCGGTAAAGAGAATTCTCGGTTTTCTCGGGCGTTTTGAAAAAGGTGAAAGGGGAGAGGATGTCTTAGGTGGTTTGGATGAAGCTCTAAAGAGTGGGATCCAATCGCCCTTTGCCGTCCTCCTTCTGTTGCGAGAAGGATTGGAAACAATGGCCGGGTTCGTGGATGTTTGTGATCACAACCTCATCTCGGATCTCGCAACGGGAGCCCATCTTTGTATGGCCTCCGGAGAAGGTGTCCATCTGGTGATTCAATCCAACTGTCAACTTTTGAGTGATCGGGATCATGCAGAAGGGGCCTTGGAGGAGCTTTCCCAGATTCTTCCTGATCTTCGCGCTTCAACAAAGAAAATTCACGACACGGCCTTGGCCATTCTTCAATCTTGATTCGGTCCGCAAGGTTCAGGTTAAAGGCGATGCAAAAGGGTTACTGAAGGAAAAACATGGAACTGACCAGAGCAAAGACCCCCGTTCTTCTTATGATTTTGGATGGCTTCGGTGAAGCTCCGCCTTCTCCTTGGAACGCAGTGACCTTGGCTCAACCGCTGTTTTATGAACGAATGCGCAAAGACGGACTCTTCACCACCCTGGAAACGAGTGGGATCCGTGTTGGGCTTCCAAAGGGCCAGATGGGTAATTCCGAAGTTGGGCATCTCACGATCGGGGCCGGCCGCGTCCTTTATCAGGATCTGCTTCGCATAGATAATGCCATCGAAGAAGGCAGCTTTGCTTGTAATACGGCATTGTTGGAAATGGTGGCGAAGCTCCGAGAGTCGGGAGGCAAGGTGCATCTCCTTGGCCTGGTGTCGGATGGAGGCGTGCATTCGAGTGACCGTCATTTGAGTGCAATCTTGGAATTCCTGGGAAAGGAGGGTTTGGGGTCGAAAACCTTCTTACATGCCTTTTTAGATGGAAGAGACACTCCTCCTAAGAGTGCCCGGGGTTTTCTCGAGCGCTTTTCAAACGAATGCGAGGCCATCGGGGGGAAGATCGCGACGATTTCCGGGCGCTTTTATGCGATGGATCGGGACAAGCGTTGGGATCGTATTCAAAAGGCATGGGAAGCCCTGGTCCTTGGGAAAGGTCAGAAGGCGGATGATTGCCTTGCAGGTATTGATCAAGCTTATGAACGGGGGGAGACAGATGAATTTGTCCTTCCGACCATTTGTGGGGAAGCCGTTCGAATTGAGGATGGAGACGCGGTCTTTTTTTTCAATTTTCGCTCCGACCGGGCGCGAGAGTTAAGTGAGGCCTTTCTCTTCGAAGATTTTTCCTGCTTTGATCGTGAGGTTTGGCCTCAGGTGCATTTCGTGACCATGACTCAATACCGCAAGGATTTTCCTTGTGCGGTTTGTTTTCCTCCCCTTGAGTTGGTCCACATCTTCCCCGAGGTTGTTTCGGAAGCGGGGATGCGTCAGCTCCACATTGCAGAGACTGAAAAATACGCACACGTAACTTTTTTCTTTAACGGAGGGAGGGAAGAGCCCTTCCCGGGAGAGGATCGTATCTTGGTGCCGAGTCCTAAGGTGGAGACCTATGATCTCAAACCGGAGATGTCGGCAGTGGAGGTGACTGATCGTCTTCTCCAGGCCCTGGAAAAGGTTCCCTATGACCTTGTTGTTCTCAATTTTGCCAATGGGGATATGGTTGGGCATACCGGGGTTTTGGAGGCTGCCGTCAAAGCTGTCCAGACTTTGGATTCTTGTTTGGCACGTATTGTTCCTTTCTTTTGCGAAAGGGGCGGTTTGGTTTGCCTGACCGCTGACCATGGAAACTGCGAAGAGATGCGGGATGCCTCGGGGGCTGCCATGACTGCACATACAACCAATCCGGTACCTTTGATTCTCTATGGGGACGCTACCAAAAACCTGAAGGGCCTCCGCCCAGGCGGCGCTCTCCCGGATATTGCCCCCACCCTGCTCCCTTTCCTGGGAATTCCCATCCCGGAGGAGATGACAGGGACAAACCTTGTTTTGCCTTGATCGGGGAAAGTTCCTCGATCAAATCGCTACATTGGGGAAAGGAGGCCATGCATTTTCGGCCTCATGGCGTAGAAAAGGGGGTCGATCAAGGAGTCCTCTATGAGTGTTTCCATCCCTTTTGTTCTCTCCCTTCTCTCTCCGGCTCAAGGGCCACTTCCGAAACCACTGGACCTGGCCAAAGTCCTCGCTCGTGTGACGAGCAAGAATCTGGAGCGCAGCGTTCGCGACCTCGCTTCTTTTGGGACGAGGCATACCTTTTCGACGACGGAGGATCCAAAGCGGGGCATCGGAGCCGCCCGGGATTATATCGAAAGGCGGCTGCGCGCTGCAGCCAAGCGCTCTTCAGGGCGCATGAAAGTCGAACGAAAAACCTATGAACTCTCGATGCGGCATCAAGGCAAGAAGGTGCGGGTCGTGAACCTTGTTGCCACGATCGAAGGGCAGCAGGAACCTGATCGAGTTTTTCTTGTTTCCGGCCATTATGACTCTCGCAACACGGACCGCAAAGACGGGCAGCACGATGCTCCCGGTGCGAACGATGATGGTTCGGGTTCGGCGGCTGTCCTGGAAATGGCCGATGCTCTTGCGGACATGCCCCTTCGCTGCAGTGTTCGGCTCGTTCTCTTCGACGGGGAGGAGCATGGACTCTGGGGATCCCGTCAGGAGGCCAGGGATCTTTCTGAGAGGGGGATTCAGGTCGAAGGGATGATGACCTTGGATATTGTGGGGAACACCGAGGGACCCGATGGAAAACGGGAGGGCTCCTATGTCCGCGTTTTTTCCTACCTCAAGTCTGCCAAAGGCAAGGCCAGTGGAGGCTTGGATGCGCCTGGTCGGCGCTTGGCCCGTTTGGTGGCGCGGGCCGCGGATGTTCACGTTTCGGACTTCAGGGTCAAGCTGATTTTCCGGGGAGATCGTTATGGGCGCGGGGGAGATCATCGCCCCTTTGCCGAGCAAGGGATCCCTGCGATACGCATGACCGAACCCCTCGAAAACTTTGGCAGGCAGCATCAGGATGTGCATCCCAAGAATGGAAGACCTTATGGAGACCTTCCTGAATACATGGATTTTGGCTATCTCGAAAAGGTCAGCAGGACTGCCCTTGCCGCTCTCCTCGAGCAAGCACAAGCTCCCAGACCGCCACGAAGGGTTGTTGCACGTGTGCAGCGAGATTTGAGCACAGCCTTGTTTTTGCTCCCCCCCGAAAACGCCAAAGGGCTCGCTGGATATGAGGTCGTATGGCGGCCGACGACCGAAGCCAGGTGGAAGAAAGCTCGCTTTTTCCCGGCGCAAGGGAAGGGCAGCCCCTCATCCACCCGCGGTTTTCTAAAGATTCAGCTTAAGGATGTGATGCTGGATGACAACATTGTCGCCATTCGATGCGTGGGGGAAAATGGAGCCCGAAGCCTCGCAGTCTCGGCTCCCGAACGGGATCTATAGGTCTCCGATCCTCTCCTGTTTCTTCAACCTTTTTGAACGAAAACAGGCAGCAAATGGGAGGGACTCGTTATCATCCTTCCCATGAAATTTCCTTGGGCAGCCACCTTTCTTCTGGTTTTAGATCTTCTCAGCTCTTGTTCGGTCGGCAATGGGAGTGAAGTCGGCCCAAAACTTCCCAAGGCAGCCACAAGCACTTTGAGCGGCTTAGTTCTGGACGAGGACGGAAAACCTATTTCCGGCGTCCTTGTCAGTATCAAGAGTTCGGGCAAAAGCGCCCTCACGCGACGCAATGGCCGCTTTCGCTTGGATGATCCATCCAGAGGCAATCAGATTCTTCGACTTGTAGGGACGAATGCGACGGCCGATGCTGGCGACCGCTTCGGTATCTGGGAGCAAGGGCTGAGGGTGATCGAAGGTCGCCAGGCTGTAACCCTTCCCATCGTTCTTCCTGACCTTGATTCGGGCACTGGAGCCATCCTGAGTCTTGGCGTGCAAACCGCAACGACCAGTATTGATGATTCGAGTTCTTCAGGGGCGATTTTGACCATCTCCACCGGGACAACGATTTCTCGGGAAGGATTCAGCGGCAGCCAAAAAGTGGACCTTGCGAAAGCGGTTTCCAACGCTTTTCCCGTTCCGCTTCCTGCGAGTTCCGGGGCACTCCTCTCCGGGAAGGGGGTCTGGATCTATCCTGTCGACCTCAGTTTCTCTTCGGGTGTTGGACTCTCGATGGACAATGACCTCGGCTTGTCCCAAGGGGAACGCGCTGATCTTTATCGGCTTGCTCCAGGTGCCAAGGAATGGGTTTTGGCGGGGGCGGGAACGGTCGCAAGCGGAGGGACGCGCATTGTCCTGGATTCAGCTCTTCTCCCCGGGGGCGGACTCTATACATTTGTCAAGGATGTTGCAAAGTCAGCTCTAGTCTCAGGGCGAATCGTGGATTCCTCAGGGGCTCCCCTTGAAGGTGCAGTCCTGGTTGGGCCTGGTGGACGCAGCGGGATCAGCGATGCCAATGGTATAGTCCAAATCGGCTCCCTCCCTCGGGTGGATGGGGGAGGATCTCCCCTCTCTGCGGATTTCGTTCTTGTGGGTGGCTTGGGACTAGAGCCTGTAAGAGTGAAATTTTCTGTCGCTTTGACTGGGGACACGGTCTCTTTAGGGGATCGGAGCCTGGAGGCCAAAAAGGTGGGGCGAGTGCGGATCTTGACCGCCTTTCGTGGGCGTGCCCTTACGACTGGATTCCTTGAGCTCGGGATCAGGGGACAGGCACTGGCGAGTGCCCACCCCATCCCCAGCACATCCTTCCTGGACTTGGATGACCTTGGAACCGAGGATCTGGGAGCTTGGATTCGTTGGGTGAAAGGGGATCGTTTTTTTCAGGGCGTTGCGTTTGGGATTCCCGATCCCCATTTAACGAGCTTGGATTTACGAAGCCTTGTGTCGGAGACCGAGCTGCGCCAGGCAGAATTTGTCGGTCGGATGCAGGCTCGGGTCGTGGATCAGGACTCGGGGGCGCCGATTCGGGATGCAACGGTTCAGGGGCGCATGGATCAAAATACGGGGGATAAGGGGACAACCGACGGAACAGGGTATCTTCTCGTGGGTGGGGAGCAGAATGGGATTGCCACCGCTTCGGTTAAGACTCAAACCTCTTCAGGGAAAACGGTCGAGGCCGCAATGAGCCTCGTAAAGGTCAACAACAACATCGTTCAGTTTCCTCTCTTGACTGCAGGTGAAACCGCCCTTGGTGCCTACGACCCCTTTCTTGTGTTTCAGGGTTCTTTGACAGGATCTGTAGGAAGCGGGAAGACGCGAAAGCTCCTTGTGCGAACCCGAGAGCGAAGGGGGGATTTTTGGGATCGGCTTTTGGGAGGGATATCGCTGGCCGGTGACTTGCCTCGTTGGACGGATCCTGCTGTTTCCGGAGGCACGAGTTACAAGTTAGGAATCCCACCGATTCAGGCCAGAGTGACAGCAGTGGAGGGGAGCCTTTCAAGTTCCGTCTTTCTGCCCGAACGCTTGGGTCTTCTTGACGACCTGAAGGGCAATCCCGGCGATACCATCACCAAGGACCTCGCGCTCTCTATGCCTGTGGATCAGAGCCTGACTCTTGTTGCGCCCAAAAACCTGGATCCGAGTTTCGGTGCTTCGGATCTTCGCTATGAGCTTGGGGCTGAGTTGGATGAAGCGAATGCCTTGAGTCTCCTCCCCGAGTCAGGCGGAGTGAGCAAGAGCGGGAATGATTATTTGATTCCGGTCCCAAAACGAGAAGGCAGTTTGACCGGCAGCGAGTTTCTGTTGAGTCTCCATGCTTCGTCTTCTGGATCCGGGAAGAGCAGTGAGCAGCGCCTCCTCTTGAAGGGGGGAGATCGGATCGAGGGCAAAGACTTCTTGCCTCTTCCCATGATTCAATCCCCGAGTCATGGCGCGACCCTCTCCAAGGTCAGCCCTGTGGATGTCCGTTGGAGCCAGGTCAGTGGGGCGGATTTCCTTCTCCTCACCATTGACAGCGTCTCGGGAAATGATCGCCGCCACTGGAAAGTGTTCCTCCCTGCTTCCTCGACGAGTTTCCAGTTTAAGACCTTGGTCTCAGGTGCCCCCAGCCTCTTGGTCTCGGGGCGGACCTACAGCTTGAGCCTCGAAGCCTGGCGTTTGGGCAGCGGGGTGGCTTATCAAAAAAATGATGGATACCAGCGTCTTCTGGGCAACCTCTTCTCTCTCCGGCCCGGGGACCGGGGAGGGGAGGCCATGTCCCGAACCACCATCCAATTTACTTTGCCTTGATTCCCCTTAGTTTGGATTGCCATGAAAGTGACACGTGAAACCTTATTGGATCCCAAAAAGCGGGTTCGACCGATCGATATTCGGCAGGCGAAGGGTTTGGATACCTTCCTTGAGCAGATGGGGGGGACGAGTTTCCAAGCCCGTAACCTTGCACGGGCGCGGGAACTCTTGGACGAAGCTCTCCGTGAAGAGGACTGTGCCATCTTTCTCTGTTTGGCGGGCTCTTTGGTCTCCGCAGGCTTGGGCAAGGTCCTAACAACCCTGGTGGAGAACAACATGGTGGATGCCATCGTTTCCACGGGAGCCAACATTGTGGACCAGGATTTTTTTGAAGGTCTTGGGTTTTCCCACTACCAGGGTGATCCCCTCGTGGATGACAACCTCCTTCGAGAATTGCACATCGATCGAATCTATGACCATTTTATCGACGAGGATGAACTTAAGGTCTGTGACGAAACCATTGCGAAGATTTTGGATGCTTTGGAGCCGGGGGCGTATTCCAGCCGGGAATTGATTCGGGAGATGGGCCGTTATCTGGCCGAGCATGGCCTGCGCCACGACGGCTTGGTGGAAACTTGCTACCACAAGGATGTCCCGATTTTTTGTCCAGCCTTCGCCGACTGTTCGGCGGGTTTCGGATTTGTGGCTCATCAACATGGGCGCCGCCTGAGAGGGGAAGCCATGGTGACCCTGGACGGGGCCAGGGATTTTCTCGAATTGACCTACCTCAAAATGGATGGCGCGAAGGATTCGGCTCTCCTGATGATCGGGGGTGGGGTCCCGAAGAATTTTGTCCAAGATACTGTGGTCGCAGCGGAGATTCTTGGTCGTGAGGATATCCCCATGCACAAGTACGCCGTCCAGTTGACGGTTGCCGATGAACGGGACGGCGCCCTCTCGGGATCCACTCTGCGCGAGGCTTCGAGTTGGGGCAAGGTCTCGACCAGTAAGGAGCAGATGGTCTTTGGCGAGGCTACGATCACTCTTCCCCTGCTTGTAGGCGCCCTCTACTATGGAAATGCTAGGAAGGGGAGGCAAGCCCGAAACTTCCAAAAGGGCTTTGCCCGGGACGGGAGCTTTGACAAGGCTCGTTGTCAGGCTGCTTTGGAGACCCGCTGAGCCCATGTTGGAGCTGGAGATTCCCACGCGCGGAAGAACGGATTGGGTTCCCTTGGCGGCCATGGTGCAGAGGCAGTTGCACGGACTCGCTTGGATGACAGGTTCTTTGACGCTTTTCGTGCCGCACACGACCGCGGGGATTACGATCCAAGAAAACGCAGACCCCGATGTTCTTCGAGATCTGGAACTTTGTTTGGAGCGGATGGTTCCCTGGGAAGATGCCTCCTATCGCCATTTTGAAGGGAACACGGCCGCGCATATGAAAGCTTCCCTCCTGGGGGTTTCCACCCAGGTTCTGGTGGAGGACTTTGCCCTGAAGCTTGGCCGCTGGCAGGAGATCTATTTGGCCGAGTTCGATGGACCAAGAGACCGGCGGATCTGGCTGTCCTTCCAGGGTTACGTGAGGAAATAGAAAAGCCCGGGATTGTGCCCTAAAGATTCGAAAGCTTTTCCCCCGGTCTTCTAGCCCTTGAAGAGGGGAGGGGTACAATTGGCCTCGGGATCCGTTGTCCCCACAGTCCCATTGTTTTCCGGAGGTGCAAAGATGACGTTTCGTTCTTTCTTGGTCGCCTCGACCTTGGCCTTGACTCTCCCTCTGTCCGCTCAGTTCACCAAGGACCCCTTGGTCATCGGTTGGGTGGACCAAGGGCCGCGCACGCTAGGCGCGGTCCACGTACAATCCCTCACGAACAACTGTCCCAAAGCTACTTTTTTTACCTCAGCTTTAAATGGGGGTGTCCTCTTTGCGGCTGGGGGCACCGCCTATGATTCTGTGACCCAAAGCGTTTGGGTCACGAACGGCCTGGAGTATCAGCAGATCCGGCTCTCGGACAAGAAAGTCCTCTGCAAGTTCAAAGCAATGCTCATGGACTCCAAGGCTCTTGTCAGCGGTCTTGCCATCGGGCGGGGTGGGACGCGGCTGATCCAACTCGAAACTCGCCCGGGTTATGCGGCTCTCAGGAGTTACGATCTCCGAACCTGCCCCCCTACTCCTCTGAGGGACGGCTGCAAGCTGTCCTTCTTGGGGCGAAGTGAATACGCAGCGGGGCTGGCCTATGATTCGGTTCATGACTTTTTGCTCTACACTGTGACCCAACCCTTAGGGACCTTTTCACGCAACATGCTTTATGTGGCCAAGGAGGGCTCCCGTTGCAAGCCGATCTGCAAGCAGTTTCTTTCGCAGTGCGGCCCTCCCCTTTTAGGGACCGATGTCCTGGGGCTTGGCTATGACCCCTGTCAAGGGAAGCTCTTTGCCACCTTCGGGGGAAAAACCGTCGTCTATTCCTTGCCGAATCCCGGGACTTGCAAGCTCAAACTAAGCCATTGCTGCAACAAGGGTTTTGGGCTCTGGTTCAAGGGCTTGGCCCTTGTTCCCGGTTGGCGGCAGTTCCCCTTCGGAAGCGGCTGTGTCGGCAAGGGCTGCCCCTTCTGCAATAAGATCCGGCTTCGCCTGACGGGCGGAGATCCCTCCCTTGGCAATCCCCGCTTTGGAGTCAGCATCGAGTTCGCTCCTCTGCGTTCCTACGGTCTGCTCCTGCTCGACCCAGGCCGTTGTACCAAGGGCGTCGGTTATCCCTTCCTCTGTGGTGCGATCTTTCCCGCCGTAGGTCCCGGAACCTTGGTCATCCCCTACGGTTTCCTCCAAGGTAAGGCCCAATGTCTTGCAGGAGGGGCGATGGCTCTTCCTATTCCTAAGGATCCGAAGCTTTGCGGGTTGACCCTTTGCACACAGGCCCTCGCGATCTGCGGAACAGGTTCCGGCATCGGCCTCACACAAGGCATTGAATTCACGGTCGCCCACTAAGGCCCCCAGGGGGCTTACATCCTGAGCGCGACCATTTCCCACTTGCCATCGACGAAGCGGTAAACGAGCTGGATCTTTCCTGCTTCTGTTTCATAGACAGCCCTGCGTTGGAACAGCCCCTTGTGTTCCAGCGCAGGGCCTCGGTCCAAGGCGGGAAAATCCTCGAAGCCGTGTTTTTCCAGTCTTGCTCCGAGGCGCCTCCCCCGGCTCGCCAGACGCTTGGGGTAGAGGGCTCCCAAGGCTTGGAGATCTTTGGCCTTCCAGGCTCTTTCGAATTGCCGCAATAGCGGATCCAGTGGGACCTTGGGTTCCTGGGCGCTTGAGCTGGGAGCCCTGGCCTCTACGTTCTCCATTTTGGAGCCGCCCCATCGGACCCCTGCTCCCAGCAAGAGAAAGAGGGTTAGGATCAAGGTTCCGGTCAGAAGCATCTTCTGTGTACTCCTTGGAGATGGGTCCAAGCGGAGTTCCGGGTGTTCCTGCAAGAATGTCCGAACCTGAAGGCCAGCCATCACTCCTCCCCAAGCCATCAGAATAATGAGAAGGGGAAACTCCCCGATTTCAGATCTGAAGAGTAAGGGTTGCCCAAAATAAAGAGTCAAGGGTATGGCGAATGCCAAGGACCAGGCAAGGGGGTTTTTCTTGAGGTTCAAGGCTCCTAGAACGAAGAGGATGCTGCAGGCAAGGATAAGAAAGAGAGAGAGGGCTGGAATGCTTTCATCCCCCAGAAACCAATCTGCAAAAACGAATCCTGCGCTGGATCCAAGGATGAAAGCAGCAATCCAAATGATTCCTTGGAATCCCAGCATAAAGGTACGGAAAGATTTTAACTCCCGTCCTGCGCGGCTTCTTTCGGGATCCCGTTGAGGAGCACGGAACTTTTTGCCTGCGTTTTTTCTTCCAGCTCTTCTCTGGGGGAGTTCCGGGGGCATGGGGGGCATCTGTGGGGATGTTTGCTTGTTTTGATCCGTTGTGAGACTGGCTCCACACTCTTGGCATATGTCGTTGCTGCTTGGGTTCCTGCTATGGCACTGGGGGCAGGTTTTGGGCATCCTTCCATTCCTTGGCTGAGGCCTAGTGTAGCGTCCTTCTTTTGATCCTTAGGATCCTCGAGATCCCTCCCAGAATAGCCAAAAACATTGAGGATTTCAGGGATGCTCCTAGGCTTGAATGAAGAGTATCAATGGCGCAGAGCTTGGGTGATCCCCTTGTCCAAATCTGCAGAAAGGGAGAAGCGCCCGCAGTCCAGACGTGCAAAGGAACCCCCCTTGGGGAGGGCGTTTTGTTCTTCCCAACCCGAAGCCCTGAGGAGAGGGGCGATCTTGTCCGCTTCCTTTTCAGGATCCAACTCGAAACACTCATCCGCAAAATGAATGCGCCCCAGCTGCACAGGGCTTGAATAAACCTTCCCCTCTGTGCAAAAAAGTTTGGCCCCTTGAAGCCAGGGGGGAAAGCGTTCGTCCGAAGTCTCGATGGTTTTGAGCGGAAACCCCAGGAGGGAGATACGTTTGCGCTCCAGCTCGTCTTCGAGGCAAAGTCCGGTGATCAGGATCTCGCTCCCGCGTTTTGCCAGGCTCATGAGGATGTTCCAGAGGCGAGGGCCGAGGGGGCCGTGCGCGGGCACCCAAAGGAAGGGGGGAGCCTTGTGGGGGGGGTGGGACTCGAAGCAAAGCCTGGTTGGAACACCGAAGGTTTTGGTGAGGATCTTATAAGCCCCCAGAAGTGCGCTGAGGGGGGCACCCATTTGAATGCCTTCACTTGTTTCCCGCAGCATGATGGCGGCATGCTGCATTCGGGGTTCGGGCCAAATCTCAGGTGTCTCCTGGATCGTGGGGAGGAAGGATTGGATGAGCTGTATTGCTTCTGGAAGATCTTCGGGCAAAGCTTCGAGAAGGGTGAGGCCGGCGCCCGCCGCGAGAGATGAGGCCATGGCTCGGCGATCGTAGCGGGGGAGGCTGTTGTCGCTGAAAGCTTCGCGTTTTAGGGAAACATTCAGAGGGGTACGAGGGAGACGTCCTGCCAACATTCTGAGGTGGACGAGATCCGGCTCGAGGGAGGCCGTAGGCGCGGCCAAGATGCCAAGCCCCTGGCATTCGATTTTCCGCATCACATCGCCACTGGGTGAAAGTGGTTCGCTGGTTCCGATGACGAGAGGAATGGAGTGATCCTCGAGGAAAGGCAAAAGCTCTAATCCAAGGGGCCTTTCGTAATCTCTATCCTGAGGATCCTCCGGCAAAAGGGCCTGGACCATGATCCCCGAATGCTGAAAATGCATTTGCTTGAGTAAGTCCAAGATCACCATGTGGGCGGGGGGGAGGGCTTGGGGTTGATCCAGGCGGATCCGTAAAACAAGGAGGATCCCGGCGTCACTTGTGCGCCTGGCCCATTCGGTGAAATCCAGCTCTTCATTGCCATGGAGGTCCATCGAGAGGGCTTCGATCCCTTCCGCCCCCAAGGTCCGTGGAAGTTCCATGGCCCGGATCCCCCCTGGCACCCGCAGGAGGTGGACCCCGAAACGTGGACGTTGGCATCTTAGCCAATGCCACCAACTACCCGTAGGCAGGACAGGAGGAGGAAGGGGAGGATTCATTGTTTTGTGGGGACGCTATGCTCTTTGTCTCGTAAGGCAAGCACATCCTAGCGCAAACTCTCGGGCAAACACTCCCACATTGAGCACAAAGGAAGAACGTCATGGCATGGATCCGCACTGTCCCTGATGAAAAGGCCGAAGGCCGTCTCGCCAGAATTTTTGAAGCAGCCAAGGCCCGCGCCGGCCGGGTTTTCGGCATTGTTCGCCTCATGTCCTTGGACCCCACCATCCTTCAAGCCTCCATGCAGATCTACACCGCGACCACAACGAGCCCCAAGCTCCCTCTCCCGCGCTGGTTCCGCGAGCTGGTCGCAGTTGAAGTCTCCCGAACCAACGATTGTTTCTATTGAACAGAGGCCCACCTCATGGACCTCCGTGCCGAGGCCCCCTCCGAACTTCGCCCCCTTCTCTGCGGCCCCGATCCCCGCTCCGCCCTAGACCCCAAGCACAAAGCCCTCCTCGATTACGCGATCAAGTTGACCAAGGCCCCCGCAAGTTGTTGCCCCGAAGACATCGAGCAGCTCCGAAGTCTTGGAGCCAGCGACCTCGAAATCCACAACCTCGTCCAGGTCGCCGCCTATTTCAACTACATCAATCGGGTCGCCGACGCCTTGGGCGTCGATTTAGAACCCGAGATGAAACCTCATAAATAAGGAATTTCATATCCCTTTGGCCGAATTGTGGGGTGTCAAAGGACTGTAAAAATATGGACCTTGCCCCCAGGGCAGGTATTGATGGCAAAACAAAGACCTACTCTGAACCGGTATTTGGCCATCAGCTACCGGCATGACAGCCTTGTTTGCAGGGGGGGCAACAAAGTCCTCTCCTATTCATCCTCCAGGGCTTGTTCGAGGTCTTTGATCAGGTCGTCGAGGTCTTCGATCCCTACGGAAAGGCGGACAAGGCCGTCCATGAGACCTGCTGCTTCGCGTTCTTCTCTGGGGATGCTTGCATGGGTCATGGAAGCGGGGTGATCGACAAGGCTTTCGACCCCTCCAAGACTCTCGGCTAGGGAAAAGAGCATGGTTCTGGTGACGAAGTCCTTTCCTGCGGCAAGCCCGCCTTCGAGCTCGAGGGAGACCATGCCGCCGGGGTGTTTCATTTGTTTCTGGCAGAGTTCGAACTGGGGATGGGAGGGAAGGCCGGGGTAGTGAACTTTGGCGACCTTGGGGTGGTCGTTGAGCCAGGCTGCGATCTTTTCTGCGTTTTGGCAATGACGTTCCATGCGGATGTGGAGGGTCTTTGTGCCTCTGAGGACGAGAAAGCAGTCCATGGGGCCTGGGGTGGAGCCGACGGTATTTTGAAAGTGCCGGAGCTGGTCATGCATTTCCTCGTCGTCCAGGATAAGAGCCCCTCCGACAACATCGCTGTGGCCGCCGAGATATTTGGTGACCGAGTGGATGACGATGTCGGCTCCAAGCTCGAGGGGATTTTGGAGGAAGGGCGTGGCGAAGGTGTTGTCCACCGCCAAGATGAGATCATTGTGCTCTTTGCAGAGTTCGGCGACTTTTGCAATGTCACTGAGCCGCAAGAGGGGGTTGGTGGGGGTTTCCAGGTAGACGAGCTTGGTGTCGGGGCGGATGGACTCCTTGACCTTGTTGAGGTCGGAGGTGTCGATGAGGGAGAAGTCGACTCCGAACTTCTCATAAAGAGTTTTGAAGAGCCGATAGGTTCCTCCATAGAGGTCGTTGCAGGCGACAACGTGATCTCCGGTCTCGAGGAGGTTCATGAGGCAGTTGATGGCTCCCATGCCTGAGGAGAAGGAGAGGCCGAAGCGGCCCCCTTCGAGGCTTGCAAGGTTTTCTTCGAGGGCGCTGCGCGTCGGGTTGCAGGTCCTGGAGTAATCGTAGCCCTTGGTCTTTGCCGGCTCTTCTTGAACGTAGGTGCTGGTCATATAGACCGGCGTCATGATGGCGCCTGTGGTGGGATCGGGTCTCTGGCCTGCGTGAATCGCTCTTGTTCCAAAACCGGCAGCGTTTTTTCCAATCGACATGGAATCGTCCTTCCTTGATGAACCCCTTCTAAACCCTGGCGGAGTTTTCCTGGAAGGGGGGATGCAAAAAGCTGTAGTCTGCAGGGATGGGCCTTTGCCTTCAATCAAAGGTCTGGAATTCTCCATCTTTCCTTATGAGCCTCCCCCCAAAAAAATCTGAAACCTTCGACCTCGAAGCCCTTGAGTTTCGTAAGGCGCTCGATCTGATGCAGCGCTATCTGACGACGGGGATGGCGCGGGTTTTATTGTCGGGTTTGTTGCCCTTTACTACCTTGGAGAAGGCCTCAGAGGCCCTGGCCCAGGCTCGGGAGATGGGGTCCTGGCTGCAGGAGGGGGGGAGGCTGCGACTTCCCGCCCTTCCCGATCTCCTCCAAACTCTGGAGAGGATCTGGACGGGGGCCGCCCTGGAGACCAAGGTCCTCGGGGAGTTGCTGAAGGGCCTTCGGGCCGTCGTCCGCGCCCGGCGGATGCTCGTGGCCCTCACGGAGCGTCCGGCTCTTTTCCGTCTGGGCCAGCGTCTCCCTGAGCTGGACGCCCTGCTCGGCTATGTCGAAGAGCGCATCGACGATGATGGGGAGGTCCTGTCCACCGCCAGTGTCAAGCTCTCCGAATTGCGCCATGCCAAAAAAGAGGGGCGCCGCAAAGTGGAGCTTGCCCTCCAGCGCTTGCTTGAGGCGGGCCCTGTGCGCAAGGCCCTCCAGTCGCCGCAGATCGTATGGCGGGCCGGTCGTCCGGTTCTCCAAGTCAAACCCGAGATGCGCCGTCTGGTTCCCGGCATCCTCCATGATCGCAGCCAATCCGGCCAGACCGTGTTTATCGAGCCCCAATCTGTGGTCGAGAAGGTGAACCGCCTTGCCGAGATCGATGGGGAGATCCAAGCGGAGATCACGCGCATCCTTGCCGATTTGAGGCAAAGGTTGCATCAGGACAAGGCCAAGCTGGAGCGAGGTTTTCAGGGGGTCGCTTGGGTGGACTTCACTCTCGCCAGGGGGCGGCTGGTGGAGAAGCTCGGTTTTACCGTGCCGGAAATGGTAGAAGGCGGCCCTCTCGTCCTGCGCGAGGCCCGACATCCCCTGCTTCTGCGGCCTCTCTTCGAGGGGAAGGCCGACATCGAAGAAGCCACACAGGGAGTGGTCCCTTTGGACCTGCGCCTGGGAGAACCCTTCGGGATGTTGATTATCACCGGTCCCAATACGGGGGGCAAAACCATTGCGCTCAAGACCGTGGGACTCTTGACTCTTCTCGCCCAGTGCGGGATCCCGATCCCGGCAGCCAAGGGCAGCCAGATCCGACTTGTGGATGGGATCTACGCCGACATCGGGGACGAGCAGGCCGTTGAACAAAGTCTTTCGACCTTTTCGTCACATCTGGTGCGGATCGGCCGGGCGCTCTCGCGGGCCAGCTCCAAGAGCCTTGTCCTTTTAGACGAGCTTGGGGCGGGAACCGATCCCGAGGAGGGCGGCGCCCTGGGCTATGCCATCCTGGAGACCCTTCTTGCTCGGAAGGTGCCGACCATTGTTTCTACCCACCTGGGCAAGCTCAAAGACTTCGCCTACCAACACGAGGGGGTGGAGAACGGGTCGATGGCCTTCGACAGTGAGCGCTTACAACCTCTCTTTCGACTGGAGTTGGGGCTTCCTGGGGAGAGCCAGGCCTTGCACGTTGCGGCCAAGATTGGCATCGAGTCGGAGATTGTCCAGAGGGCGCGGTCTCTTCTCGGGCAGCGGGATCTCACGGTCGAAGAGATGATCGATAACATCCAAAAGACGCGGCGGGCGGCTGAACGCCAGAGGCGGGAGGCCGAGGATCTCCAGCAGACCATCCAAGGGGACGCGGCCGAAGTGCGGGAGCTGCGCGCCCAACTCGACCTGCGTGAAAAGACCCTCCGGGAAGAAGCCGAGCATTTTGTCGAAGAAGAGCTGAGGGCCGCCCGTGCCCTCCTCGAGGAGCCGCTGCGGGATTTTCAAAACGCCCCGGCTCCCTTTGGCGAAAGGGCCAGAGGTCTCCTCAAGCTGATCGAGGGTCTGCTCTCCCGGACCACCCTGGGCCGTCGTCGTGAAAAATTCTTGGAAGGGGTCAAGAAGGGACACCTTGTGTTCGTTCCTAAATTCAATCGCAAGTGCAAGGTCCTGAAGATCGACCGCAAGCGTCGGGTGATTGTGGCCGAAGTCGGAGCCATGCGTATGGATCTCCCCTTTGACGAGATCTCCTGGTTGCAGCCCTTGGACCTATGAAGCTCCCTGCCCTTTTGCGATCCCCGCGTTTTCTTTTGTTTCTCTTTTGGCTTGCCTTTTTGGTCTATGCCGGAGTCAGTCTTCGCCGGACGGCAAAGGATGCTTTTGCACGGGACCAGGCCGCCCTTCTGGACACCCAGCGCGACCAGAAGATCAATGACTTTGAAGGCTTTTACCGCGCCTCCCTTAGGATGGCTCGCCGAGAGGTCATGTACTTCCCCAACACCAAGGACCGGAAGGAGATGCCCTCCAAGCACGGTCCCTTCTTTGAGACTCTTCTTCTCCCCCTCGTTCCCCTAGGTCCCGCCTGGGCCGCCGTCCTCTTCCAAGTCCTTTCCTTTATCGCCCTCGCGGGCAGCCTCCTTCTCGGGCAAAACCTGGTCCAAAGCTATGCCAAGGACCGTTGGGGCAAAGCTCTTTCCCCCTGGACCTCGATTGCAGGCCTCGCCCTCCTCATTCCCTTTGTCCATCTCGCCCTGCGCTATAACCAGAGCGTCTTTTTGATGGTCTTTCTCACCCTTCTCGGGCTGCGCAAGCTGCCCAAACGCCCCGTCCTTGGCGGCCTCCTCCTGGCACTCCCCGGCGTCATCAAGCTCCTACCCCTCGCCCTGGGCCCCTGGCTCCTTTGGAAAAAAGAGTTTCGTTCCGCCCTGGGCTGGATCCTGGGCGTTTTCTTGAGCTTCGTCCCCTTCTTCCTCCACCAGGGATGGGACCTCGCTCTTAAGCAGCTCAAGAGCTACCAGCACATGATCCTCGTTGACAGCAGCTTTGGGGCCTACCATGAACGCTTCCAAGGACTTCCCGCTTTCGTCAACGGCAGCCTGGTCAGGGACTATCACCCAGACATGGAGTCCGCCGCCCAGAAACACAATTGGCAAGGCATCCGGAACTTTCTGGGTTCCACTCCCCTTTCCCCCTACCGCAAAGACATCGCCCTGGCCCTTTGTGCTCTACTCATCCTCGCCTGCGCCCTCGCCTGCCGTCGCCACCATCCCGAAAGCCCCGATCGTTGGCTCGGCGAAATGGGCCTCGTGCTCATGGCCATGCTCCTCATTTCCCCCCATACTTGGAAGCACTATCTTTGGTGGTATTTCCCCGCCGTCCTCTACGCCTGCGCCGCCTTTCAATCCCCCAAAACAAAGGATCGTCGCTTTGCCAAGACCTTTGTCCTCATTGTTTTCGTCACGATGACCCTCCCTCATCGCAGCCTCTTCCCCGGCATTTTGTGGCAGACCTGGCACGTCTTCCACGGCTTTGCCCTGGGAGGAAGCCTCGCCTTTCTTGCCTTGGCCAGGCATCTCTTCAGGACTAGGAGAGAAAATTGTGCTTAAGGCTTTTTTAAGCCTCGCTCTCTTCCTGTTTTTCTTGCAAAGATGGAAGCAAGCACCTGAGTTCACCAAGAGACTCATGTCCGCAGAAGAGCAAGCACCCAAAGGGTTGAAGGAGGAACCATGAATCAAACAAGCAGAATGGCTTGTTTTTTTGATGCTTTGTTCTCCCTCCCTGGGATCTCGGCCTTCTTCTTCTCACCCATACGGACCGGTAGATGCTCTCGAGCCCGAACCTTTAAGCGTGGCGTTTGCCCAGTGGGGACCGGTGGCTGACAAATGCAAAGGGAGCTTATGGATACCTCTTTTGGGGCTTTGCCTTCTTGTGAGTCTCGGTTTCGCAATCCTTAGATGTTCCCCGAACATTGAAGCAAAGTCGGAAACACCCAAGGCAAAGATCCCTCCTCCCTCTTGCCGGTTTCTGGGAAATCGCTTCGAATGTGGGCCAAGGAAAAATGGCACATTCACCTGAAGCGGAAAGAGAAATTTTATAGTTAGATGGGGGGGCCGGATCAGAGGACCATCATTCATATCCAGTTGTTTTTCGGGATCATGATTTTTTATTGTCCCTCGTCCAAGTCTGGTGATTGGGCCAAATTTATGAATACCTCGTGGGGGACGTACTGATTCACGAAGGCGTTCATGTGGATCAAGCTGGGCTGAATACAAAGAAGGATTTTTTCAGAAGAGAGTGTGAGGCCTGGACTTCCACTTACAATCTCCTCCTGGAATTTAGTTGGTCTGATTCTTGTCTCCAGTCTTTGTGGCAGTTGGAAACAGAAAGAGCCTTCAAGGCCTTGAATAAGTTTTGTGTGGGAAAAAACTGAAGGAGATTCAATGGTGAAAACCTTTAAGAGAAGGTCTTTGTTTGTTTTTTTTGTCTTTCTTTTTCTCCTGGATCCACCCTGCCTTTTTTCTCAATCTGCACGTTGGTTTAAGGAGGGGAGTTTTGAACTTTATAGTTACAATCATTTAGGCGCAATTTATCCAAAGAGCAATTCTTCGGTTGAGGTTGTTTGGAATTATGGTGAAGTAAAGTTGGACCTTGGTTTTAAGGCCCTTCTGGCCAGTACGCTTGTGAATGCATCGATGGACTCAAAGGGAGTTCATCTTCTCCCGAATGACCATGTTCTCTTTGCGGGTGAGTCTAAAGGCGGGAAGGGGAAGCTTGTGCTCATAGGCTATGAAAAAAACACTTATAGAATCTTGGCGCAAAAGACGTATCCCGGCCGAAGCTTTACGGGTGTTGGTTACTCCATCCCCCACAAGAAGCTCTATCTCTTGGATCAGACGA
>JALSSW010000041.1 GCA_026984035.1 Planctomycetota bacterium
CCCGATCTATGAGCCGAGCAAGCCCAACTTTGGAAAGCTCGCTCCAAGCACCTTCACCGAGGGAACTCCCATCCAAGAGTCCAGAAGCTCCGCATAAACTCTCCGAAAATCCATGTGGAACTTGAGGTCCCCATGATCCAAATCCGAGAGGCTGGGCGTTTCCCCGTAGATACCGCCTCGCAGTGAATCGCCCATCAAAAACAAGGACCCCGCCGTTCCATGATCCGTTCCCTGACTCTTGTTCTGCGCCACTCGGCGCCCAAATTCCGAGAACCCCATCAAAAGAACTCGATCCGCCATTCCCAGCCTTCTCAGATCTTTTTGGAAGGCCATCAGGGCTGCGTCCATCTGTTTCAATAGGTTCGCATGACGCCCGGATTGGTTGACATGCGTATCAAAACTTCCATGAAAGGTGTAATAAACTTTGGTTGGAAGCTTGCCGGCGATCATGGCCGCAACATGATTCAGACTTCGACCAAGTTGATTTCTTGGATACCGAACCGGTGTCTTATATTCCTGTGCCGCTTTTCGGACCGAGGCCGAAGTCAACACAGCTTCTTCCGCCACTTGGTGCAGCCTGGCCAAAACAGGATTAACCTCCACTGCGGCTTCCTTTTTGGCCAGGTGTTCAAAGACCTTTTTTTCCTCCGAGCTTCCCTGGTATTGGTATCCAAGAGGGTTCTGAAAGGCGATAGGTTTGTAGTTTTTCCCCACCAAGGCCAAAGGAATCCGTTCAGACAGATTGATCCCCAACTCTGCTTTCCCCCTGGGATGGCTAAGGAGTTCCTGGTCTAGAGCACGACCCAGCCAACCCGTTCCCGCCCGGCTTCCACGAAGGTCGGCGGCATGCCAGATGTCCATCGATTTAAAATGGGAGCGGTTGGGATGGGGATAGCCAACGCCCTGGACAATGGCAAACTTCTTCGCATGCAAGAGCTCGGCACAACCGCGAAGGGAAGGATGCAGCCCAAGACCCTTACCAATTTTATGGATGTCCTTTTCGGGAACCCCCAACTGGGGACGGGCTTTTCGGTAGAGAGGATTTTCGAAGGGAATCACGGTGTTTAGGCCATCGTTTCCCCCAGACATCTGAAGCACCACCAAGATCTTTTCGTCCTCTCCTCGCTCCCCAAAAGGGATGAAGCCTTCGGCGCCAAGACCGCGAAGAGACCAAAGGGATGCCCCTGCAACCCCAAGCCCCAAAAAGGATCGACGATTCATCCTTTTTTCCGTTCTTTCATTGCTCATCAGATCACCTCAACAAACTTGAAACTCGGGAACACTCATTAATAGGTGCAGGAACTCTCGAAAAACCCTCTCCACAGAAGGTCCCTTCAAATGGTTCCAATCCAAAACATCTCCACCATTTTTTTCCCGCAGCAAACGGATCAACCGATCTCTCGAAGCTGAGGACAGAGGGACCAGGAGAAAGCGGGAAGCCATCCGATCCACCAGATCCGGAACTGTTTGGGCCTCAGTCGCCTCGGCGATCCCCTTCGCCGACCAACCCGGATCCCAGGAGGAGAGTTCACGGCGCAACTGGCCGCGTCCGGCGCGCATCCTTCCTTTAGGGGGCTTAGGCATCTTGCCGAACTCCAGCTTCATAAGCTGCCCCACAACATTGTTTCGAGACAAGAGGTTGGCCGTTGTGATCCAAGAAAGTCCCCGCTCCCATCCTTTAACATTGGGAGGGTCCATCAGCCTCTGGCCAAGGGGGTTGGCCGTCGCAGCAACAAGCCCTCCGGGAGGCGGGTTCATGCCCAACATCCGGATGGTAGACACCACAAACATCACAGGACTCTTCACTTGGGTCCCCTTTGCCTTTTTCGAGTAAAAAGCCCGGGAAAGGAAGATCCGCCGAAGGAGGGGTTTGATCTCGTAATTGCATCCCCGCAAAAAAGCCCCCAAATCCTCGACAATGGCAGGGTCGGGGTTCTCGTAAGCAAAGAAGGAGAAGATTTTTTTTGCGATGAAAGGAGCACAGGCTTTTTGCTCCAAAAGAATCTCAAGGATGTCATCCCCATCGAAATTCCCGGTCCGGCCCAGAAAGGTTTTTATTCCATAGTCATGCTGCCTCATCTGAAACACAAAGGAACTTGTGGCACCATTGAAGGTCCAACCGGTAAAGGCTCGGGCAGCCTCCTTAATATCTTTTTCGGTGTAGTTTCCAATCCCCAAGGTAAAGAGTTCCATGACTTCCCGGGCGAAATTCTCATTGGGCCGGCCCCGGCGGTTTCGGTTGTTGTCGAGGTACTCCAGCATGGCGGGATCCTTAGAAATCGCATGAAGGAGATCACGAAAATTTCCGGTGGCGTTTTCCCTGAGAGTCTGGTTTTGGAGGTACATCCTCAGGCCGTTTCGAACATCTCTCTGCGATGATGTAAAATGCCCATGCCAGAAAAGAGTCATCTTTTCCTCGAGAGGTCGACGCGTACGGAGCATCCGATCTCCCCACCAGGAGAGGAGCTTGTAAACTCTCCCCGCGTCGATTCTCCGCCTCTCCCCCCGAATTCTTCTTCTTTCCATCTCACTCAGTTTTCGAAAGGCTCGATAATCCAATGGGGGGAGGGGCTTGAGGGTCAAGGGGCCGACAATATCGGGCATCCGTTCGTAGTCTACCAGCCAGGAGACCATTCTCTCGAGGCCAAGCCTATGCAACCTTTGGACTTCTTCAGGTGTCCCTCCAAAACCTGCCCGAAACAGAAGGTGTCTCGCATCGGACAGGGTGAACTCCTCATTGGGAAGCGGATCGAGGCTGCTCTTTGTATTCCCATGACCGAAAAGAGGCCCCATGAGGAACAGGCCGACAAAGAGGCCCCCCCAAGGGGCCGAACAAAATTGTGGCAATCGGAACATCGTGACCTCCATCAAGTTTTTTCCAGCAATCCTTTCTACCGCTGCAACGCTCCATTTGTGAGAAGACCCTGTCTCCCCTTTGTAAGTTTTTCCCCAAAAAGCCTTCCGCCCCACAGATCCCTTTTCTCAACTTGAGGAACTGGAGAAGCCTTGAACCTTTTCCCCAGGATCTTAACCACCGAAAAAACCAAAGAGGGCTTCGGATTTTGGCCCTAAGGGAAAAAAAGCTGTGAGATTCGGCGGAGAAAGGAAGCCAGGGGAAGAGGTAAGACAACAGGATCGCCCGGCAAGGTGGTTTCGAGGATCTTCCCACCCTATCGGTATTTCCCAAAATCAGACCTAAGTCCCCACTCTCCCATTCAAATCCAGTCCTTATTCTTCCGATGAAAAAGAGAGAGTCCAAGGGCAGCGCCATGGGCCATGGGGGGAAAATGGGCAATACCACAGGGCTTGCAGCCCTCAACTTGCTAACAGTAAGAGAAATCAGAGACATCTTTGGGGTCTCCAGGTCTACGGTTTATCGTTGGATTGATCAGGGGAAATTCTCAAAAGTCGGCAAGGTCAACGGGCAAGATGACTACCAACGGCAAAAGGTCCTGCTCCTGGAGCCTCTCGATGAAACCTTGATCGAAGAGATCCAAGCCTGGATCAGGAAACGAGCCCGAAGCAAAAAGCCTCTCTTCTTGGCCCAAAAGTTAGCACGCAACGCGATCGATCAGATCCCGATCGAACCGATTGATCAGGATCAACATGATGAGAAAAAGCTCTCCAAGGAGATCCAAGCCCTCCTCGCCGAATTGAGCGAAGAAAGGGAGGCAAGAAACCGCTTTCTTCAAGAATTGGAGATGGCCGCCCGAGATCTCAAAACCGACGCGGGTCTCTCGGAAGAAGCGCAACTCACCAAGATCCTGACTTCCCTGGACAAAATCCGGCAGAGTGAGTTGGAACTCCTCCAAGTCGCAGAAGATGAGGGAAACGCCAAGATTGAAGAAGAGAAACATCCTCATCAGGAAGCTGCTTCGGTCCTTGAGTCGGAGCCCCTGGAATCCGAAGAGAGTCTTCCTCCAGATCACAAGCTCCCAACGCCCGACCAAAAGCCCGAACTAAAGGACGAAGCAAAGGGCGAAAGCTTGGAGCCAAAGAAGGAGTCAAAACCAAGCCTTGAGGAGAATGAAGAGGAGATCACAGAAGAGGACACCCAGGATTCTCTTCAAGCGCACCCCTCCTCTGGACTTCCTTCGAATGAGGGAATCCTCGAAAATGCAGAAGGTGACGACGATCTGCTCACGATCGAATTGACTTCCGATGACCTCCCTGCTTGGTTGGATGCTCCCGGGGAAACGGGACAGTCGGACCAAGGGATTTCCCTCGAGGAGGAAGAGGATCTGGGAGATCCATTTTTGGACGGAGAAAATGATCTGGGAGATTATGACCCTGAAGAAGAGGAAGTCGCAGAAGCTCAAGAAGAACCTAAAGACCCTGATTGCGATGAACTCGAGGAATGCTCTCTTCAAAAAGATGAAATCCTAGAAGGCCTGGAGGCTTCCTTTCTAGGGCAGGAGGGACAGAGAAAGGAAGAGCCTTCGGAGGAAGAGCTTCCTGCTCCCCCTACAACTGGTTCCACACCGGACAAAACAAGCGACCGAGCGGAAGAGAGTGCCAGAAGTTTGGCCATGCTTTTTGGGATCGCTCCGGAAGGAGTCGCACCGCCCGCCCAAGAAGGGGATAGCCAAGAAACCGAACCCCAGGAAAAACCTTCTGTTCAAGAACATACAGCCCCTGAAGAAACCGAAGAAATGTTTGGCCTGGGCGATGAACAGGCCGAAACAAAGGCTTCTGACGAGTTTGAGCTTGAGAACGAACAAGAGCCTCAGGCTTCCCTCCAAACAAGCCCGGATTCTTCGCCCCATACACTTGCAGCGATCTTCGGGTTGGACCCTGCAACAGGGAAGCCCCTCGAAGGGACAAACAAATCCCCTGAGGAACCCGAAAAAGAGAAGCCAATTGAAGAACCCGGGAACCAAGAAGAAGGGAAGAGGATCGCAATGGTTTTCGATGCCCCCCCTTCTATGGAGAAGGAGGACCCCAAACAGGAGGAGGGCCAACAGGAGGAAGAAGAGAAAGACAATAATACTGTGGCTATGGTCTTTGAGGCCCCCCCCAATCCTTCTTCAGCAGAAACAAAGGGTGAACCCAAGGATCCAAACCCAGGTCAGAGTGAAGAGTCCTCGGATAATTCCGTCGCAATGGTCTTCGGGGCACCTCCTGCAAAGGAAGCAGAGGCAGAGTCTTCCACAGCCCAGGATGACAGCGTCGCACTTGTTTTTGATACCCCTCCAAGCCCCGATCAGGAGGAGAAGAACGAAGAGCAAAGCGAGGAGGCCTCGGATAATTCCGTCGCAATGGTCTTCGGGGCGCCTCCTGCAAAGGAACCGGAGACAGAGTCTTCCACAGCCCGGGATGACAGCGTCGCACTTGTTTTTGATACCCCTCCAAGCCCCGATCAAGAGGAGAAGAACCATGAGCAAAGCGAAGAGTCTTCGGATGATTCCGTCGCAATGGTTTTCGGCGCACCACCCGCGAAGGAAGCGGAAATCCAACAAGAGGAGCCTCAACCGTCGGAGTCTCTCCAAGAGAAGGGCCCAAGAGAAACTCCCGCAACTCCCGCGGGCGGGGCCCCAACTCAGGAGCCTTTAAAAGCACCTTCAGGACTCCCCCAAGGAGAGAAGGGTGCAGCAATGGTAACGGGCCTGGAAGAAATCCGAGGGCCTGTCACCGAAATCGCCCAACACACAAGGGCGGTTGCAGAGAGCTTGGACCTATTGACCGAAACCGCCCAAGGAGCTGCCCAGGAATTCAGAAAAAAACTTGAGGCTGACAATTCCCAAGGAAAAACCTTGGTCACCTTAGGCCTTTTTACTTTGGGGGTCTGTTGGTTCTTGGCAATGACCTTAAAACCCTTTCTGGGTGGAGCTGGTTTTTACGTTCTGCTCGCCGCCAACCTGGCTGCATCCATCACCGTACTCCTCGGTCGTAAAAAAATCATCGAAAGCGCGTCCACCCAGGAGGAGTAATCAAGTTCAACAACAACCTTGCCGCCCCTGCCCGCAAGGCTCTAAGTTGGCGATGGAGGACCAGAGCGCAATAGACATAACTCCCCCGCCCGCTTTGCGCGACGAGGAGAGCCCCAGTGCGAGGCGTTCGATCCTGATTGAGCCCTTGAGGAAGACCCGGGATTTCCTTCATCTCAGGTTCTTGAATCATCAATAGCCGCTCATAGTGCATATCGATTTTATTCTCTTCGGGAAAATAGAGACCACGCTCCTGGACCCAACCATCCCAATCACCGGCAACAATAGGGTTGGGGGTGGAGAGAAGAGGGTTGTCTTGGAGGAGTACATGCACAACAGCATCCTCACGGGTGATCCTTCCCCTTCCAAGCACAAGGGGATAGGGAGCAAGCAAACTTCCCAGGCTCTCTTCATTAAACTCTTCGGGTTTGTGATACAAAACAACAAGGTGGCCGCCCTCTTTGACAAAGCGGAGCAGGCGAGGAATCTGCGCACGAAGGTCCGGGCGCAGAAGGAGAGCACGACTGTCCACCAAAACAGTGTCCAAGGGGGCTAAGGAGCTTCGGAGTAAACTGCGAGCGTCCAAAGCCCGCACATCAATCCCAAAGGAATGGAGGACCTCCTCCACCGTCCGATCAGGACCGCGAACAATCCCGAGCACTAAACCCGCAGGGATCCTTGCGCGAACAGGGAAGAGTCGCAGAGGAGCTTCCACCTCTTCATAGGGAGAAGAAAGATGGAATTTTAAGGCCACAGGCCTAAGGCCCCGGGCCAGAGGATCCCAACCCGGGACTCTCAAGCGAAGACTCACGAGGTAATCATCCAATAAGGGGGGAGCCCGGAAGGCAAGACCTAAGCGGTCTTTGCGAAGTTCAGGACCGAAGAGAAAACCGGGTGGTCCCGCCAAACCGAGTCTTGCTCTCAAGGCCATGGGGACAGGTTTGGAAATCCGAAGGGACAAGGGAAGATCCCCACCCTGACTCGGGACAAGCAGGTGGGCTTCGGGAACAATCTGCATGCGAACTCCGGTTTCCTGCGGAACCCGAACCTTCACCGATGTTTGCAACCTGCCCCCCTTCCATGTGACGCTGAGACCTAGGACAAGCTCCTTGACCCCTTCTTTCAATGCTCCTTTCAGAGGCAGCCTTAAATACCTCTTTGGATCCAAACGGAGCACAGCGGCCCCCTGGAGGCGGGCAAAACCCCGAGAGCGTGCAGGCTGCGTCTCAAGACCAAGTGCCTGGGTCCCCCCATTCCAAATCTCAAGAACCATCCCCGTGGATTCCCTCCCCTCCCCCCTGCGTCCCAAGCTCAACCGTAGCCGAATCCCCAGGGCCACCTCCAAGGCCTTACGAGCAGCCTCTTGGCTCCACCGAAGGCGCCCATTTGATTTCGGCTTCAGCCTTTCCAAAAAGACAGCGAGTTTTCCCAAGGTCTCCAAGGATTGAGGCGCAGCAAGGGCCTGCCTTTCCAAAGCCTTAAGTCTTTTGCCCCAGATCTCCCCTTTCTGCCCGGCAGAATCCCTTGAGAAGAAATCACGGAGTCCCTTCCCCGAAAAGTCCCCCTTTCCATCCAAAGGTCGAAAGAGAAGTTCTGGAGGGATCTCCTCATCAATGGGTCCATGAGGACCCTGCGTCCGGTGGCGTAGAAGAGCTTGGTATGCCTCCTCTCGCAGAGTTACATTGCGGATCGGATCCAAGGCTTCGAGAGAGAAACTCTTTCCAGGTTCACCGGAGGAAATCTTACTTTGCGAAGTTCGAAAAAAACGAGGTGCTGCCTCTCCTTCCCTCTCCCATTCCTTTTTTAAAAGGTAAAAAAGAGCCCGCTTCTGTCCATGTGCATCCCTCTCCGAATGGGGAGTAAAAAGCCATTCGGGAGAAAAAGAACGCAAAGCCTCCCCAAGGCTTTTCTTGGGTTGGGTGGCCTTCCAATGGTCCAGGGCTTCAGCGGCGGTTCGGCAATAGCCAAAATCCACAAACCCGAGAAAGCGCACTTCCACCCCCAAAAGCTTGGCAGCTTCCCGACTCTCTTTTCGCCGGACCACACCAAGGGCTTTTCCGAGCTCGCTCCCAACTGCATTCTGGCCCCCCTCCCCCGAGGTAGCGATCAACACCCGAACCTGCATTCCAAACTTCCGACGGAGCAAAAGAGCCGGAGCCGCCCAAGGATCATCCGGATGTGTCACCACGATGAGAGCCCGATGTCCTCCCTGTACATCAACCAGGGCTTGGCGACCCTTCGCCAAGCCCTGCAAGCCCTCACTCTGGGAGAACCCCAGAGTGATAAAGGGAGAAAGGAGACCTACAAATACCCCCTCGGCTATTAAAAGTTGCAGACGGAAGCGCGAACTACTTGCCAAATCGGCGAGCTCCCAACTTCCCAGCATTTCCAACAAGTGCGGCTGAAATCCCAAGCACTCCAACCCCCACAACGGCTACCATCTCCGGCCCATTAAAGGGGCCTCTCATCACCGTCAGTCCCCCTTGATCGTCCTTCTTGGTGAAGGAGATGGAGCCCAAAAGATGCTTGGTAAAAGCTGTCTCTGAGGGAAGGAGGCCAAGGTCAATCGGAACCTCCGGGGGGATGGGAATAAAGGAAATCGCCCCGGAAAGTGCGCTATAGATACCGCTGAAATTCGCTGCCGTATCCGTGAAACTCACACCATCCACTCCATCAGGCAGAGAATCCTTCACACTTTGGAACACCTTGTTATCCAAGATGGAAGTCTTGTTGTTACCCGAGAGCCTTTTGATCGCCCCCTTCACGTCCGCTCGGGAGAGACCGAAGATCATGAATCCCTTTTCAAAGGCAATCGTCGGCTCAAACATGGCCATGGGATCCATCCCTCCGACCGTATCCAGTTGGATGTCCAGAGCATAGAAAACCCCTCCATCCTCTGTCTCGTTTTCCACCAGATCAAAGTAGCCACCAGAGATCTTCCCGATCTTTCTGAGGACTTCCACTGTCTTCTTGGGCTTGGGGCAACTGACCATAAAGACCATTTCAGGGGCTCCACCCAAGCCTGCCAAGGGCATGGAATAGGAGATGTACTCGGGACCGAAGGCATTGAACAAATCGTTCTCCACGCTGAAGCCCAATTGTTTCTCAACCTGTGCGATTTGCTCCGTTACCATTTTTCCGACATTGGGATCATAGGCTTCAACCCCGGCGATGACGGTCTTGTATAAGTTCTTCAAGAAATCAAAGCGATAGATCCCAAAAGCGGCGACATCGGAAGGGATAATCTTCAGCTTATCCATTGAGATGTTTCCATCTTCAGCCGAGCTCGCAAAAAAGCCCTTGCGCTTTTCTTGGGGGATGAGCATGAAAAAGCGGCTGATCCCAACCCCACCATCATATCCGCTCGAAAGCCCAATCGCTTCGAGACCAGAAAACCCAGTTGCATCCAAGACACGCTTCACTCCCTCAAAATCCACCACGGACAGCTTGGGTTCCATGGAGGCAGCCATTTGGAAGCCTCTGAGGCCTAGATCCAGGATGCGTGAACAATCACAGAAAACCTCAATGGACGAATCCGAGGCATGAATCTTCTGAGCCACTGTTTTATAGGTCGAAGCTTCCATCAAGCCCCCGGATTTGCCGGCAAGCATATTGGAAGCAATGCTTTCGAAGTCGCCCTTGTGGGTGCCAATCAGCAGACTGGAACCAACCCAACCCCAGTTCAATGACAGGAAGGGAGCTTTGGGAGGTGTGATGCTTTTATAGGCGAAATCACCCACCTTCCCTTCTTCAATCTTTCCCATCATGGGTAGGTTTTGGGCTTTGACTGTAAAGAGCCCCTCACCCATCCCCAAGAGTCCCTTGACCAGGCCGGCCGAAGGCCCAAAGTCCAAGCAAAGGGCGAGAGAAACTTTTGGCATGCCTTGCTGAGAGGGAGGAGCAAGATCCACTAAGGCAAAGGAGACCCCATGCAAGCGCAAGGTCAGGAGCTTCTCAGGATCAAGAGGAAGCATCCCCTGCTTGTACATCTCCTTAAACTGACCGAGCCTTTCCGCGAAACGCTTCTGCAACATCTCCAGGGCATCGGCGAGGAAGTCTTGGACCTCCTCCTCCTCCCACACTTTGTAGATCTCTGTCTTCTTGAACTGCTCAATTGCCGAGGGGATATCGGGCGCAGAAGCAAGGATAAGAGTGCTCTTAGGAAGGCTTTTCTTAAAATTCTTTTGGGCTTGAACCGGAGTCAAGGCCAAACCCAGAAGAGAAAGAACCATGGCCACGGAACGCAGCCCGGGGAAGAATGAAGTGTTCATCATTTCAGCCAATACTCCAAATATAGGGAAATGCCGGAAAGGAGGTTCCTTTACCCGCTTTATTCAGGCCCTTCATGCAAAACCTTTGTTGGGCCATTACATTCTCTGAACACGATTTCATGAATAAAGCGGGTTAAAAGATCCAGAAAGGGAAAAGTGTCGAATGGGAGTCGCGTCTACGACAATAAAATCAATTATCTCCAAAAAAAACAATGGTCCGAAAAGGGTTCCAGACCGAACTCCGTCAACAGGATCGGGAAGAAAGCGCATACTTCCCAGGATTGGCCTTGGAAAAAACGCCCTACAACCCCGAGCCTCACTCCTGACTGGGACACAAAGAACCCAAAGAGGCTCTCCCTTGACAGGAATCCCCAAACGGGGACATATCAAAATGCCAAGAATAGACTTTCGTGGCCCCTTGGCAAGCTAAGAGAGAGAAGACGAGGGCGTTTTCTTAAAGATTTCACGAGGAAAAACCGGGATTAACCTTCTCGAAGCAACTTGGTGGTTAATTCCTGGATTCTCTCTCGGATTTCCTCCGACTCTTCCAGGATCTGCTCGGCCTTCTTGATCGAATGCATGACGGTAGCATGGTTGCGATCTCCAAAAAATCCACCAATTTGCTTCAGGGAGAGCCGCGTATGCCTTCTCGCCAAGAGGATGGCAACCTGCCGGGGCATGACGACGCTGTGGACCCTGGTTTTAGACTGGAGTTCTCGGGACTGAATCCCAAATTCGCGGGCAACACTCTCCATGATTTTTTGAATGGGCACCCTACGAGTGCTCGGGCGGTAATCATGAAGAATTTCTTCAGCCAAAGACAGGTCAATCCGTCGCTTCATCAAGTTTGCCATACCCAGGAGCTTGGTCACAGCGCCCTCCAACTCGCGAACATTCGTATCCACATGTTCCGCTAAGAAACGAGAGACTTCGTCTGAGATTTCAAAATTCCGCATGCGCGCTTTGCGCTTCACAATGGCAACCCTTGTCTCCAAACAGGGCGAATCCAGCCGGGTTACCATCCCCCAGCCAAAACGGGAAATCAACCGATCCTGGAGAGTTCGCAATTCTTTGGGAGGGCGATCAGAACTCAGAACGATCTGTTTTTGGTTGTTGAACAGAGTGTTAAATGTATGGAAAAACTCTTCTTGAGTTCGACTCTTGCCCTCCAGCATCTGAATGTCGTCGATCAGCAGCATATCGACATGCCTACAGTTGTAGCGAAAATCAGAAATGTTTCCGTTCGTCACTGCCTGGATGAACTGATTGATGAAGTTTTCACTCGACAAATAGAGGATTCTCCTGGGAGTCTGCCCCCGAAGAACCCCATGGCAAATCCCTTGGAGGAGATGCGTTTTGCCCAGCCCCGAAGATCCATGAACAAACAAGGGGTTATATGGCCCCCCGGGGAACTCGGCAACGGCCTTTCCCGCTGCAACAGAGAGTTCATTGCAAGCTCCGATCACAAGGTTTTCGAGGGTAAAGGAGGGGTTCAAGGCTGAGTCGGAGTTCTGCGAGAAGAACTCCAAATTCCCTGTTTTTTTCAAAGAGCTTTTCCCCGAAGCAGGCTTTTTGGACTTTCGGGCCGTCGCCCCATTTTCCGGGGCACCCTGGGACAAGAAAAGAGGAGCGTTCATCGAAGGCGTCTCCCGTTTGCCCCCGGATGTTTCCCGTCCGGGAAAGCCCCAAAACGGAGAAGCTCCCCCCTCTTCGGAAGAACCCGCCCCCGGGCTCTTCTCCGTCTTAAAGCTCTCTTTCCCCTGATCCCTTCCAACCCTACCCAAAACCTTGCGGTCCTTCCCCTCAGCAAAGCCCTCAGGGGAACCTGAACCCTGAACCGAAGGGAGAGGAAAAGGATTCCCACTCCCTGAGATCTCAGCCCGTGAGGTTTCCGTCCCTGATGCAGCTGGAGAAGCCCCATTGGACGGAAACTGAAGAGAAGCTTTGCCCGAAATGGAACCCGAGACACCCAATGAACCGAGACAAGGGTATCCGTCGATGGAGTCAGCCAATTCACTCCCCTGATACAAGAGGATTCTCCAACTCCGCCCATCCATACTTCGAGCCGCTTCTTTGAGGATCTCTTGGTAATGCCTCTGGATCCAATCCTTGGTAAAGGCGTTTGGGGCAATGAACTCAAGAATCCCATCCTTGGCCCCTCTACATTGCAAACGGGACAGCCAGGTTTCGAAATGGGCTTTCTCTACTTTTTGGCGCAATCGCTCTGCAAGCCTTCCAAAGAACTGCTGCTCTTCACCTGCCTTGACCCCAAAGTCCTTCCCTCCCAAATCCACACTTCTCTCCTCCATGACCAACCTATTCCCTTTTCTTCTTCTACAACTCAGATGAAACCGACCCACGCTCGGAATCTCGAACTGACCAGGAAGATTCAGACAATCTTTGCTGTGCCTCAAATGCTTCCTTAAGCCCCGGAATGTTCGAGAAACCAAGCCCAAGCCCCCTAGG
Source organism: Planctomycetota bacterium (assembly GCA_026984035.1). Lineage (GTDB taxonomy): Bacteria > Planctomycetota > UBA1135 > UBA1135 > HyVt-539. The sequence goes on from JALSSW010000041.1 coordinate 12,665, forward strand.
AGCAAGACCTAGCAAGACCTAGGAGGAAGAAGCGGGAAATCGAAAAAGGAGAATCTGCCGAGGATTCCCTCCTCCAGGTTTCACCGGAGAGAAGGTTGGGAAAGAAGAGAGTGAATTCTGCACCATTCGACCTTGACCACTCATAAAGAAACCTCCCAATGCCATCGCAGAAATGGATCCGCCCCGCTTCTTTTCTCGCTCCTTAATCCTGGACCTGTGAACCCGATTGAGCGCCTCTTACCGGTCCTTTCCCTCCTCCTTTTGTTTTGTCGAAGGCTTTCAAGAAGCCATGGCTCAGAGAGGAAAAAGGACCTTTGATAAGAATGGGATAGCCTGCAAAAAACGGTGCAAACTTGCCTAAAAAGTCTAAGGGCAATCCCACTAAATAAAGTGGACTAATTTGCAATCAATGGTGCGAACAATGACAGAACTATTCCCGCTACTCATACGAGGAGATCAAAGAGAGAGAACAAGCATACCAGGGAGGAAACCAAGAGAAGAGCAGGAAATCCTGCCACCTAAACGAGGCAACCTCAAGAACTTACGTGAGAGCAACAACCGTTGGAAGAGATTACTCCTGGAGTTGGTCCAGGAAGCAAATCGCCTTCCTCATCCGCTCAAAATCCTACCCGCAAAGAGGGGATCAAGTCAAAGCCGAATTCTTAGATTCCTCCCGTATCATGCTCAAAACGGCCTTAACCCTTGTAAAAAAAGGGATGCGATGCGGGATGTTTTTTTCTGAGAAATCTCTGGTCCGAAAGAAATTCGGAGACACTCCCTCGCTTCTTCGCGAGAAAGCCCCAGTGCGAGGAGGGTCCGGGACACGGTGGTAGAACCAGAACTACAAGCGGAGCCTTGAGATACAGCAATTCCACAAAGATCCAAGCTGGCAACGAGGTCGCGTGCTTTCTCCCCCGGAAAACGAAGGGTCCTTGTGTTAGGGAGAAGAGCCTCCTCTTCGTGGGGTCCAAGAACTTCAAATGGCAACGATTGGATGCCTTCTAAAAAGGCGGCCATCGACTCACGCATCCTTCGTGCTCGTTCTTTTTGCGTTTGTATGGCTTTCTCGATCGCCAGGGCAGCGCCATGGGCCAGAACCGGAGCCTGCGTACCCGGACGCCTCCCCATTTCCTGTCCTCCCCCCCGAAGAAGGGGGTCAAAGGGATAGGATCCCTTCCAGATCAAAACTCCGATTCCCCTTGGACCCCCCGCCTTATGAGGAGAAAGAGTCAAGGCCGTTGCAAGGTCAAGAGCATCCTCCAGCCCAATACGACCCAAAGCCTGGCTAAGATCCAGATGCAGCCCATGGTCTCCTCCACATCGACCTCTTAGAGGTCCTAAATCTTGAATGACTCCGAGTTCATGATGGCCGAAAACCATGCTGGCAAACCAGGGCTCCTCGGCCTCTTGGAGAGCCTCCAGCCCCACCCGCCCAAGGGAGTCGACTGGGAGTTCAGCACACACTTCAGAGAAGTGCTTTTGGTAGGAAAAAAAAGGCTCCCACATGGAAGAATGTGCAAGGGGAGAAACCCAAAACTTCCCCTTCTCTCTTCGCATCCAGCTTAGGGCAGAATGAGCAACGAGGTTGTTGGCTTCCGTGCCCCCCGAAGTAAAGACCACCTCATCCCCTCGAACTCCCAAACAGGCTGCGATCCGATCCCTCGCGTCTTCGAGGATCCGCCTTGCTCTTCGACCCAACTCATGCTGGGAATTGGGATTGGCCCAGCCGATCTCCTCCACTTCACTCATCGCCGCCCGAATCTCGGGATCGGGGGGAGCACCGGCGTTGTAATCCAAATTGAACTTCATTCGCCCAGGCCTTCGAACAGGTCCAGCCAGCGAGGTAAGACCCGTTCACGGGAAAACAAGGTCCGAGCACGATCGAAGGCACGTCGGGAGCAACTTTCATAGAGTCCGCAATCCCGGAGGAGCTTCAAAACCGCCCCCGCCAGAGCCATGGGCCGGGCCGGTGGCACAAGGATGCCCGCATCCCCGACCACCTCAGACACTCCCCCCACCTTTGGCCCGACCACAGGTAAACCATGGGACATCGCCTCCAAAAGCCCCAACCCAAAGGATTCCGTTCGAGAGCTGAACACATAGAGATCCCCCCCTTCAAGCTCCTTTGAGGGGTCTTCCAAAGCCCCCGCAAAACGCACAAAAGGGTTTAACCCGAGGGTGGAAACAAGCTCCTCAGCACCTCTCCGATCTGGCCCTTCCCCTACCAACACGGCCGAGATCTCCACCTCCCGCCGAATCAGCTTGAGGGCCAACACAAGATCCCTCACTCGTTTTACCGACCGAAACGTACTGAGATGCACGAGGACAGGCTGCTTCGTTCGCTTCCAAGGAAAGGGCCGAGGTCCTCCACGCACCGGGAAACGCCAAGGTGGCAGAAAATTCGGCAAGACCTCGATCTCAAGATGCTCTCCAAAAATCCGACGCGTCTCCTCCGCCAAGCTCCGGCTCACCGCAGTCAGCCGGGTAGAGCGATCAAGCCCTAAACGAACCATCCGATGGTAGGCAGGATCACTCCCGACCAAGGTGATGTCTGTTCCATGCAGGGTCGTCACCGTCCGCAAAGTGCCCCCTACGCAAAGGTCCGCGAGCAGGGCGGAGAGAGCATGGGGGAGGGCATAGTGGGCATGAACGATCCGAACGCCTCTCTGTTCATGCAACTCGGCGAGCCTGGCCGCCAAGGCCAAATCGTAGGGCCGACCCTGCAACAGGGGATCCCCACGCATTGTGATCGGATGGAAGGCCACTCCAGGCCGAAGCCCCCCAGGTTTCCGAACTCCCAACAGATGCACCTCATAGCCCTCTTCCACCAGACAGCCTGCAAGGTCCGAGGCCACACGCCCACTTCCTCCGGGCGTGGGGTAGCAGAGGACGGCCACCGGCACGGCCCCATCCTCTTTCTTCACGAACCCTTCTTTCGAGTGCTTCCTCACACTCTGGATTATTCCGAGGGATTAGGTTCCGGGGTAGGCCTTTGTCGCATAAGCATCTTCAGGGAGAGAAAGCTCAATCCGGAAATCTCCCGACTCCAACTCTTCTTGTCCCGGGAGATCCCCTCCCAGAGCTTCCACAAGAAAGCGCCCAAAACCCTCTTCCGGCCCCTTCCAACTCTCTCCCCACTGCGAGGGCCCGAAGAAGGAAAGAGCCAAGCGCCCCTCCCCGGAAGGGGCAATCTCGACGGCTCCGCCTGTCCGAGCAAAGACTCCCAAATTGCAAACCAAGGCTCCCAAAATCAGCGCAAGCGCCGGATCCAAGCTCGGTTCCGCCTTTCCCCAACCTCGGATGACAAGAAGGCGTTTCCCCCCGACGCAGTCCAAGACCTTTTTGAGAATCTCATTTCCGGGTCGAAGAGTTTTCGGCTCTTTTTGCAAGCGATCCCTGAGGTCCAAGCAGGGGATCCCTCCGATTGCCGCACGGTCCAAAACTCGATCCAGCCCCTCTGGATCAAGTTCCACCGAATCCAGCACCTGGGTGATCTGAGAATCCACTCCTCCCCATTCGCGTTCCAAATAGGAATCAATCTTTTCGAGCAGATCCTGGCGCCAAACTGTCTGATCCATCCCAAGGATCTATCGGCGAATTCTTCGTCATTCATGAGCCATCGTGCTCCTTCCCCCCTCGAGATTGGTCGCTCTCGGCCTCTGTCCTCCAAAAACCGGGTGCCAGGAAAAGATCCGGAAGATTCTTCCAGGAATCTAGCTGAAAAGCCGATCAGAAGGGCATGACCCCTTCTTCTCATGGGCTGACGATCATTGCAAATCGTCTTCCCGTTCAACGCGTAGAACACAAGGATGGATTCCGCTGGCAAACAAGTCCCGGCGGACTCGTAAGCTCCATGATCCCCGTCCTAAGGCAAGGAGGACGATGGATCGGCTGGGGTGGAAGTCACACCCAGAGTCTCCAACCTTTTCGGCACGAGGATATCGATCTCATCCCGGTAAGCCTTCAACCGGAAGAAGTCGAACATTACTATTCCGGGTTTTCCAACAGGACTCTTTGGCCGCTTTTCCATGACGCTTTACGTCCACCGGAATTCCACCGTCGTTGGTGGAGAAGCTACCAGAACGTCAACAGGAAGTTCGCAAAGATCGCGGCCGAAAACATGGACCCCTCAGGAACCTGCTGGGTTCATGACTTCCATCTCCAGCTCTTACCCTCTCTTCTCCGGGAACAACACCCCCGGGCCAAGATCGGATTCTTTCTCCATATACCCTTCCCTCCCACCGAACTCTTCGCCCAACTCCCTTGGCGAGTCCACTTGCTCGAAGGCATGCTGGGCGCATCTCTCATCGGCTTTCAGACCCCCTTCGGGGCAAGCAATTTCCGCAACGTGGCGGAGCGTTTCCTGGGAGCGGAACTGGATGGGGACGACATCTATTACCGAGGGCGAAAAACCAAAACGGGATCTTTTCCGATCTCCATTGACACCGAATCCTTCGAGGAAATGACCCGGCGCCCCTCCATCCAGGCCATGGCCCGAGAGCTTCGTGCGGATCTGGGGGGAAACAGAAAGATCCTCCTGGGAATTGATCGGCTCGACTATACAAAGGGAATCGACATGAGGCTTCGCGCCATCGAAACCCTCCTGATCGCCAACCCAAATCTGGCGAAGGAGTTTGTTTTTATCCAGGTTGGGGTCCCAAGCCGTGAGAATGTTCCAGACTATGAAGAACTGCGCTCTCGCATCGAATCCATCGTGGGCAGGATCAACGGACGCTTCGGAGAACCGGGTCGGGTTCCGGTGCAATACCTCTATCGCAACCTTCCCATCCAGTCCCTTGTTTCCTACTACATGGCAGCCGACATCATGGTCATCACTCCCCTGCGCGATGGAATGAACCTCGTCGCCAAAGAATATGTCGCCTCCAAAACCAACAATGAAGGCTGTCTCATCCTGAGTGAATTCACAGGAGCAGCCAATGAGTTTCAAGAGGCCCTCCTCGTCAACCCCCATGACCTGGACGGCGTCGCCAATACTCTTTATCAGGCAATCAAAATGGGTACGGCTGAAGGCCGGCGCAGAATGCTCAGCCTTCGCCACAAGCTCCACCGCAATAACGTGTTTCACTGGAGCAAAAACTTCTTGGAATCCCTGGGCGAACTCGAGGTCGTGCGTGTATGAGTCTTTCCCCTGAGCTGCGGGCACATCTTGAGGAAGTTGCCCAGGCCCCGGTCCTCCTGGTGGCAACGGATTATGATGGGACCCTCGCCCCCATTGTCGAAAACCCCGATGAGGCATTTCCAAGACCCGAAGCCCTTGTGGCTTTGAAGGCCCTTTCAGCCATGCCCCAAACCGAGGTCGCAATCATCTCGGGAAGGGCCATTAGGGATTTGATGAAATTCACAAATTCTCCCGAAGGGATCCATTTGATTGGGAGCCATGGGAGCGAGTTCGATCCGGACTTTGCCGAAACGCTCCCCGAAACCACGAAAAACCTCCGCGATCGCGTTCTCCACGACTTGAATGAGATTGCAAAAAGGGACGAGGGCTTGGTCGTGGAAGAAAAGCCCACGGGTGGCGCCTTCCATTACAGACTGGCCGAGGACAGCGTAGCAAGCGCAGCTCTCCAGGAGGTTTTGGAAGGTCCCGGCTCCCTCGATGGCGTCCATATCAAAGAAGGGAAAAAGGTTTGCGAGCTGAGTGTCGTCGACCAAAACAAAGGGAGCGCCCTTCGCACCATGAGGCAGCGCTTTGGTGCCACATCGGTGGTTTTTTTAGGTGATGATAAGACTGACGAAGACGTTTTCTCCATCCTCTGCGGACCCGACCTTGGTGTCAAAGTGGGGCGAGGAGAAACGAAGGCCCAGCACAGGGTCCAGGGAGTGGAGGACGTTTGGCATCTCTTCGCTTATCTGGCCGAAAAAAGGGTGCAGTGGCTCGCAGGATCCAAGGCCGAACGAATCGAAGAACACTCCCTCCTCTCGGACCAACGGACGACCGCCCTCGTCACCAAGGATGCCCGAATCGTTTGGCTTTGTGTCCCCAGAGTGGATAGCCCCGCTCTATTTTCGGAATTGGTCGGAGGCCCCTGCGCCGGGCGCTTTTCGATCGAGCCCGAGAGTGGGAAAAAACCGGTCCACCAGCGTTACTTGGACGACTCCTTGATCCTCGAAACCCGTTGGCCGGACTTCACCATCAAGGACTACCTCGACTGCTCCATGGGACGACCCAGCCAACGCTCGGGGCGCACCGACCTTGTAAGAGTCATTGAGGGAAGAGGCCGCGTTCGTATCACCTTCGCACCCAGGCTGGACTTCGGGCGGCTCTCCACAAGGCTGCTTGCACGCGAAGGCGGGCTCGAAATCCAAGGAGCAGTGGATCCCATCGTGCTCCACTCTCCCGGAATCCATTGGTCGATCGAACAAGAAGGA
>JALSSW010000042.1 GCA_026984035.1 Planctomycetota bacterium
TCCATTTGTAGGCTTGACAGAACCGGCCAAAGACCTAACCTAACACAACCCTAAGATGGTCTTAGGGTTGTTCTAAGCAATTGGGCCAAGCAAAAAGCATCGAGAAGAAAGCTATTGTCGGGCATTCCCGGCTCTTTGCCACGGATATCCCCACTGAAAATTGATCACCGAGCAATCCTTCACCGAGGAGTCCTTCAACGAGAAATCCTTCAACGAGAGATCCTTCAACAGAAGAAATCTCCACAGAGAATTTCTCCATCGAAGGTTTCTCCAAAGAAGGTTTCTCTGCCTTCTGGGAAAAACAAAAGTCCTTCTGGGGGAATCAATTCAAGTGAAGGCCAACCCGTCGAAGAATTCCGCGGAAGAGTCAACGGTGGTCTCGGCAAAGTACCTCTCAATCACATCGCAGAAGCAGTTCCTTGGGGTGAATCGGTTCTATTCCAAGGACAGGATGACGGATTAACTCACACCGTAACCCAAAGGAAAGCCCTCGAAAACCTTAAGAGATCAAACCTTAAAAACCGGAACAAGGATCCTGCATTGGAAACAAACATGCATGAAAAGTGAGCTACGAACAAAGACTTTCATTGGACGAGGAAAAAGGAAATGAAACCATGGGAACAATATCGAATCAAAGAAAACAAAAACGTGGTTTAAACACCAACACATCCGAACAACATCCGACATCAAGAGAAAACATGGAAGTCCCATTGGAAGGGATTCCTGGAAATCCCCCAAAGGCCCAAAGCATACAGCCCCCAAAATACACACAAGGCTCTCTCTATCCCCTCCTATTCCAAGCTTCCTCTTCACAAGGCAGGCCCACAACAGCTTCTACCCCACACACCAGACCCACCCCGGCTTCCGGGCAATCCGGTGACCCTGAGTTAAAAGACCTTGGATGCAAGAAGGGGGAAGAAGTCCAGGTGCTCCCAAGGCCTTCGGAGACTTTTTCACTACCTCTGCCCCTATCCCCTTCAGAGCTTTCTACTGCATCTTTTCAAAAGGAATTGGAACCAAAGCTTTTCTCAAAAGATTGGCACAAACACAGCTCTGTACCTTCCTCTCAATCTCGCTCACCTTCAGCCTCCCCAGGAGATTACAAGGAATCCCCGGGATCATTTGCTTCCTCTGCCCCCTTTCCATTCCAGACTCGATCGGGAGGAGATCCCAGGATTCAATCCAAGATGTCTCTTGCTCGGAGTCTCTCTTCCCTATGCCTCCACGTGAAAACAGAGCGAACTCTCCCACTTCAAAAAATCCGTAAACAACAAAGAAATAAAATCCTACGAAATGGAATTTCCTTATTTATTGTCTTCGCTTGGTATTTAGCTTTAATCCTTAAGCCCTTTCTTTCATGAACCTTTCTCTGACCATTTTTTCAGGGGATCGCATTTGTAGGTTCCCCCGCTTCTGTTTCTCGAATAAAGGTTCCAGGCTTCGATCTGCTCCTTAAAATCCATTCGCATCTCCTCCTGGAGCATTCTGGAAAACGCCAAGGAGGGAGTGAGTTTCCCTATGGGAGAAAAAAATGTTTCTCACAAAAAAACAGTTAGAGATTCTCCGCTTTTTACGAAGTTTTCGAAATGAACATGCTGTTTCTCCCACCCTTGATGAAATTGCAGAATCCTTTTCTGTTTCAAGAGTCACGATTTTCGAACATTTAAAAAAGCTGGAGGAGAAGGGAGCCATTCGAAAAAGAAAAGCATATGCAAGGGGAATTGAAATCCTGCATGACCCGGATCTTCCGGAAGAACGTGGCAAATCGGTTGAAACCCTGGAGTTCCCCGTTTTAGGGAGGATTCGAGCCGGGTCCCCCTTAGAAGCCATTGAAGACCGAGAAACCATCACTTTGTCGGAACTCATTCCACACGGACAAAACAATTATCTTCTCCGAGTGGTCGGCGATTCCATGATTGAAGATCACATCCAAGATGGGGATTTTGTCATCGTTGAAAAACGATCCGTTGCCAACAACGGTGAAATGGTTGTAGGGATCTTGGAGGACAACGAAGCCACCCTTAAGCGCTTTTTTCGAGAAAAAGGCCGTTTCAGACTCCAGCCATCCAATCCAAACTATCCTCCGATTTACACAAAAACCCTTGAAATTCGAGGGGTCGTCGTTGGAGTCATCCGTCAAATCCGATAGGGTCCGATAGGGAAAGATGGGATTCATCCTCAACCTTTAAGAATCATTCCACCTTCTCTTCCCAAGAAGCTATTTTCATTTCGGTAAACCCTTAGGGGGGCCTGGGGCGGGAAGGAGTTGACCCATCCCTTTCGCTGGCCCTAAGTGTGACCCTTTGGTCTGACTTGCCCAAGTAGCGCTGTTCAGAAACGAACTCTTGCTTAGGTATTTATTAAGTCATAGGGGCATAAAAAAAACCGCCAGAAAGACCGAAATCTTTCTGACGGTTGAATATGAACTTGGCGCTAACCTACTTTCGCACAGTTGCACTATCATCGGCCTTCGCTGCTTAACGACCGTGGTCGGAATGGGAACGGGTGTTTCCAGCGAAGTATGGGCACCAAGAATGCCTTGAGAGGTCAGAGTCAACCACCTGGAAGTCTTCATGGTTTCGAAAAACCCAAAGATCGAAGGAAGCGACCTGCCTCAAAAACATTGGATATGAGAACTGCAAACGATTGGATCTCTCAGCCGAGATCTGAATCTCTTTCTTAGACTCTGGACCAAGCTTTTTCCATGCACCATTCAAAGAATAGGCACCTGAAAATGACAGCTTGATCTCCAGAACGAAAGAAAAAGAGGTCAAGTCATTCGGGCAATTAGTATCGGTCAGCTCAACACATTGCTGTGCTTACACCTCCGACCTATCAACCTCCTAGTCTAGAAGGAGCCTCATGGGAAAGCTATTTTTGGAGTTGGCTTCGCACTTAGATGCTTTCAGCGCTTATCCGTTCCACACGTAGCTACCCTGCAATGCCGCTAGCGCGACAACAGGAACACCAGAGGTGTGTCCACCCAAATCCTCTCGTACTATGGGCAGCTCTCCTCAGCTTTCCTACACCCACAACAGATAGGGACCGACCTGTCTCACGACGGTCTAAACCCAGCTCACGTACCGCTTTAATGGGCGAACAGACCAACCCTTGGGACCGCTTTCAGCCCCAGGATGCGATGAGCCGACATCGAGGTGCCAAACCTCCCCGTCGATATGGACTCTTGGGGGAGATCAGCCTGTTATCCCCGGAGTACCTTTTATCTGGTAAGCGATGGCCCTTCCACATGGAACCACCGGATCACTAAGACCTACTTTCGTACCTGCTCGACCTATCGGTCTCGCAGTCTAGCACCCTTATACCTTTACGCTCTTCGTGCGATTGCCAACCGCACTGAGGGTACCTATTGCGCTCCTCCGTTACCTTTTAGGAGGAGACCGCCCCAGCCAAACTGCCCACCTAACACTGTCCCCAGTCCGGATTCACGGCACCAGGTTAGAGTTCAAGCATGATAAGGGTGGTATTTCACCAACGGCTCAACTAGAACTAGCGTTCCAGCGTCACAGCCTCCCACCTATCCTACACATACCATACCTAAACCCAATATTAAGCTACAGTAAAGGTTCACGGGGTCTTTCCGTCTTGCTGCGGGAATGTGGTATCTTCACCACAACTTCAATTTCGCCGAGTCCCTCGTTGAGACAGTGTGGGAGTCGTTACGCCATTCGTGCGGGTCGGAACTTACCCGACAAGGAATTTCGCTACCTTAGGACCGTCATAGTTACGGCCGCCCTTCATTGGCGCTTCAGTTCAGAGCTTCGCCCGAAGGCTAACCCCTTACCTTAACGTTCCAACAGCGGGCAGGCGTCAGACCCTATACGTCGTCTTGCGACTTAGCAGAGTCCTGTGTTTTTAGTAAACAGTCGCTCCCACCGATTTCCTGTGACCCCCCAGAGCAATCTAAAGATAACCCCAGAGGGCACCGCTTATCCCGAAGTTACGCGGCTAATTTGCCTAGTTCCTTAACGAGGGTTCTCTCGAGCGCCTTAGAATCTTCATCTCACCAACCTGTGTCGGTTTTGGTACGGACACCATTCCAACTCCCTAGAGGATTTTCTTGGACATGCATCCAATAGCTTCGCCAAAAGCGGCTCGACATCACACATGAGATTCCGTCAGCGGATTTACCTACCAACCACCCATTATGCTTGTACCGGCACAACTACCCGCCGGACTACTTTCAACATGCCGTCTCCCCATCGGTAATAACGCGGAAACAGTGGTACGGGAATATTAACCCGTTGTCCATCGACTACGCCTTTCGGCCTTGCCTTAGGTTCCGACTAACCCTGGGCGGAACTACCTTCCCCAGGAAACCGTAGGTTTTCGGCGAGGGAGCTTCTCACTCCCTTTATCGCTACTCATCCCTGCATAATCACTTCTATACCGTCCAGAAGTCATTGCCTGTCTTCCTTCAACCAGTATAGAACGCTCCCCTACCGCTGCACATCCACCAAGGATGTACAACCCGTGGCTTCGGTTGCATGCTTGAGTCCCGTTAATTTTCGGCGCGGAGGCACTCGGCTAGTAAGCTATTACGCACTTTTTAAATGATGGCTGCTTCTAAGCCAACATCCTAGCTGTCTTAGTGCCCCTACTTCCTTAGCAACACTTAGCATACATTGGGGACCTTAACCGACGGTCTGGGCTCTTTCCCTCTCGACTACGGAGCTTATCCCCCGCAGTCTGACTCCCGTGATAAGGTTTACGGTATTCGGAGTTTGATTGGGTAGGGTAGGCGGGAAGCCCCCCTATCCCATTCAGTAGCTCTACCCCCGTAAACTATGACACGAGGCTAGCCCAAAAGCTATTTCGGGGAGAACCAGCTATCTGCGAGTTTGATTAGCCTTTTACTCCTAACCACAAGTCATCCGAGCAGTTTTCAACCTACACCGGTTCGGCCCTCCACGAACTGTTACATCCGCTTCAGCCTGCTCATGGTTAGATCACTCGCTTTCGGGTCTACGGCACATGACTAAAGTCGCGCTATTCACACTCGCTTTCGCTTCGGCTCCGGGCCTAAAACCCTTAACCTCGCCACATACCGTAAGTCGCAGGGTCATTATGCAAAAGGCACGCTGTCAGGCTGGACGAACCATAGCCCTCCAACAGCTTATAGGTATACAGTTTCACATTCTATTTCACTCCCCTAACAGGGGTTCTTTTCACCCATTCGCTCACGCTACTTTTCACTATCGGTCACCAAGTAGTATTTAGCCTTACGGGGTGGTCCCCGCAGATTCACACCAGGTTTCACGGGACTGGCGCTACTCGGGATGACGTCAGGAGGTGCAATCGTTTCGTCTACAGGGCTTTCACCTTCTGTGGCGGCTCTTTCCAAAGCCTTCGACTACTCTTGCACTTTGTAACTCCTTCGGATTTCAGCAGCAATCCGTGACGGTCCCACGACCCCACCAACACAACGGCTGCTACCTTACATGTTGATGGTTTAGGCTATTCCCAGTTCGCTCGCCGCTACTACGGGAATCGAGGTTTCTTTCTATTCCTGGGGTTACTGAGATGTTTCAGTTCGCCCCGTTCCCTTGATCGAGCTATGTATTCACTCGACCATGACAGGGGATGAACCCTGCCAGGTTTCCCAATTCGGAGATCTCCGGATCAAAGCCTGCTAGCGGCTACCCGAAGCTTATCGCAGCTATGCCACGTCCTTCATCGGCTCTTGGTGCCAAGGGATCCACCGTATACCCTTATTAACTTGACCATTTCAATTCCAATGGCTCGAGATCCACAGCATCGGACAACCCCAAACAAAAAATTTGGAACCATCCAACACAAATCAAGTCAAACTTGAAGTTGCAGTTCTCATATCCGAATTTTCAAAGACCAAGGACAGCTCCGGATAACGACCGATAAGACTGGTCGTTGCCCCAGGACAATCCTGCCACCCATGATGCCCCATCAGCTGAAGGCCAAAGGCTCTTGCCAACAAGGACTGGGTAATCTCTCTCTCTTTTTTTTCGAGGCCCCATGGTCACACAGAAAATGGTGGAGGCGACCGGAGTCGAACCGACGACCTTCTGCGTGCAAAGCAGACGCTCTCCCAACTGAGCTACGCCCCCGCACCTACTGCATGCTTACCGCACGCCAACGGCATGTCGTTACCGCAAGATCCAGCGCCCAAAAACCTACAAGGCAACGACCCATCCAAGGCCAACTGACCGAAAAAACTCCAGGTCACCCAGCTATCGAACTGACAACTCAGCGGAAGAACTGGTGGGCCTAAGTGGATTTGAACCACTGACCTCCCGCTTATCAGGCGGACGCTCTAACCAGCTGAGCTATAGGCCCTGGCTGAATCTCCGGACCTCACAGCAAAACGGATTCGAAAAAACCCATTCAGCACGGAAGCGCCGAAAAAAAAGAAGGATGGCCCCTACTGGGAAAGAATGCTCAAAATCATCCACAAAAACCTGTGAAAAATCATGAGGAAACAACATGTGTGCCTAGAACAATCCTTAAAAAGGAGGTGATCCAGCCGCAGGTTCCCCTACGGCTACCTTGTTACGACTTAGTCCCGATTACCGAGTTCGCCTTCGGCGCCGCCCTCCCTTGCGGGTTAGGCTAGCGACTTCGGGCGCCCCCAGCTTTCGTGGCTTGACGGGCGGTGTGTACAAGGCTCAGGAACATATTCACCGCGGCGTAGCTGATCCGCGATTACTAGCGATTCCAACTTCATGCAGGCGAGTTGCAGCCTGCAATCCGAACTGAGGCCGGGTTTGTGAGATTTGCTCCGCCTCGCGGCTTGGCTTCCCTCTGTCCCGACCATTGTAGCACGTTTGTAGCCCTGGACATAAAGGCCATGATGACTTGACGTCATCCCCACCTTCCTCCGTCTTGACGACGGCAGTCTCGTTAGAGTCCCCGGCATAACCCGCTGGCAACTAACGATAAGGGTTTCGCTCGTTACGGGACTTAACCCAACATCTCACGACACGAGCTGACGACAGCCATGCAACACCTGTGCTGGTTACACCCCGAAGGGCAATCCACTGCTTTCACAGCTTAATCCCAGCATGCAAGCCCAGGTAAGGTTCTTCGCGTTGCATCGAATTAAACAACATGCTCCACCGCTTGTGTGAGCCCCCGTCAATTCCTTTGAGTTTTAGCCTTGCGACCGTACTCCCCAGGCGGGGTACTTAACGCATTTGCTTGGCCAGAGAAGGTATAGGAACCCCCTCCAGCGAGTACCCATCGTTTAGGGCTAGGACTACCGGGGTATCTAATCCCGTTCGCTACCCTAGCTTTCGCACCTCAGCGTCAGCAGCGAGCCAGAGAGCCGTCTTCACCTTCGGCATTCCTCCTGATATCTACGCATTCCACCGCTCCACCAGGAGTTCTGCTCTCCCCTCTCGCGCTCTAGTCCTGCAGTATGCAATGCAGTTCCCCGGTTAAGCCGAGGGCTTTCACACTGCACTTACAGAACCGCCTACATGCCCTTTATGCCCAGTAATTCCGAGCAACGTTTGCACCCTCCGTATTACCGCGGCTGCTGGCACGGAGTTAGCCGGTGCTTCCTTTGAGCCTAACGTCAAAGCAGGGATAATTAGTCCCTACCCATTCCTTGAACTCTGACAGAAGTTTACAACCCGAGGGCCTTCATCCTTCACGCGGCGTCGCTCCGTCAGACTTTCGTCCATTGCGGAAGATTCTCGACTGCAGCCTCCCGTAGGAGTCTGGGCAGTGTCTCAGTCCCAGTGTGGCCGACCATCCTCTCAGACCGGCTACCCGTCATAGCCTTGGTGAGCCGTTACCTCACCAACAAGCTGATAGGACGCAACCTCCTCCCTAAGCAGTGGGCCCCGAAGGGTCCCCACCATTTGGCAATCCTCCCATGCGGGAAGTTTGCATCATTGGGTATTAGCCACCGTTTCCAGCGGTTATCCCCATCTTAAGGGTAGATTGGTTACGTGTTACTCACCCTTTCGCCACTTTACTCGTCCCGAAGGACTTTCACGTTCGACTTGCATGCCTCATCCACGCCGCCAACGTTCGCTCTGAGCCAGGATCAAACCCTTCACTTACTTGTCTTTTGACTTGATCTGTGAAGATCTGCCACAGCGAACACTTAAGAAGCCGAAGCCTCGAAAGAGCCACCATGGAAGCGTTCAATCCGTCAGAACGTCCACCGATATCGCCCAAAGGCAAAACCGACAGACCGTTTGACTTGATTAATTATTTGGTCGCCGAAACCTCCACTACGGCAAAACCGCAGCGAAAGGATATCAACGGACCCACACACGTTGTTTCTTATTTTCCAATAAGGGCCATCCAAATTTTCAAAGATCTCGATCTAACGGGCCAGGCGCAACCCCTTGAGGGTCAACAACTTACGCTGCTTGCTTGGTCCGGCCGCTCATCCATGTGAACGACAGGGAGAAGGAGTATAGGCTCGTGTCTCCCAGCTACAAGGTTCTTCTCTATTTTTTTTTAGAGCAAGCGGCTTTCGCCGCCCCCGCTTTCGAGTCATCCTCGTCAGCGGGCGAAGAAGTCTAACGAAGGGTAGGTAGACTTCAAGAAGGTCTTTTAAATTTCTTTACCAAGACTTAATCCACAACCTGGACCTTGGTCCGGCGCGGAAGATACAAAAACAGTTCCCGAATCGCATCCTCTGCCAAGCGTACACAGCCCCGGCTGGATTCCTTTCCAATTGAGCTTGGATCCGTGGTCCCATGAAGTCCGAAGCCTTGAAATTCACTGTGGCCCAACTTGATAAAAAAGCCTCCCAAGGGGTTTCTAGGGTCGTTTCCAGCCCACAACTTGCCGGTTTCCGGATCTACCCAATCAGGATCTTTCTTCTTCTCAATCACTATAAATTCCGTGGCAGGAGTCTTGCCATCCTTCCCTAACCCAACTGGGTAAAGTCGAAAGAGAACGTCCCCCAGGAAGACCTTCAAGGTAAAGGATCGCTTCTCTACAACTACCCTGATGGGATCGATCGGGACTCGAATCACCTGCTTCCAACGCAGTTTCCGGGGATCATGAATTCGGTTCACCATTTGCAAGATCCCTGAAGACATAGGAATCGCGAACTTCCGCTCGATCTCTTGAGCAATGCCGTCAAGAGTTCCATTCCTTTTCACGACACGCTGCACTGAGTGCCACTTGCCTCCAGGGGAAAAAAGGAGCCCTTCCAAGGCTTTTTGCTCGGCCCGGTAGGCCTCCTCCACAAACGTTCCGATCCGATTCCAAACCCGAGGACCATGGGTCACTGCATCTATTAGAGAAGAGAGGAGGAGCACCTTTTCTTCTCTCGGAAGGGCTTGCAACTTCTCCAAGAGGAGCTCTAGAGCATCTCTCGCGCCCTTAGCCTCAAAAACTCGATTGCTTCCCCCAAGAGCGGCAATGGCCCCATCCAAACGCCCGGAGTCCCGGAGAACCTCAACCCCCTTCAGGATTAAAGCACCCCCCCCCTTGCCTTGAGTTCCTTGGAGGTAGGCTTTGGCAGCTGCTTTCAGATCCCCTTCGAGGGAAGCCTTGTTTCCCTTTTCGAGGAGAACCTCATAAGCAAAACGATCGGCACTCCCCATTGGGTAATGGTTTCGACGAAGCTCTTCAACTTTGATGGAATCAAAAGCCCCCTTCATCAAGGCCTCGGCGGGAGAAAACCTTTCGTGGGAATCAAGCTCTTCCAACACAGAAGCTGCATCTCCCTTGCCCGCATCCACCGCTTTGGAAGCAGCCTCTACAATGGAGGAAGAATCTTCCTTCTTCTTCTGTTTTTCCGCGGGAGACGGCTTTAGGTAGTAGTAATACCCCCCATAGGCAAGCCCACAGAGCACAAGGACAACGAATAACCTTCGAAACATGATCCCCTCCAACAAGGGAGCAGGGAGAGCCCCCACCAAGCCAAAAAGCGCACAAGGGCAGTTCGAGCCCTTGAAAAAAAAGGCATCATAGCGTTTTGATGATCCTCTCAGAACCCGCATATTCCATGAGATCCAACTCAGGAAAAGGGAGAGGCTACCAGCAATGGCTCTGAAGGGATTCCAAAACCATTTGGGCCGCTTTGAGCGCGCGGAGTCCGACTTGTCCGTCCACGAGAGGAGGAGCCCCAGTTTGAACAGAGTTCACAAAGGATCGGAGCTCTTCCTTGAGAGGGTTTTCTTCGGGCATTTCCAGCTCCTGCACCTGGAGAAGGCCCTCAAAAACAAACTTCCAAAGGTCTTCGATCCGAGAAGTATCAATCTCCCCAAGATTCAGCTTATGAAGATCCCAACCTGGAGCCTTCTTTATGACAAGCCCGTATTTCTTTCCGAAATCCAAGGAGACATAGCTTTCCTTGGAAAAGAAGCGCATCCGCCGGCTGGGTTTCAAAGCGACCCGATTCGCTGTTAATCGAGCAATTGTCCCATCCTCAAATTTGAGCCGGGCCACAGCAAGATCTTCGGCGGAAGTAAAAATCGCCCCGCCAAAGGCTTCTACATCCACCAAGGGGCTCTCCACAAAAGAGAGGATCAAATCGAGGTCATGGATCATCAGATCCAACACCACCCCAATATCAGTAGACCGAAAAGAAAAGGGCGCCAGGCGTTCGGCTTCCAAATAACGGGCGCGAATCCCCAAATCATGGATCGCTTTTACGGCAGGATTAAAACGCTCCACATGACCGATCTGGAGGATGCACCCGCTCCTTTGTGCCGCTTGGCAAATCCGCTCCCCCTCTTCCACAGACTTTGCCATGGGCTTTTCGATAAGAACATGAAGCCCTTTTTCGAGATAAAAACAGCCTAGGTCACAGTGATAAGCGGTTGGAACCACCAAACTGATCGCCTCAAGATCCCACTCGGGAGGCAAGGCCTTGGGTTGATCCGAATACGGGATTCCTAGCTCCTCCCCCAACTCTCGAGCTCTACGAAGATCCTGATCCACCACCCCCACCAAATGAGCTTCAGAGAGTTCGCTCAATAGCCTCGCATGAATCTTCCCAAGATGCCCGACTCCGACAACGGCAAGCCGTACCGGGCGAGCCTCTGGCCCTTTCATCTCATCCTTGTGATTTCCAGCCTCAGTCTCCTTGTTCTCTGTCTTATCCGCCATCAGAGCCGATCACTTCTCCGAACTTTTCGTGCCTGTCCCCGAGGCCTCATCCCCTTGCCCAGCAGCGGAAGAAGACTTACTTTCGTTTTGCTGGTCGCGGCGCATCCCCTCCAAATATCGCCCTCGCCCCCCCTTTTCGATGCGTCGCAAGAAAAGAACAAGGTTGCGCACTTCCTCCACAAGCTCTCCCTTTGCCTCTAAAGCATCCAGGCCTGCCTCCAGATTCCCCTGGGGATTCATAAAGAGAATCCGATAGGCCTCCTTGAGAGCTTCCTGGGACTTCTCAGAGACTCCACGCCTCCTTAACCCCACCAAATTGATCCCACGGACCCTCCCCGGACGGCCCTCGACGATTAAATAGGGTGGCACATCCATCCCTACTCTGGCCAGCCCCCCAATGAAGGCCATGGTCCCAATGGTCGTGAATTGGTGAATGGCTGTCCCTCCTGAGATCGTTGCCCCATATTCAACATGGACATGGCCCGCCAAGAGGACGTTATTCCCCATCGTCACCTTGTCCCCCAGATGGCAGTCATGAGCAACATGAGAACAGGCCATTAAGAGGTTATCATTTCCGATGGTCGTTTGACCTGCCCCACCATGTTCACGGCCAGTCCCAATGTGAGCAGTGCAATGCTCCCGGAAATGGTTCCGATCCCCGATGATCAGTTGAGTCTGTTCTCCCCGAAACTTTTTGTCCTGGGGAATACAACCCAGGATGGCTCCGGGAAACACCACATTATCCTCACCCAGGAGAGTCCGATTGAGGATTTGAGCATGTCCCATCACCTTGGTTCGGTCTCCAACTTGAACACCAGAACCCAGGACTGCAAAAGGACCGACCTCAACGCCGACACCCAACTCGACACCATGTTCCAAAAAGGCGGTTGGATGGACCTTGGTTTCAGTAGATGGCATGTCGCTCATAATAGGACCTCCGCTTCGAGGGGGAAGTCTGGGAACATTTCGAAAAAAGAGGAGGATTTAGGCATCGACTAGGGTGAACTTCAACTGGGCTTCGGCGACAAGTTTTCCGGCGACTTTGCAACGCGCCATGACATGCCCCATTCCGGGGCGGAGGCGGATCGTTTCCACTTCGATTCTTAACTGATCCCCGGGAACAACGGCCCCACGGAATTTAACCCGATCAATCGACCAGAGAACCGCCAGCTTTCCCGTATTTTCCAGCTTGCGGAACAAAAGGATCCCAGCCATCTGCGCCATGGCCTCGAGTTGGAGAACTCCTGGCATGATCGGTTGCTCCGGCCAATGCCCCATAAAAAATGGTTCATTGACCGTAACATTTTTGATTCCCACGGCACGGTGGTAACCCTCGATTTCCAGGACTCGATCCACCAAAAGAAAGGGATAGCGGTGAGGAAGGAGCTGCATAATATCACGGATATTCATCCCTGACTCACGCGTAAGAAAGCCCCCTTCCTCAAGGGCCCGGCACTGCTCCTCGAGCTCTTTCACGAGGCTGTGATTCAGATTGTGCCCTGAGCGGTTTGCAATCAATCGAGCATCCAGATCAAAGCCCCCAAGCGCCAAATCTCCCAAGAGGTCCAAGATTTTATGCCGAACAGGCTCATTCTCGAATCGCAGTTGAGAGGGTTTGGGTCCTTTGGGGCCAACCAGAACGGTATTGCTCTCATCCGCTCCCTTGCCCAACCCGGCTTCTTGTAGGGCTAGGATTTCCTCTTCGACCACAAAGGTTCGTGCAGGAGCGATCTCCTTGACAAAGGTCTCAGGAGTAATTTCTGTCTCAAAAGTCTCCACCCCCCCTTTGGGATGGGCAAAGTGGTATTGGATCGAAAAACCATTCTCCGAAGGGAGAGCCACCAAGCTCACCAAGCCCTCCCCAACCACCAAAGGCTCCCGAAGCCTCAGCTCCTTGCGGGAGACCTTCTGCTCGACCATCCCAGCTTCCAGGAGCCCCTCAGCAAAGGGAAGAGCACTTCCATCCATTCCAGGGATCTCCTCCCCTGAGATCTCAACCAAGGCATTATCCAAACGCAATCCATAGCAAGAAGCGAGGAAGTGTTCGACCGTGCAGACCTCAGCCGATCCGTCGCGGAGCCCAGTGCGGCGCTCCTTTTTGGTGAGTTTGGAGGTTCGGGCTTCCACCCTTGGCTTGCCTTCGAGATCAACACGACAAAAAACAATGCCATGATCCGGCCCCGCGGGAAGAACCCTCAGGACGGTTTCTTCCCCGGTATGCAGCCCGACCCCCCTGAATTCCGCAGAATTCTTGAGAGTTGTTTGTGGCCTAGGTTCTCGGTTGGATATCTCCACTTCTTCTTCTCGCAGGACCCTTGACAGGTTTACCCCGAACCTCTCAAGAGGTTCACTTCATACTATTCAACAGTTTGATGACTGCGCCGGAGATATCAACCTTGTCATCCACATAGAGCAGTGGCTCCCTTTGCCGAATGCTAATCCGGCTCACTTCAGAGTATTTACTTCCCTCTGCTGGATTGGGGTTGTACTGAAAAACAACAGAGAGACCACGAGTTTTTGCAATCGTCCGGACACTCTCTTCGATCTCTTTATAAAACTGCAAGAGACAACGGGCACGAACCTTACCAGCCTGTAAACGAGCCAGTTTATCCAGCTCGGAGGCACGATATTCTAAAACCTTCATTTTGATAATCAGGTTGTTGAACTCAACGGTCCCTTTTTCGAAGTTCTCCAGGCTCCTCTCTTTTTCCTTTCGCTCCTTCAAGATAGCTTTGATCCGATCCCTCCATTTCTTATTTTCCGCTTGCAAAGGTTGCATAAGAGTATTGAGTCGTCGGCACTCTGCTTGAACCCTGTTGAGATCCACCACCCCAATCCTTTGATTGCCGGCTCCCTGCCCTTCCCCCCTTGGGGCAAAACCCAGGGAAAGCAGACCCAACACTGACAACAGACAAGCGATCACAAAAGGCTTCATCCCTTCTCCTATGGCTCTGAGGACATTTCCGTTTGACCACCCGATTTCATCGAGCAAGCCTGGATCATCCATGAGTTCGTCTCAACTGAACAGAATTTCCTTTCAGGACCTTTCTTGATATGTCTACAAAAGCGTTTTTGCTTGCAGGCTCCAAGCTTTTGGATCCCGGTTTTTGAGAAACTGCACTTGGTAGACCAAAGGTGGTCATGAAATTTCAGGGCTAGGTTTTCAAGCTTTTCCTTTCCATTCGCAAGAGTCCATTTGGATGTTCCCAGCTTTCTTTCATTTTCTGCTGCAAACCGGGCCGACAAAGGACCCGGTTTTAGCCTGGTTTCGGGATTCTCAAGAATCCCTCATGCCCCTCTATTTGGGATTGGCTTCCCTGATTGAGCACTTATTCCCCCCCTTTCCAGGGGATTTGGGCCTGCTGGCCGGTGCTTGGATCGTTCAAGTCAAAGGCTGGTCTCCTTTTCTCCCCTTCATGGGTGGAATGGCCGGAAGTGTTTTGGGATCCGCCATCACTCTCCTCCTAGGTCGATGGTTGGAGGAATGGGGAAAACGTGCTCAAGAGGGTGGCCGCATCGCCAGGCTTCACGCCAAAGGAGAGCCCTTTCGCAAAGCCATCCACAAACATGGACTCCTCCTGGTTCTAGTTTCCAGGTTTATTCCGATCGGGCGCCCACTCATTCTATTGGCGGCAGGAGCTTCCGAGGTCCGCTTCGGCCCGGCTCTCCTGGTCGCCAGCCTTAGCTCCTTTGCCTGGAACCTTTGCCTTTTCGGCTTGGCCGCCTTGGCAGGGAAAAACTGGGAAAGCCTCAGGGGCGGAATGCAGCTCTACAGCACGATTGTCCCTATCCTTGCATTCTTGCTGCTGCTTTTTTTTCTGCGCAAACTCATCGCAAGAAAATTCTTCGGGGAACACTAGTTCCGGTGTCCTGGGAGGGAATCGATTTGAAACACCTTGAGAGAAAGTGACTGGGTCCTGAATGTTTCCGGGTTAACCCTCTCCGGAGAGGCGGCAAATCGCTGCCACCAAATCATCGACCCCCTTTAGGATCTTGGCATTTGAAGCGAAAAAATCATTCACCAAGATGGAGAACACCAGAGGCTCCTTTCCTTTCCGGGTGATGTAACCAGAAAGGGCTATCACCTTGCTGATATACCCCGTCTTGGCATGGACCCGCAAATACCCAGGGTGCCCCAAAGGGAAACGGCGTCGAAGAGTCCCATCCTTGCCTCCGATGGGAAGCGAGCGAAAAAAAGTCTTTCGGTTTTTACTTTTCCACATCCCTGCAAGGAGGGCGGCCAGAAGTTTTGGTTTCACAAGATTGAGACGCGAAAGCCCCGAACCATCGGCCATAAAAAACTGTTTTGTGGATACACCTAAACGATTCAAAACCTCGTTGACCGTCCTCCGAGCATCCACCATCGAACCATCACCCCCCCGTGCTTTTCCGGCCATGCGAACCAATTGTTCGGCATAGAGGTTTTGGCTTCGTTTATTGAGAGAAAAGACAATTTCCGCAAGAGGGGGAGACAAATGTGTCTCAAGGACGGTTTTCGAAAGGGACTCTTTGTATCCCTCCAACTCATCCCGGTCTCGAGCTTTCCCCGCAACTCGAATACCGGCACGTTCCAAACTCTCTTTACAGACGCTCGCACAAAACCCTGTGGGATTTTCCACGCTTGCCCAATCCCGTTTCTTTTTTTTCCCAAGAGGGAAGGTTCCACTCAAAGTGATCACATTGGTCCCGAGTCCCCGATGAAAAAAAACTTCAAAAGCTTGGCCCGCCGGAACTACTCTGGTTCGATTCAGCACGGTGACATAGGATGTATCCGGTTCCATTCGGAACTCCAAGGGCTTCCCAAGCTCTTTCCCCGAAAAAAGGAAGTCGAGACAATTCTCATTGAAGCAGAGCCCGGAGACTTGTGCGGCATACCAATCCGCATGGTAGGACCAATCCCAACCCAAGCCCATGATCTCATCCGGTTGGACATCGTCCACACCAAGAATGTCTCCTCGAATCTCGGAAATCCCCCTCCGTTTCAAAGCCAGGATCAATCCATCGAAGACCTCGGTCACGCTCTTTTTACAAAAAGCCCTGGCACCAAAGGTAGGATCTCCGCTTCCAATGATCTCCAGGTCACCATCCCAAACCTTTCCCTTCTGCTTTCCCAAAGCTACAAACTGCGTGGAAAACCGGTGTTTGGGTCCAAGAACCTCCAAGGCTGTTGCACTCGAGATCAGCTTCATGTTGGAAGCAGTCATAAAACCCATACTTCCGTTGTGGGAAAGAAGCGGCTTGGGATCTCCCGGCTCCCTGAGAACAAAACCCAAGCGGACAAATCGAAAGGGTTTCCGAGCCAGAATCTCTTTCAACTCCTTTTCAAGAGCGGCAATGGCTCCACGAGAAGGAAGTTGCAAAGTTTTTTTCTGCTTCTCAGCCCAGATCCGTCTAGTGGACGAAGGAGAATCTTGGGCATGAATCAGCGGAAGGAAAAGGAGGGAGAAAAAGTACAGTCCGAAGATCATCATGCATCTTCCTCGCTGTCCAAAAGGTCTGAGAGAAAACCATCGGTATCCAAAAGGCGGGCACGAGTCTCCTCCAAAAACGAATCCAATTTCGAATTCCCAAGCCTCCCCAGAGGAAGGTCAGCCCCGTCAAGAGCTTCGACAAGAGAACGCATGGAGATGCGCTCGGGAGGTGCGCCGGGAACGACAGCCTCCTTGGCTTTAACACGAAGAAGGAGCCCTGATCCTTCTAGGTCCTTGACCAGCTCGTCGAGAGATCGTCGAGAGAGAGCTTTGCGCCCGGCAAACTCCGCAAGAGAAAGAGGCTTCCCCTTCAAAAAAGCTTGGGAAGCTTGAAGCATCAGAACAAAGCCGATCCTGCGACGAGTCGCCGAAGTCCACTTGCGAAGCTCCTGGCTGGCCTTAAGGTCGTCGAGGTGCTGCAACCCAAAACAAAGCTCCCCCCCCCAGAGCAAAATCGTCCAAGAAAAATAGATATAGAAAAGGAAGAGAGGGATAAAGGCGAGCGATCCATAAACAGCATTGGCTTGGGCCAATCCGATCTGAAATTTCAGAAAAACCCATTGGAGAAGAAGCCAGCAACTGCCGGTGACAAGCCCCGCAATTGCGGCCGGAACCAAACGTACGCGCACGTTGGGAACAATCTTGAAGACCAGAGTGGCTGCCAAACCCAACATAAGGAAGGGAAGGAAGCTGAGCCCCGATCGGAGAATGCCAGCAAGCCAAGGGAGGGATTCCTGCAAGCCGGCGAGGCGACCTTCGAGTTGGAAGGCTGTGTTTATGCCCGTGGCCAATAAAACAAGAGTGGGAAACAAAAAGAGAACACCCAGATAATCCGCATAGCGTCGAGCCAGGTTTCGCTTGGTTTCTGCCTTCCACGTCAAGTTGAAGGCCTGCTCCACCCTCCCCATCACGGAGAGGATCAAATAGATCAATGTCAAAGAACCCAAGGCGCCGAGCGTCCGAAAATCGATCCGTTGGACCACTTCCAAAACTCCCGACATGAACTTCCGAAAGGCATCGGGAGAGTTCGAAACCGTTTTTTCGAGAAAGGAGCGGAGGTTCTCCTCGATCTTGAAGCCATTGGCAATCGCAAAAATTACCGCCAAAAAGGGGACCAAGCCCATCATCGTCAAGTAGGTCAACCCCGCAGCCCGCAAGCTCCCTTGATTGCGTTGAAAGCCCCAAAGGCTGGCATAAACGAGACGCCCCGCAGCCGCAAAAAAATATCGCAGTCCCCGAAGATCCCGAAGGCGACCCTTCCAAACCCAGCGAAACCTGTTCATTGCCGCCCCTGCCAACGGTCCAGGAGCATCAATCCAGCCAATGACTGTCCGTCAGGCAGGGTTTGCTCCAGGAGAACCTCCCGCGCTTTTGGAAAGGGCATCCGATGCACCTCGATATTCTCGCATTCTTCCAGCTCCTGGGCACCCTCTTCCAGCAACTCCGCCAAAAAAAAATGGCAAATCTCATTGGAAGCTCCTTTGTAGGGAGCAAAGCTCCCCAAGGAGGTCCAACGCCCAGCCTGCAAACCCGTTTCTTCCCTTAACTCTTTTTTGGCCACCGCTAGAGGATCTTCCCCAGGGTTCATCCCCCCTATGGGAAATTCAAAAAGGAATTGCCCCAGGAGATATCGCTCCACTCTTAAGAGAATGGTGCTCCCATCTTCGAAAAGAGGAATGATGCCACAAGAGCCCGGCATGTCGATGTAGAAGTAATCCCCTTCCATGCCGTTACGAAGGAGATAGCGATCCCGCCTGTAGCGGTGCCATTCGTTTTCGACAAGAATCTCACTGTCCAGTCTGCGGAAAACGTTCACGTTTGCTCCGACCGAAAAAAGGAATTGGGACCCTCATGAGTCACTCTTGTAAACGATAGACACCCTCCCCTGTTTCCCCCAGGAGCTTTCCGAAAACAAGATCGAGATCATGGTAGAACCAGAGATTGGCCCCCCTCCGCTTGGCTTGGGCTAAGACAGAAGTCCGCTCCTTCAGGGCAAGATCAGGATCTAGGTCAGCCAGAGGATCCTTCTTGGGCTTGAGAAAGCCTCGATGAGGGATGAGGTCCGCAGGATAAAGACAGCTATCCCTTTTCCCCTGGAAATCAAGGACCATGAGTCCCTCCGTATGCCCTCGTGTTCTAGTGAAGCGAAGCTGTGGGAGTTCCGGCAGGAGCTTTCCTTCCTCACCCTCGACCCAAGTGATGCCCGCCGCCCCCAGGCCCTTCTCCAATCTACGAGCCAGTTCT
>JALSSW010000043.1 GCA_026984035.1 Planctomycetota bacterium
CTCGATGAGAAGCGTTGATCTCGATCACAACCCGGCAGCCTGAGGAGTCCCGAGCGAGCACTTCATGTCCAAGAACCTGCGGAAGAGGAAAAGGGAGATTCTTCCGTGCCAAATCGGTCGCACAGATTCCACAACTCTCGACCTCCAGCGGAACCAATCCCTTGCCCAACTCCTCATGGAAGGCCCCATTTCGCATAAGCCTCCAGCCTCCCTCTTCATCCTGCTGAAAGCGAAATTGGGCCTTATTCCATTCCCCCATGGGGCCAAATTCAAACGCTTCGAAATCTCCGTTCATTCTTGAGATATTACAATCAAGAAAAGAATATGCATGACTTCAGGCTCTAGGAATCGATCTCAGGGGCCTTTTCGCCCAAAATGATCGAATGCGCGTCCTGAAGAGAGTTCTGGTTTTCCTGTTTCCCCTGATAGTCTTCTGTTCAAGGACAGCAAAAACTCAACTCCCTCCAGGTCCGCCTCCTCCAACCCTCCCGGCTCCGGGTGTGAGTCAAAAAGGGCGCATCAAGGGAATCGGGACCCGAATCGAACTTGGTCGCCGGATCTTGGCTTCCAGCGGGGCCGATGCCGCCCGCCACCATTTTCTTGAAGCCCTTGCCATCGCCCCTCGAAACCCCGAGGTTCTCCTCGAGTTGGCCCGACTTGCCAAGGACCCGGAAGAGCGTTGGACTTGGTCCTATCTCTACCTCCTCTCCAAAGCCAACAAAAATGGAAGAGTAGTCTTGGACAAACAGGCAAAAGGAATTCTACGGGAGGGGTTACCGAGCTTAAAAAAAATGGTCTTGAAAAGAGCTGAGGCTTTTCAAGAACTCCTGTCCTACCTAAGGCTCCTCCCCAAAAAAGGAGAAAAAAGTCTGGGCAACGGGATCCTTGCCCGCTGGGCCTTGAACCTCCTGATCCAAATTGCTGAACCATCTCCTGCCTTGCGTGAGGAACTTGCTACCCGAGTCCCCGACCTCCTCAAGGACATCCACCCTAAGAAGAAGATGGTCCTCTCTGCTCTCACACAGCTCGCCGCAAGGGCAAAACTGAACAAGGACACGAGGCCAGAGGACGTGGCAGTCCCACTCCGCGCTGCGGAAATCTTGGCAGGACTCGCCGCCCAAGCCGGTTTTCCCAAACTCAAGGGGCCTCCCCCCATCAAAATGGAGGCTTACGCAAAAAAGGGGAGAACAGCCCGTGCTCGAATCCGTGCGGCACTCAATAAAACCGTGGAAGCGCCATTGAAACCCTCAGATCTAAAAATGATGGACCCCAAACAGCAAAGGATCTTCACACGCACACATCGGTTTTGGGAAAGGCCTGGTCGCGCTCTCAGCCCTGAAAACAAATACCTCTGCCAGACAACTTGTGGTTTTGAAACCCTGTTGGGCCTTGTCGAAACGGTTGAATTGCACCACCGAAGGCTCGCAAACTGGTATGGCAAGGATCCCTTCGTCTATCGGCGAGGGAGCATCTTTGTGGTTCCTGACACCGCAGACTTGGAATCTGAAGGGAGTCCCTTCTGGTGGGCTGGGGGGTTCCAATCCGGCGACCAGACCCGGCTCAAGTTTTCCTGGGGATCCATTTCGGGGCTGGGGCGGGCCCTCACCCATGAGCTGACCCACCGATTTGACGGGGCGATCTTCCCCGGGCTTCCAAGCTGGTTGAGCGAAGGGAGAGCAGTATGGACAGCTAAGAGCTACGGAGCGGCAGAAGAGGAACACTTTACGGAAAACCGAGTAGACCCATGGACAGTCCAAACCCCTTTTGTTCGCGGCTATGCAGGGAAGGCAAAATTCATCAAGCTCCTCAAAGGAAGCATCGACGATTACAGGGATAACTACACCGCCGGTTATGCCCTATTCACCTTCCTCAAACTTTGGCCGGGGGAAAAAGGGGACACCCCTCTTTTTGCCCGCAAATTGGGGGTTTATCTCAAAAAAGCCCGTGAAGGAAAACGGGATCCTGTGGGGTTCTTCGAGAGGACTTTTGCGGACGGCCGGAATGGGCGTCCCAAAAAGCTTGCCGGATTCCTCCAAGGATGGGGAGAATTCTTGCGTGCTTGCTACAAATATTGCTGGGGCGAAAAGGTCCCCAGCCTCGCTCGCTTCCAGTTGCGCGGGAAGCCGGGCAAGCGCAGGGGACAGGTCGGGGATCGCCCCACTTGGACATGGGAACATCCCCGGGCGGAACCCTGGTTTGGACAAATCCACGCCGCGCGTGCAGCCACCCTCCTGGAAGATGCTGGTGTTTTCAAAGCTGCCTCCGCCGCCGCCTGCTGGGCTTTGACCACAGATGCCTTTGACCGAGACACCTGGCAACGCTGCCTGGGCCTGCTGCAAAAAACCGGAAAAAACAAGGAAGCTTGGGCCTTGGTCCAACTTCTTACCGCCAAAGACGCCCTCTTCCCGAACAGGATCAAAGGATCCCCCCTCCTTGGGGGCCTCCCAAAAACAAGAGTTTGGCTAAAGGGGGAAGCTGGAATCCCGGGGATCAAATGGCAACGCCACCTCCCCGAACGCATAGCATGTCTCCCCCAGAGGTTGGGAAACAATGGTTGGGTCGAAACCGGACTCACCGGATTCGAAGAGCGACGAGTCAAAGGGCTCTGGTTCGAAGAAGAGGACGGAGACCTCCATGTGGGAAGGGTCAAGCCACGCGACAAAAGCGGCATCAAGGACAAACGCGCCCACCAAAGACATGCCTTTGTTCGCAGCCACCTGTGGCTCCCACCAGGCTCATACAAATTCAGCACATGGGTACAACCCACCACCTCCTTTGCATCTGGGGCCATCGTCATTGCTTATACCCGGAGAGATCGAGGGATCCGCGTCCATTTCTCCACAGGGGATTTTCTGTTTTCCATCGGGAAAAGAGATACCAGTGATAAAAAGCGTCAAAAAGAAATCACCTTCAGCATCTCCGGCGGCTGGAGTCGGGAAGGCCAGTTCCCTGGGTCCCGCCCCCGTAAAAAACTAAAATTCCCCTCGAGTGTAGATGGCTTCAACCTGGACATTCAGGTCCGCGGACCCGAACTCATTCTATGGATCAACGGGAAGGAAACCCTTCACTACCTGACTCCCGACCTCTCTACTCTTGAAGGCTCAATCGGTTTTGCTTTGGGGCAAGGAGCGATTCGACTTCGAGACCCGCGAGTCACAATTTTGAAATCTCAGGCTGAACCCCCCACCACCATTAAGCTTCTTGGCCCTCTCAAGGGGAATCCCATCAAAGCAAGGCTGGTGCTGGATCTCCCTCGAACCCCCAACGGAACCCTGGTCTTCACTCTCCCGCCCAAAAAAGATCCCAATGTAAAAGCAGATCCATTAAAGATCCTCATCACTAAATCTAAACTCTTCGCGCAAAGAAGGAACCTGCACCCTCAACCCATCCTCGTCCTTCTTCCGAAGAGTTGGGATGCCAAGACAAAGGCATTCGCAAGGGATCGCTGCAAAACGATCAGAAAGGACATTCAATTTTTCGAATACCAAGGAGGATCTCCCTTGCTCAACACTTCCTGGGCTCTGTTTTTGGATGGGAATTCGGTCATAAGAGATGCTCGACCTTTCACTCCCAAACGAGGATTCCCCGGGACCATTGAAACCTGGTCACGAAAATACCGAGCACGAAAAAAGAACTCCTAGCCTCCCCCTTCCTAACCTCAGCTTGCTTTCAACAGAACTCTCTCTCCCACCAACCTGCGCAATGCCCAAAAGCAAAGCACTCCGCATTCTGATCCTTTTTTTAGTCCTGCTCCTCATCTTGAGCAGGCTTCTCTTTTTGTCCGCTGACCCTCCTTCCTGGATTCCGGGCGCATGGATCACCGACGAAGGCTGGTGGGGAGATTCGGCCCGGGGCCTCTTCTTTTTCAACGACCCTTTTTCCGATGATTTCGGCACATCTTTCCTTCTCTGCCCCGGGTACACCTGGTCCTTGAACATTCTGTTCCAAATAATGGGTATTGGCGTTTTCCAGCTCAGGCTGATCTCCGCCATTTCCGGGATCCTCCTCGTTCTTGGACTCAGTAACTTTGTGGGAAAAAATCTGAGTCCCCAGCTGGTTCCCTTTGCGCTCCTTTTGGGGATCCTTGACCCATGCCTGATCGGGCACAGCCGCCTGGCTCTCCTGGAAATCCCTCAAGCCCTTTGGCTCATTCTCGCTCTCTTGCCCCTTCTCCAGGATAGACCTCGCCCCGCTGGCTCTTTTTTCTCCGGAATCGCCCTGGGAATTGCCTTCAGCATCAAACCAACCGCAATCACCTTCGGATATCTCCCTATCGCTGTCGTCCTTCTCCTGCGACTCTTTCACTCAAAAAGAGCCTTCCGTGAAATCATTTGGGTCAGCCTCGGAAGCGGAGTCATTCTCCTTCCTCTCTTTTTCTTCCATATCCTCCCCAACTGGGACCGCTTTATAGCAACCCTCGCCTCCGAAACGGCAACAGGCAAAGACTCCCTCTTGGATAAGGCCCTTTATTTCGGGAAGTTTTTTAATTCCACCGATAATCAAGGGAGCTTTTTACTCTTTTGGTCGGCCAAAGCCTCCCCGGCAATCTTGATCCTCTCCTGGCTTGGAATCCTCAGCCTTGCAAGGAGACGAGACCGGTTCCTTGCGGAACCCGGGGTGGAGCAAAAAAGAATCTTCCCTTTTCTCCGAAGCCTTGGAAGCATGGAACTCGGGATCCTTGCCTTCGTTCTCTTTTCTTTTGTGGCCTATCACTCTGAACGTGACCAAGCCCATCGAAGACTGGCTCTCCTGGTCCCAAGCTTAAGCCTTTTGGGAGTCCATTGGTTTCGCAGGCAAAGCAACCATAAACAAACACCTTTTGGGGCCATCAGCTTGATCGCCCTCTCCCTCCCCCTCCTCCTTGCGTTCAAAGGTTTGGTTCTACCCAGGCTTCTCCCACTACTGTTCCCGAATGCGATCCATGAGGATCTTCGGACAAGCTCCAATGTCGCAGGCCTCCTGACTCTCATCCTCTGGCCCATTCTGCTCCTCCCTCTTCTCCGCTGGAGGAAGCGATTCGCCGCATGGTCCTCCCTGGCCCTGGGAAAGGGAGGAAGGTTCCTCCTTTGCCTAGCCCTACTGGCCCAGGCAGGCTTACTCGTCCAATCCGCGATTCATCTGCGCTTCGACTTGGTCAAGGGACAAAAAAGATTGAAAGCCCTGATCCGACCGAACGAGACAGTCCTCGGAGATTATGCTGCCACTCTCTTCTTTCCTCTTCGAGTACGAACGGTTAGGCGAGTTCTCCCAACCGCCTATTCAGCCCCTCCACCCAACCTGGACGTTTTTGAACGTCTCAAGCCTAAGTATCTATGTGAAAACAACATTCATGGATTCCAGGCCTATCCTCCAAGATACAAGGATATTGAGGAAGCTTACTCTTTCCGACTACTTACCACGATTCAGATCGGTCCCTACAGAAAAGAAACTCCGCGCTTTCGCATTCGAATCCTGGAGCGCAAAGGAAAATAGGAAAACCTCACACAAAAAACAGCCCGAAGACTCAAAAGCCTCCGGGCTGCTTTACTCAGGCAAGGCCTGCAGGCCCAGGCCTTTCATCAAGGAATTTACCTGACGTCGTGAATAATGACGCTCGAGCTCCAGTAAAGAGCAGAATCCTTGTCAGGATTGAAAGTTCTGGTTCCGATTGCATAAGCATAGACACCGAACTCATCATAAACGGTCTTGTAGTCACCGATGGTGATCTCGGTGCCCCTCGACCAACGGAGAGTCAGAGTCTTCGTGATCGCGGCCATCTGATTGTAGACCTTCACACCCTTGGCAGAAGCAGGAACCTTGCCCCAGGTGAAATTGGCATAACCGGAAGTCGAAGTCGTCTTCACAGGAGTGGGATGAAGCAAGGCCACATTGGTATAGAGGGAGCAACCGCCGCCAATGGAAAGAGCGAGTTTCTTTGTGCCGAGCCAGGCCAAGACAATATCGCCCACGTTACGAGTGTAACCATAGGTCCTGAAGGTGGAATCGACATTATAACCGGTGGCATAGTTGTAGAAGATTGAAGGATTGCAGGGCGTTCCATAGGTCCGGTAAAAGCCCCGGGTTCCTGAAGAAGCATAGCTGTAATCGCCATCCACATACCACCAAGCATTGCTCTGAGTGCTGGCCGTATAGACACGAGTATCTACGCAGAGCTGTTTGTCAACGTTCACGAAGGGAGCGTCGCCTTTGAGCTCGACCATCCAAGGATGAGGAGGAGTCGTGGGCTTGGTAAAAGCGGGAATACTGTAGGCCTTCTTCTTCATGAAGACGACCTTGTTGGTCCCATTGTTTTTGTTCCAATCGCTATCCGAATCTAGAGGAGAAGTGATGATCCCCTTGCTGGACAGCTCCACCATGATGCTGCACTTGAAGGCAGGTCCTTTGGACCAGGTACCATCCGCCCGCATCCAGAGGCTTTTGATGACCTTGGCCCCGGTCCAACCGGTAGCCTTGGGAAGATAGAAGCTCTGCTGACGAGCGGGAGTGTAACGGAAAAGGGCATGCACCCCCCGACGACCTTCCTTCTTATCGAAACCGGTAGGAATCGTAGTCGATTGGGCAGCGAGACCGACAGTAATGAGAGCAAAAGCACTCAATGTGAGAGATTTACGCATTTAAGATTTCTCCTAAGGAGTCAATGAGGGAGAGATTTCTCCTCCCGAACAAAAGGGACAGGCCTACAAAGAGGAAGGCTTATCCCGAATCAGGAAAAGAAACATAGAAAAGAAACCCTGGAATCAGGGGTAAAGAGCATATAAGGATACCATAAATCCCATGGGAAATTCCGAAGACTCCGGTTTTTCTGCGTTTTTACTCACTAGACCTGGCGATAACCCATGCAAATATATTACCTTAGGATTATTCCCAAAAGTTGGATTTATTTGTCTCTCCCCCTCCGTCCAGGCCACCCACCCCGTTTTTGGGCCTTTCTTGGTGGTTACTTTTGGACTTAATTCTGGGATCCGACAGCCCTATCTACAACAACCGGGATCCTAGTGGCCTTGGTCCAATAGCTTTGAAATGCTTTGATTTCCGGGGTTTGTATTTGAAACAATTCGTCGGCAAAACGGTGACTCAAAGTTTGATAGAGCAAAGATACTTCAATTTTATAGGGTCCAGCTGAACTCGGCGCAGGTACCGTGAAGGACACTTCATCCTTCCCCCCCACAAAGTTCCCGTCCCCAACAACCCCGACAGGTTTGGTCATAGGCGCATCTGGATGGGTAGAAACCCAACCCTTGGGAAGGATACGATTGTCCTTCAGGTATTTGGCTGCTCGAAGGAGCGTGAAGGTCAATTGATTCTGATCGTCACCCATCTGGGCTTCCCACACCTGAACCTGTCCCGAAGCGGTGATGGAATCTCGATGAACGAAATAAGGCCCCCCGGCCTTCTCCTCGGCCAGGGGATTCCCGCTTGCACCCAGAATGCGGCCAACCCCATCAAAATCCCCGGAGAGGAACACCGTCTTATTGAACTTGTCAAGGACCTGGACCCTCAACCAAGCCCTACGCGAGGGATAAGCCGAAGGAAACTTATGCCCGGCTAGATTTTCGACCCGCACTCTGAATTTGATGTCATTCCCCGACCGTGAAAGACCTTGGAGAGAGATCTTTGCACTCCTTTTTTGAAGTTGGTCTTTGGCCGCTGCAATCGTGGCGTTAAACGCAGAAGCAGGGGCAATCACCCCCAGGGCCTGGGCATTGTCTCGAAAAATTTCGGGCAAAAGTGTATTTCCACCCACCAGAATATGCCGTCCAAAAGGTGCCCGTTTGGAAAGAAAAGGATAATCCCTTCCACC
Organism: Planctomycetota bacterium; assembly: GCA_026984035.1. Classification (GTDB taxonomy): domain Bacteria; phylum Planctomycetota; class UBA1135; order UBA1135; genus HyVt-539. The sequence continues at coordinate 7,802 of JALSSW010000043.1, forward strand.
AGGGTTCCTCGCGATCTTCGTAGAGATGTTGTTGCCATCAACATCCTTGATGGGCAGATGGCAGCCTTGACAGCTTTGCGCAGAGGGTCCAGGGTTTTGCACCTCGTTATTGAAGATCGAGTTTCGCCACTCCAGATAGGGAGTCTGTTCCGGGAGAGTGCTCCCCGTATCTTTCCCATTCTTATCCAGGGTATGGGTCATCACGGTATGGCAGGTAGCGCAGAGCCCTGACTTTTTTATATGGTCACCCTTCACAGGGGTCATCCCTGTCCGCATGAGCATCTGTTGGGTAAAGGGATTAGAATGAGGTCCAAAAATCTTCTTGCTTGGGCCAATATGAAAATTTCCCGTGTAAGAGCTGGGCTTCCCCAAGTTGTCCGGAAGAATTTGGTGACAAACGGTGCAAGAAGCCCCATCCCGGGCCAAAGGGTTTCTGGGATCGCTGCTGTCATCCAACATCTTGAGGCTCATCCGAGCGTCGGTATCCCCATGAAAATCATTGGATTCCATGGGAGCATGGCAACGCATGCACTTGGCTTCTATATCAGCCTTCCGTGAAGGAGTAGCCTTGATCTCTGCCGAGACCACAGCACGCCAAAAAGGATCTCGGGAAGCATTGGCCATCATCGACGAACGCCAAAGATCAAATGGCCCCAGCCCCCTAGATTTCGCATCCCGCATTGCAGTGGCCAAGGGAGCGTTTGCATGGCAAGAAGCACAGGAAGTCGAATTGAGGAATTTGGACTGCAGCCCTGCGGGTTGACCTCCTCCTTGGGGTTCCTTCGGAACTGGAAGCGGAAGAGTCATCCCCAAAAAAAGAAGCAACCCCAGGGGCATGAGCCCAACCAGGAGACGGGAAACGGCAGGTTTCATTTCACTATGTCCTTTCATCCAGGATCAGCCACCATAAATGGAGAAGACTCCAGCCTTGGAACTCAAAAATGGGAAACTGGGTTGATTGTTCACAAGGGGGATTTCCACCCACTGAAACACAAGGTCCACAGCTTTGAGAGTATTCAACAAAGGGATCGGCGCAGGAGCAGTCGCAACTCCACCTAAAACAGGGAGGACGCCTCCCAGGAATCCAAAGTTAAGGTCAACAAAGAGACGAGATCCGGTGGCAAAGGCTGGAAGCCCAACGGAAAGATTAGTTTCCTTGAGCCCTACCATCAAGAGGGCGAATCCAGGCTTCCCTCCAACCAAAAGCATTTTAAAATTAGAGTTTCCCACAATGGCTGGGCCGCCTGCCAAGAGACAACGTCCTCCACTACTTGCCTTGGAATCAAAGCGACCCTGGATTTGAATCACATGGTCAGATTCGGCTTGCTGAACCATCAGCAAGCCCAGGGTCGTACCTTGAAAAAAGAACTCCATCCCTCCCGCTTTTCCGCCAAAGGTCCGGGCGAAGGGAAAGGAATCCCCCAACACCATCAACCCACTTGCCTTTCCGGTCGAAGGATCAAGCTCCCTCGCAACAACCCAGGATCGCCACTGGGGAGAGCTGTACCCCCCTTGACCAAAGAACCAGATTGTCTTGCGCACTGGATGATAAGCCGCTCCGAAACAATTTTCTTGAATCCCTGGAAAGGTCCGAAGCACCTTACCTAACCTCGAAAACTCAATGACGGGTCCGTCCCAGTCACTGGCCCAGAGGGAACCCTTGCCTCCGTCTCCATTGGGATCAAAAGCCAACGCACGGATCGTGCTGAAGGTCAGCTTGGGCGGAATCAAGAAATCCTTGCTGGCGTTCCAAACTCCATTCTTTGTATCAAACGCAAAGACTCTTCCCCCGCTCACTGAAATCTCCACCCCCCCATAGAGAAAACGACTCCCATCATAAGCCAAGTCTCGGATCCCCCACGCCGATGCCTTGGTCACCACAGGTTGGTCAAAGCTGCCCGTTACTTTCCCGCTCTTATCTAAACGGAAGAGTTTGTGGGGAGTAGTGAACTTGCCATCACTCGGACGCCGTGCGCTTAACCAGAGGTTCCCCGCGCTATCTTTTGCGCAGCCTAAAACCCCATCATAGGTGAGTCCCGTCGCTGTCTTCAGAGCGGCTTGGACATCAAGGCGATGGCTTCCCGAAGGCCATGAGGGGTTTCCAAGAAATTTCCCAAGCTGCCCCTTTCCAATCGAGGAAAGGACCATGCAAGCAAGGACCCCCAAAAAGAGAATGCGGCATCGGAAAAGGAATGAACCCATGTGAAGAGCGCCTTAAGAAGAGAACCGGAAAGAGATGGAAACCCGGAAAAGGGGAGGAGGGGCACGAAAACCCCCTCTATAGGATACCTCAAATGGAACGCCACCCCACCCCTATCCCAAGGAATCAAAAACTGTGGGGACAAGGAGAAGGCAGAGCAGAGTGAGAACAAGGGCAAAAATCACGTTCAGGATCATGCCTGCTCGGGCCATCTCCTTTGTCGAGATCCGACCGGTCCCAAAAACAATGGCATTAGGGGCCGTTGCCACCGGAAGCATAAACGCACAGCTTGCTGAGAGGGCTGCTGGCACCATGAGAAGGGCCGGCTCGATTGAAGCAGCCTTGGCAGCGGCAGCCAAAACAGGCATCAAGAGGGTTGTGGTCGCGGTATTGCTGGTGACCTCTGTTAAGAAGGTTACTCCCAAGCATAGAAGAAAGGTCATCCAGAACGCCGGAAGATCAGCTAACCCCGAGAGTCCATTCCCCAAAGCATCGGAGAGCCCCGAAGCCAAAAAGGCCCTTGCTATGGCAATCCCACCACCAAAAAGCAGCAGGAGGCCCCATGGAATTTTTTTTGCAGTTTCCCAATCGAGAAGTCGTTCCCCTTCTCCATCGGGAATCAAAAACATCATAATCACCGATTGGAGAACAATGCTGCTATCTCCGACCCCCCGCATCCCCAAGAGATCAGCCCACCCCCCAAAGGGTGCAGATCGTGTCACCCACAGGAGAATCGTCCAAGCAAAGACGAAAAGGACACGCTTTTCCTTCTTTGTGGCAGGAAGCAAATCCGGGATCGTCAGCTCTCTTCCACGGCTGAGCCTCCTCGTGAGGAAAAACCAAGCAAGTGGCAAGAGAACAACCACCACTGGAATCCCGATCAGCATCCAGCTTGCAAACCCAACCTCCCTTCCGGTCTCCTCTCTAAAGATGCCCGAAAACACGATATTGGGAGGTGTCCCCACAAGGGTCCCCATCCCTCCGATGCTTGCTGAATAGGCCAAGCCGAGGAGGAGGGCGCGCACGAAGCTTTTTTCTTTATCTTGTTCGAGAATGGCCCCTGCTACAGGGATCATCATAAGGACAGTGGCGGTATTTGAGATCCACATCGAAAGAAAAGCTGTCGCTACCATAAAGCCTGCGATTACGCGGTGCCGGTTCCTTCCACCAAAGACCTTCAGCATGGTCATGGCAACTCGTCGATGAGCCCCACTGCTTTCCATGGCAGTGGATAAAAGGAATCCACCCATTAATAAAAGGATCAGATGGTGCCCATAAGCCGTGGCGACAGTTTTATGATCCAGGACCCCCGCAAAAGGAAACAAGGCAAAAGGGAGAAGGGAGGTTACGGGAATGGGGATGGGCTCAAAAATCCACCAAACGGCACAAAGCATTGTAATGGAGGCGGTAAGAGATGCCTTTGGGTTGAGGCCTGCCAGAGAACTTCCCAAGTAAGCAGCCAGCGCAAGAAGGGGTCCTAACCAGAGGCCAAGAACCTGCACTCTGCTACTTTTGGGTCTCATGTATCCACCTTGATCGCCACAGGACAATGGTCTGACCCCAGGACCTCAGAGAGGATCCGGGCTTCCCCTACATCAGGCCTGAGGGCCGTATCGCAACAAAAATAATCCAACCTCCATCCGATATTTCGCGCACGAGCCCCTGCTCGATAACTCCACCAAGAGTAGCAACCTTCCTTACCGGGGTTTTCCTCACGAAAAGTGTCGTGAAAACCCTTCTCAAGAAAAGCACTAAACCATTCTCTTTCCTCCGGCAGGAAGCCCGGGTTCTTGGTGTTCTGTTTAGGGCGCGCCAGGTCGATCTCCTGATGGGAAACATTGAAATCTCCACCAATCAGGATCTTTCGTCCTTTGGTTTGGTGTTTATTGAAAAATTCCAGGACAGCATTCCCAAAGCCTAAGCGGTAAGGTAAACGTTTTCCGCCTTCTTGCGAGTTCGGGAAATAGGCAGAAGAAATAAGAACATCTCCAAACCGAGCCGAAAGTAAACGGCCCTCATCATCAAATAAAGGCTCTCCAATTCCCTCGATCCATTCATCAGGTTCTTCTCGAGACAAAATGGCGGTCCCGCTATATCCCTTGCGTTTGGCTGAGTGAAAGCAGGTCACATAGCCATCGATTTCACGGAGGGCCTCGGGGAAGTCTTCTTCAAAACCCTTGATTTCTTGAAGAAGGAGGACATCAGGAGCTTCTTTTTGAAGCCAATCGAGAAAACCTTTTTTGTGGATGGCGCGAAGGCCATTGACATTCCAGGACAGGATCTTTTTTTCCATGTCCCGGAGTCTGCCAGAGAAAGGTCTCTACTTCGACAGGCGATTTAAAGACCAATTGTAATCCAGCCACCCAATAGAGCCTGCCAACTTCTCCTTGGCTGCCTTAGGGGCATAACGCATCAGAAAAGCTCGAACCCCTTTGATCCCTCCAAAATCCTTCTGGTACCACTTGAAAATTTTGGAAACCTTCACTCCATCTTTCACGATTCGGAGTCCCTGGGGCGAGGCAAGATAGTTTTCCGCCGCTTGGGTCAAGGCCTGATCCAAACCTTTGGCCGTCCAAGCGGCTCCACGAAGGGGAGGACAAGAAACAGAGGCACAGTTCACGGCAAAGTGAATCCTGGGATCCCCGAGCTTTCGCCCATTGGTTTCGATGGCATCCAAGCTGAGCATGGTCCCGGCGATGTCAATCTCTCTCTTTTTGAAGAAGCCGGAGACTTTGAGGACACCCTCTAAATCGCGTCCCATGGGACCCCTCCCTAAGATATGAGTCAAGACAAGCTTCAAACAACCAGCATTATATGCATTGATCCAGAAGGCCAACTGCTCATCCTTGCTCGCCCCTTTCAGCTTGGCCTTTTTGAGTGAGTCCAAAAAAGCATCTAAAGCGAGGTGATCCTTCTTGAGGGAAAGATAATCCACACGGCCTTTCTTAACGATGCGATGGAGTAAAGCATCAAAACCTTTTACGTCAGGGAGGACCGTCTCTTTTCCCGTAACCGGCCGCGAAGTAGGCCTCGATCCCGGACCCCTCTCATTCCTGCCCGGAGGCACCTGCTGCTGGCAGCTCAAAAGGACCCCTAGACTTAAAACTCCAACGGCCCCCGCAATTTTTGACCTCATCGGTATCATCCCTTCCCTTCAGACAAAAAGATTCATGTAAAAGGTCCCAACTATACCCGACCGTTTTTTCACCAGATTCAAAAGCCCGCCATCATACTCCCGGGAGTGGGGAGAGTTCCTCCTGGAAGCCCCTCTCTCTTTCTGGGATAAAAACCTCATGAACACTTCCAAACCCCAAGATAAGACTCAAGACCCAAGGCTCACCGCTTTAGGCCATCTCTTAAAAATCATCGATCGCCTCAGGGCTGAAGATGGGTGTCCCTGGGATAAAGAACAGACCTTCCAATCGATGACAGGCCCCATCCTGGAGGAAGCCCATGAAGTCATCGAAGCCCTGGAGCATAAGGGGAGTGCCGAAATCCAAGAGGAAGTCGGGGACCTCATGATGAACCTCTTCCTTGTTGCACGGATCGCTGAAGACGAAGGAAGCTTCGATATGGAAGGGGTGGGGCGCGGGATCTGCCAAAAGCTCATCCGACGGCACCCCCATGTCTTTGGAAAAGAAAAAGCCAAGACCGGCCAGGAAGCCCTTCTCCGCTGGGAAAAGGTCAAACAAGAAGAGCGCGCCGCGAAAAGCACCCGCGGCCCAAAGGGGACACCCATTCCTTCAGTTTTGGATGGAGTCCCAGCGAACCTCCCCGCCTTGCTTCGAGCCTTTCGAGTGGGAAATAAGGCCGCCCGTGTGGGCTTCGAATGGCCCGACCTCCAAGGACCAATCGCCAAATGCCGTGAGGAAATCACAGAGTTCGAAGCAGAGCTCCAAAAGGAGGAAACCGATCGTGAAAGGCTGGAACATGAACTGGGAGATATTCTTTTCTCGGTAGTCAACCTTGCACGGCATGTAAACATCGATCCCGAAGCTGCACTCCGGCGAACAATTACCCGGTTCAGCAAGCGATTCCGTTTCATTGAAGCCAAACTCGGACCCAAATTATCCCAAGCCAGCTCTGAGGAAATGGAATCTCTTTGGGAAGAAGCCAAAAGGGAAGAATAACGGGACCATGACGGAATCCCGACACCCTCCCGTCAGTTTCCCGACAAGCTTGGGAGGCAGGAAGGAATACTTCCTTTAAAAAAGGCCGAAATCTTCTTCTCTTCCATGCGTTTCTTTCAACTGCCGAGAGAGGAGAGAATTAGTAACCCTTTACCTTTCAATGGCTTGAGAAAAGAGAGAGAAGCAACTTGGACGATCCCCGCCATTTTATCCCCCCTTTGGCACAAAAGTCGCTAGAGGAAAGCACAACGGTGGGACCTGTTGGTCGGGACTCCGAACGGTTCGGAGAAAGACTAACAGAAGCTTTTTGGCGTCGGTTCAGGCGCCGACGCCAAAAAGCATCTTTCTGTTGTGCATGGGAAACTCCTTGAGGGAAACAATGGCAGGGAACGACGGGCTGTCCTAGACAGCCCGTCTTTTTTTTTCCATTCTAGGCTTTGGCGTCGTATTCCTTCCCACTCTTATCCATCCCAAGGATCATTCCAGCCAATGTCTTGCTTTGTTATGCTTCTTTTCACCTTTCTTTGCGCAAGCATCTCTCTTGCGCAAAGGCCCAAACCTTTGGAGCCCGATTGGGCCCAAAAAAGCGAGGCTCAAGCACCCTCCAGCTGGAAAAAAATCCATTTACAGCAACGTTTCTCTCATTTTTTTCTCCCCCCTGGCTTCATCCCTTACCCCGACCAAGAAAATCAAAATCCAAGGCGTTTCCATGGGCGCATTGGAGGGAAGCAACTGTCTGTCTATTGGTATCGGCCCTCACGGGACTTTTCCACGATCAGCCGTTCTCTTCTTCGGCTGCAATACAACAATCGTTTTTTAAACATTCATTCGGTTCCTCAATTTGGGTTTCTCGCGGCCCAAGCCGAACGAATCGATCAGGAGACAGGAAGCAAATATTTAAGTCTCCGCGTCTGGGTGGATCGGCAGGTCTGGATCCTCGAGGTAAGACTCCCCGGAAGGTATGCTCCCTCAATCCTGGATGAAGCTCATCAAATCATTTCCTCCCTCAAACTCCTCCCAAAGGGCAAAGGAACACGTGCAGGCAACATTGAGGAGGCCATCATCAAAAAAGAGAAAACGCTCGGTTTTCCTCCGCCCTGGGACCACAAGGTTAAAACGTACCAATCCCCCCACTATCATATTTACTCCGAAGCCCCTAATAGCGGGACACTCTCTCTTCAGCAAACCATGGAGAAGATCCTCGCCCCTCGCCTCATCAGCATCTTCGGCCCGCTTCTCCCCAAGAGTCATCACTTCCATCCCCTGATTATTTACCTGCATCGAAACCGAGGCTCTTTCGTTCTCGACGCCCTGGACAGGGGGATTTCACGCCCCTGGGCCGAAAAAGTCGATGGATTCGCCTGGGGGCCACATTACTCAACTTGGTTTGACAGCCCCAAAGCTCCGGTCCATTTTCACGAAGGGACCCACCAGTTTGTTGAAGGCGCCCTCGGCCTTGACGGGGGGGGAGCCTGGTTCCAGGAAGGCCTGGCCGATTGGATCGAAATGGGTTTTAGGAAAGCCCCCATTCGGAGGAGGGCACGCAATCTTCTACGAACCAAGTTGACTCCGCCCCTTGAAGAACTCATGAAGATCACCTCTCTCCAAGAACTCCAGGAGAGCGAGGACACCCCCATCAGCACAGAAGAAGCCTACCTCCTTAGTACTTCTCTCATCGCTTTCATCCATGAAACTTTTGGGCAAAAAGTTTTCCTTACCTTCGTTCGCGAAGTGGGGATCCTTCCTGGTGGCGAGCCATCCTTGATCGACCAAGCCTGCAATCGCACTCTGGGAATCACCCTTAAGGAACTCGAAATAAAATGGCGCAAGTGGGGTGGTGCAAAATGAAAAAAAGGGACAACCAACAAGAAGGTGATGAACCGATTTGGCTCCAGGAGGGGGGAGAGAGGGCACCGATTCACGACTCTATCAATGGGTCGACGGACTTGGTGATTATTGGTGGAGGGATTGCCGGAACCTCAACCGCTTTCCACGCCCGACGCTCGGGGCTCTCGGTTGCACTCATAGAAAAGGACAGGATCGCCAACCATGCCAGCGGACGAAACGATGGACAAATCCTCTTGGGATTGGGAGAACACTTCAACCGACTGGTCTCACAGTTTGGGTTGGAGAAAAGCCGGAATCTTTGGAAGTTCCTCGAGAAAAACTCCCTCGCAACAAGGGCTGCGATCAAAACCCTTGAGATTCCTTGCGAACTTCAGGAACAAGGGGGACTGCGTTTTTCCATCAGCACATCCGAGCAGAGGGAACTTGAGGAGAGTGCCCGCCTGATGGAGAAAGAGGGGATCCCTCATCAGCTTTGGACTCAAAAAGATTTGGAAAAGGAAGCGGATTGGGCCAAAGGCTTTTTTGGAGGCCTGTTTATTGAGGGCGAAGCAGTTTTTTCCCCGGCCGCCTTTGTCCGAGGACTTGCAGAGATCTATCACAAAGAAGGCGGCTCTATTCTTGAAAAAGAAGAGGTTGTGGGGATCTCCGGGGGCGCGGGAGATTACTGCTTAGAAACCAAATCCGGGCTTCGTTTACAAGCTGGAATGATTGTGCATGCAAGCTCGGCCCTATCTCCCAATTTGGACCGGAGCGGGTTTTTGGAGCATCAGGTGTTTCCTTTTCGAGGACAAATCCTCTTGACCGGCCAACTGGAGCCGCAACTGGCATCCCGCATCCCCTCCTGGGCGATGTCCACGCATTTTTGTTATGAGTATTTTCGAAAACACGGAAGTCAACTCACTCTCGGTGGAATGCGATGGAGCGTAAGAGGCGAGGAAACCGGAATTCGCAACGACTCTCAGATAAACCCAGAAATCACGAAAAAACTCTGGGCTTGGTTGGAGCAACACATCCCAGAAGCGGCTTCGGCAGGCATTGATCGCGTTTGGAGCGGAATCATGGCGGGAACCCGGGACGGACTCCCATTGATTGGACCCATCCCGGGACAGCAAGGGGAGTTTCTTTGCTGCGCCTTTAACGGCTATGGGATGGGTTTCGGCTTTCTTGCAGGAAAGCTCTGCTGCGAGCTTATGCTCCAAGGACGAAGTACGGACCCAGCCGCTTCGAGCTTTGCCCCCAGAAGGCTTATGGGGATGTAGATCCCTTCTCCCGGGTCTCCTATTTCCCCTGCACAAGGCGAAGGTTTTCGAAAGCCACTGATCCCCCCCGAGCATAAAGTCCCATGAGACCTTGTCCTGAACCTTGAGTTTTGACACGAAGGGTCCATCGGTGATCCCAACGCACTTGGACCCAACCTCGCCTTCGCTGGAGTTGAAGATGATGCCATTTGTCAGTGATTCGAGGGAGCCCTTTCTGCCCCAAAAACAGAGTTTCGCCTAAGCGCCGCCCCCAAATCCTTAAGCTGCTTGCATCCCGCTCAACGATTCGAAAATCACTCTTGCTCCGAAATGAAAAAACCAACCCAAAGCTCTCAGCCGATCCCTTCCGTACCCAAACCGAAAGAGTGAAAGGGACTCGAAGAGAACCACCCTCAAAAAGGGCAACAGCCCGAGTCTCTCCCTCCCCCTTTGGAAGGGTTCCATAAAACCCGAAGGCGGGACTCTCTATTCCGGGCGCTGGGCCCCATGCAGGATCAAAGCCGGTGGGGCGAAGGCTCATCAGGGTCCATCGCGCAGGGAGAGATCGCTCGAAATTCAATTGATTAAAACTCTCCTCATAAACCCCAAGCCCCTCCCTCTTCTCAAAACCCAAAGAGTCCATTTCTCCTTCTTGAGAAGAAACCCCGGAACAGGCCGCAAGAAAAACCAGGAAGAGCAGAGAGCCTACCAGCAATCTCAGCGTTCAATCTCCAATTCACTGAAAACCGTATAAACCCACGACCCCATTCCTTCGGCCCTAGATGCGTCGGAAAGAAAAACCGAAAAGGTGATTGTGGAACCCGGAACAATCGGAAGCTCAATAATGGGTCCGTTGTCAGGAAGGGCTTTGGCACGCCCCTGGGCCCCCGGATGTTCCGAAACGGCAAGGTTACGAACAAAGACGACAATCCTTCGATTCCCCTCTTGGCTGAAGTGTGCGGTCACTGGGGGCCCCTTAACAGGGACCTTCGCTGCGGGAATCCCTAGCTCCTTTGCCTCCTTCTCAGAAAAATAGAAAGGGCGCTCCGAGCGGACCTTTCCATCCTGGAAGAACCAAGCGGGTCCAAAAATGGAGTATCGCCGGGTGGGAAACCGGGCCTCAAAAAAGTGGAGAGATCGTCTTCCTAAGCAGAGTTGGATGCCTGCCAGATCACCTTTGTCCACGCTTGTGTCCTCCCATGAAAGCCGGAAAGCTGCACGCTTCCCATCGTGGACAGCTTGCAGCCTGGCCTTCGCATTCCATCGCGCAGCCTTAGGAGAGAAGGGAACTAGATTGAGGTTCTGGGCAGGAACTTTGTCCCAGCCGGGGTCCTTTGGGTCAAGAAGCGCATTTTTCAGCTTCACCATCTTCGTAGGATTGGGTTTGGGCTCGTTTCGGAAACGGGGGATCCGTCTCCCGTCTGGACCAGGCTCTGACCCGGAATCTGTGGGAATCAAGGAACGGACAAAGGCCAACAAATCCATGAGAT
>JALSSW010000044.1 GCA_026984035.1 Planctomycetota bacterium
TCTCCCCCATCCACCACGACTTCGGTAATCCGAACACTCCGTTCCTGGGGAGGCCCCAAGGGAGGCACTTGTTGGAGCAATTGGGAGCGACCTGGAGCCGAGAGGAAAAAAAGGGTGCAGAAACAAAAGCAAAGGAAAGAGATGGCAAAGGTGGAAGACTTTTTCATGTAGTTCTCCAAAGTTAGAAAAAAGACGAGAGAGGTTTTGCTGGTGGGAAGCAAAAGCATGGCTCACTCAAACCAGCAAGTTGGAGTGTAAGGAATGGGAGGGGGGCAACAAAGAAAAAGCCATATTTACACAAAAATAGAGATAATACGCCCTTATCGTAGCATATCGGCCAGTTCGGCGATGACCGACACCTCGCCCACTCGGATCCCGTTCAGAACAATCGGCTCGAAGTCGGGGTTCTCGGGAGGTAGCCTGATGCCTGTGTGTTGCCATGACCCACCATTATCGGGGTCGGCCTGCTTCTCGCTCTCGTAGCGCTTGACGGTATAGCTGCAGCCTGCCTCGGGATCCTGGATGGACTGGTGCTGGACGAGCACGATCCGGCCCTGGCGCGATCCGGTGACCGGAGAGCGGAAGAGACACCAGGCCCCGTTCGGGATTCGGGGTTCCATCGAGCGGCCCACCGCCTAGGCGACGAACATGCCCTCGCCGAGCTTCCGCAAGGTCTTGGGGGCGACCCATCCATCGGGTTCGACCCGCTGGTCCTCGCCGAAGGCGCCGGCGATAGTGTTGGTGATGGTGAAGATCGGGTCGATGCGCAGCGCAGTCATCAACTTGCTCCCGCCCAATCGAACCGGATGCCCAAGTCCTTGAGCACGAAAAAGATGTTCTTGTAGATCACCTTGAACTGGGCGCAGACGTCGGGAAGCAGGACGCGGTTTCGGGACTGGGGCCGCGGCTGTTCGTTTGTCACAACGATGGCGTCGTGTACACTCGCATAAGCAACGAGCCAACCGTCCGCTTCCGTCGCGAACTTGGCCTTGGCGCGCTCGAAGTACTGCGGATTGCGCTGCGCCCAAAGCATCACCTCGGAATAGGCAGACATCACCTCTTCGCCGTAAGTATCGAGGAAGAAGCCGGGCGGCAGGTCGTTTTTCACCCACTGCACCAGATCCTCCGTCTTGCGGCCGGCGAGCAGCTCGCTTCGGATTCGATCCACGCTATGGATCCGCCCTTCCCCATGGTAATAGATCAGACTCTGCCAGAAACCAGGGCATAGATCGAAAGCGTAGTACAGGTTCTTCGCGGTGATGAAGACGTCCGAATCCAGGAGATAGTACCGGGTGTTCGCCATCACAGGTCAAATCCAAAGCGCTGCGCGTATTTTTGGAAGCTGCCTCCGCGCAACCCGATCAGGTCGTACGCCTCCTTGAAGCCGACGCGCCCCTCCACCGCCGCCCGTAGCACGTGAACGGCGAACAGCGTCCCGACGCGAGTGTTCTGGTTGTTGTAGAAGTCACCACCCCCCGTCCCCGTGCTTCGGGTGCGCTCCCGCGCCACGTACTCGCGATAGAACGCAAAGAACGAGTCACGGTTGACGAGGCGCAGGTCCATGGCCCGGCGGCCGACGACGATTGGGCTGACCTTGAACTGTCTCGCCAGCGTCTCGAAGGGCTGTAATAGGTCTCTCACATCCGGCCAGTGCGCCCGTAGGTCCTTCGCTGGCACCAGGAACTCGGCCGCCGCCTTGTCGCAGAAGCTCTCGACCTCCGATCCGCCCGGGGAGAAATAGTCGAATCCCGACACACCTTCATCGCCCAGCCAGACGTGGGCGAGTTCATGGGCAAGGGTGAACATCTGCGCCGACTTGGCGTCGGCCCCATTGACGAAGATCAGCGGGGCAAGGGAATCGCAGAGCGCGAATCCACGGAACTCATGGACGTCGAGCCGCCGATGGGTGTTGTTCCCGACGACGCCGTTAATCACGGCCATGACCCCAAGGCCCTCGATGGCGCGGCGCAACTCGCCAACGGCCTCCTGCCACGTGCGAACCTCGCCCGCCCATCCATCCTCGAAGCCGATGATGCGGCGCATCTCACGCCCGATGGCCTCGGGGGCGTCACTCAACCGGGCACTGCCCACGAAATCCAAGGACTCGGCATCGCTCTCGATCAGGGTCTCGCGCAGCCACGATTGGCGGCGCTGCATGGCGTAGATCGTCTCCAGCAGGTCCGGGCTCGGTATCTCCCGTGCGAGACCGGACACGGTGCGAAAGTCCGGGATCGGCAGCCGCTCTTCCGGGGGTTCCGGGAGGAAGAAGTATCCGATCGGGACGTGGGTAGCTTTGGCGAAGGCGTCGAGTTGCTTAAAGGTTGGCTGGACCTCGCCTCGTTCCCAGAGCTCGAGCTTCGGAAATTTCGTGACGAACTCCTTGACCGACCGCTGGGCCCGCTCGCGCGCCCAGCGCAGCAACTCCGGCTTGACGGCGACGCGAGACATCAGGAGGTCTCCTCGCGAAGACGGTCGATGCTCAACTCGACCTTCTCGGCAAGCCCGTCGATCCCCGCGGTCTCCCGGTCGAGGAAGGCGGCAATGGCGCATTGTTCATCAACCGGAGGAATCGGTAAAAAGACTTCCTTTAGAGATTCCGAGTAAATAACTTCCATGGTTGTCGAGTTGCTCATTATTTGAAGTTGATTTAGAACCAATCCACTCTCTTGAATGAGTATTTCGATATATCGGTCGTAAGCGAGGTTTTCGTCCAACTGAAGCCTCATATGACACGGGTGCAATATCCCTTTTTCCGCACTTTCGGGCACAATCATGCATCGGGCGATTGTGCATCGTGTGGTAACCAACAGGTCACCGATAAAAACTTCAAATGCAATGAGTTGATTGAACTTGTCCATTGAAATGTAGTTCTCGCCACTAGTGATGCCCCGATCAATAACTGTTCTTTGATTAAAAACCTTTATTTCGCCGCCGGTCATTTCAGAACTATGTAATTGACTTCCAAAAGGGCCTGTTTTAACTGCCCCTTTGCATTCGGATCGTAGATTCTTGATTCCTTTTCCATCCCAATGCTCGGGCACCTCCCCCAGCCACTCAACCCCCGAGTCTTTCATCGGGGCGCTCGGGTCGATGCCCTTGGTGACGGCGTAGCTGATGAGGGCGGCGCGCTTCTCGTGGAGCAGCTCGATCTGGCAGCGCCTCTTCTCGATCAGCGCGTCGATCAGCGCCGTCTCGCGGTCGAGGAAGACCGCGATGGCCTTCTGCTCGTCCAGCAGCGGAACAAGAAAAAGGCCATTGTCGAGCCAGTACTTGCCCAGGCCGAATCTCGTAATCCCGTTGGCCGCGCCCCAGCATTGGTCATTGACGCCGTGCGAACGAAACGCCGGGAACAGGTACTCGCTTTGCATCTTCTGCAGGCTGGGTCGAATGTGGGCCAAGTAGTAGCCACACAGAACCCCATCGAGATCTTCGGCAAGGTATTCGGGCAGGGCAATATCATCCCAGACTTCCAAGTCTTTGGTAATTAGCACATCGCCCTGGCGAAGCTGGAATCGTTCGATCTCGCTGCGCTTGGCGGTGGCCGCCATGAAGTCGAGACCACCTCTGATGAAGTCGTTGTAGTACACATCCACGTAGTTGCAGAGGCGTACCGGGTCCTCACCATCGACGGTATGCTTATCCACGCTGCTGAACTGGACCAACGCGACGTGCTTGAGGCGATGGACTTGCCAATGCTGGGGAATGTCACCGACCCAATCCATTTCTGACGGCTTATACCCCGGATAGGTCGCTCGCTTATTCTGTCGGGTCGGGGCCTTGTTCATCGGTCACCCTCCATCTTGCGCGACTTGCGTTTCGCTTTCGTCTTCTTCTTGGCTGTCTTCTTCACAGGCTTCGGCAGAACCGACGCTTCTTGAGGGAGGACGTAGACCCCAAGCAGAAGATGATCAATAACCTTGATCGCTGCTATAATCTGTTTGGTAGTCGGGGCCTTCATCTCATGGGCGGCATCATTGCCGAGCAAGCGGATACCGTGGAGAATCTCAGATCCAGCGGGCGTCAGCAATGACATACGGACCAACTCATCGATCTTGTCGGCCAGGTTTCGCTTCTTCGCCTCCAGGTTCTGGCAGGTGGCTTCGATGACAGCGCGGATGCCGATTCCCGCAAGGGTCGGCAAGTCGTGTTGAACGGCCGACAGTGTCTCGCGGTAGATGGCCTGGATGATCTCGGGAATATCATAGACATCATCACGGAGGTATAGCTCGTCAGCCATCGAGCGTTTGGTTCGTTCGGGATAAATCTTCTCCGTCTGCGCGGCGACGGTCTCACAAACATCGTTGTACTCAAGATCTTCCGAGTTCGACTCAACCAAACGGAAGGACAACGTGTCGCATCCGTTACAGCGCACAATCTGATAGGTGCTCCAAACGTGGATATCCGGCCCCTCGTGGAAGTCCGACCAGTCCAAGGCCCGTTCGACCGAATGATTGGTGTTGGCCTTACATTGGGAACACTCAATGTGGATCGTCTTGCCCTGCGTCTTGCTGTCTTCGATCTTGCTCATTCCGTCACCTCCGCGAGCATGTCGGCAATCTCCTTTTCGATTCACTTGAGGTCGCCTTCGATCTCGTCAAGCGGGCGCGGAGGAGTGTACTTGTAGAAATAGCGGTTGAAGCCGATCTCGTAGCCCACCTTGGTCTTCGACTCGTCCACCCAGCCTCGGGCACGTGTGGGAGTACTTCGCGCTGCATGTAGGCGTCCACGTCCTCCCCGAGCGGCACATTCTCGTAGTCCCACAGCGTGGGATCGGACTCGACCGCTTTTTTATCCTTGCGTATCTTGCTGGTGGCGAGCTTCTGGAAGGCCGCGTCCGCCTGGAGGGCGGCCAGGCGCTCCTCGGTGACCACGAAGTTCAGCCTGAGCGGCCGCTCGACCGTGATCCGGCGGAAGCCGAAGTCCTCGCCCGCGAAGATGCGGACGTGCTCGCCGTCGGTTAACTCGCCGTAGAGCCGCGTGATCTCATTCCGCTGCTCCTCGCAGACCTCGTGCCGCTTGTTGCCCAGGCTCTCGCGCATCTTCTTGAAGAAGCCCGCTGCGTTGATGAGCTGGACCTTGCCGCGGCGCGCTCGGGTCTTGCGGTTGGTGACGATCCAGAGATAGGTGTGGATCCCGGTGTTGTAGAAGAGCTGGTCGGGCAGGGCGACGATTGCCTCCAGCCCGTCGTTCTCGATGATCCAGCGGCGGATCTCACTCTCGCCGGAGCCAGCTCCTCCCGTGAACAGCGGCGAGCCATTGAAAGCGATGGCCAGCCGCGTGCCGCCGTCCCTCTCGTCCTTCATCTTGGCGATCATGTGCAGGAGGAAGAGCAGCGACCCGCCGTTGAGTCGCGGTAGGACGGCGCCGAAGCGGCCGCCGAATCCCTGTTCCTCGTGTTCGCGCTTGACGAAGTCTTGCTGCGCCTCCCACTTCACGCCAAAGGGTGGGTTGGCCAGCATGTAGTCGATGGGCTTCCCGGCCAGGTGGTCGTCGGTAAAGCTGTTGCGGAAGCGGATGTGGTCGATGTTGTGCCCCTTGATCATCATGTCGGAGCCACAGATCGCGTAGGCCTGGGCGAAGACCGTGAGGCGTGCGTCGGGATTTAGCTCGCGCACGTACTCCTCGGCCACGGACAGCATGCCCCCGATCCCGCAGGCGAGGCCGTAGAGCGTCTTGACGATCCCCTTGGTGGTCAGAGTCCTGCTGTCGGGAAGGAAGTGCAGGTTGACCATGAGGCGGATCACCGCGCGGGGGGTGGAGTGGTCGCCAGCATCCTCGTTCGAGGCCTCGTTGAAGCGCCGGATCAGCTCCTCGAAGATGGTGCCCATATCGATATTTGAGATGCGATCGGGGTGCAGGTTGATCTCGCAGAACTTCGAGACCAAGAGAAAGATGCGGTCCGCCTTGTCGAGCTTGGCGATCTGCTCCTCGAAGGCGAAATGCTCGATGAGCTCGCGCGCGCGATCCGAGAACCCCTTGATGTAGTGCGTCAGGTTCGCGGCGAGGTTCTTGGGGTCGCCCTTGAACTTCTCGAGCTTGGCGAGGAATTGGTCCTTGGTCTGCTCCAGCACGCAGTCCAGGCGCCGCAGCACCGTCATCGGCAGCATGACATCCTTGTATTGGTTTGGCCGGTAGGGAGCGCGCAGAAGATCCGTGACTGACCAGATGAAGCTGACCTTATCTCCGAAGTTGTTCACTCGTTATTGCTCCTTCGTGTTTGGCAGGGCGCGCTCGGCATGGTTGCCGGACCAACGTCGCAAACCCCCGGCTGCCAAAAGCTGCGCTGCTTCGCTAGGCAGCATTTGGCAGCCCGAGTGCATTTGTTTTGTTAGGCATTAAGTTATTTTCTCTTTTTTGTGCCAAATTCTCCAAAACCTGAGTCTTCAACAATCCCATTTTTGTCTACATTTGTCCATGATTGAAAGGTGTTGTTCCCTATATCTCCTTTCTGGGTAATTGCATGGTCGTATGTTCCTTTTAGGTAGTGATGGGAAACATGGGAATTGTCAAATTTTGGTGCATCGTTATTGTTATCTGAATTACCCATTGTCGTTCTCCTTAATGTTGTGTTTGTTGTAAAGTATCTGTTCGGTGCTCCCACCCCCTCCCAACCAAAAAACCTCTTGGTTCTCCCCCTTGTCCCCTGTCAGCCTACCCCTACTTCCCCTCCAACTCCATCTGCATCATGACCCTCTGCCGTCTCTTCATCCTCTCGTTTTGTATTCTCCTTTTCTGGACATGGTTCTCCTTCCTCCTTCCACCTTTTCGGGATCAAAGCTTTACATCAGAGGTCTTTGGAATACCGAATCTGGCTCAGGATATCTTTTAGATATGAGAAGGGATGGTCGCCGACTTCCTTCTTATAAGGCTCCGCAACCGTGATTAAGTAGAGATTGCCTTTGCTTCCCTGCTCCGAATACTGTCCCATTCTGGGTTCCGATCGCATTCTCCAAAGTGGCCACGAAAGTCTTGACCTTGAGGCTATGCTTCAAGACACGAAAAGCTAAACAACTAACAACTCGATCTGCCAAGGCTCCTTGTAGATGCCGGCAATCATTTCGGGATTCCAAGTCAGCTGACTTGTGAAAGATGGGTCGCTAAACGAGGGAATGGCCCATGGTGGCCCAAGATGAGATGGAGCTTGATTCCCCCCTTGGAGTAATTGTCAGGGGCCCAATCGAAGATCTTGGGACAAAGGGTGAGGATCGATGTATCCAAGCTTAATCGCTTAGTTTTGAAGCGAAACTTCCAATCTTTCTTCTTTGGTTTATAAGGAACCGGTTTCGTTTTGGAGAGGATGCTCTCATGGAGGAAGTAGAAGACCTTCGCAAAAACTTCGAGGTTTGGACAAGCAGAAGCTCAAGGAGAAGACAATCTGGCAGATGATGTCCCGCATTTCTTTTCTAAGGGAATGCTTAGATTGCAGCTTTTGGATGCAAAGCTGAAAAAGCCCGAAGACTTTTCAACGGAAAACCCCAAGGCGGGTGTTTTGCTGAGATGGAGAAGCTAAGATCTCTCTCCAATGAGGATCGGAAACTGGAAACTCTTCCCGGTGGAGACCGGGCGCTTCGCCTTGGATGGGGGGGCGATGTTCGGGGTCGTGCCCAAGACGCTGTGGGAGCGGAACCATCCCCCGGATGAGCGCAATCGGGTGCCGATGGCGCTCCGGGCGCTTCTGGCGCGCAAGGTGAACCGGGAAGGTGCCTTTACGGGGCAGAATCTGCTCGTGGATACGGGGATCGGGGACAAATGGAGCGACAAGCTGGCAAAGATCTACGCGGTGGATCACTCGGAGCTTTC
This sequence comes from Planctomycetota bacterium, assembly GCA_026984035.1. Lineage (GTDB taxonomy): Bacteria > Planctomycetota > UBA1135 > UBA1135 > HyVt-539. The sequence goes on from JALSSW010000044.1 coordinate 7,801, forward strand.
GATCGAGCGAGGGCTGGCAGAGCATGGGCTCAAGGCTTCGGACATCACGGAAGTGCTCCTCACGCACCTGCACTTCGATCACGCGGGCGGGGCGACGCGAAAGCGGGAGGACGGGAGCATGGTCCCGACCTTTGAAAACGCCACCTACTATGTGCAGAAGGGCAACCTCGAATGGGCGCGCCATCCAACTGAAAAGGATCGAGCCAGCTATCTCGCCGAAAACTTCGAGCCTCTTGTCGAAGCGGGTGTGTTGGAAGTCATCGAGGGGCAGGGTGAGTTCCTTCCGGGCATCGAGCTAATCCTCTCCTTTGGACATACGGACGCCATGCAGCTGCCCCGTTTCCACGGACAGGGCTCCAATGGCCAGGCTGCGAGCCTGCTCTATTGTGCGGACTTGATCCCGACGGCTTCGCACATCCAGGTCCCCTGGGTCATGGCCTATGACAACCGCCCCCTGGTCACCATCGAAGAAAAAAAGGCCCTTCTTCCTCGCGCTGCCTCGGAAGGCTGGTGGATCTTCTTCGAGCACGACCTCCACGGGCCGGCCGCCCAGGTCGTCGAAGGCCCTAAGGGATTCCATGTGGGCGAGCGAAATGCCCTCAACGCATAGGGCGAATGCTGCAATGGACGCTCCCCTCCCCCTCTCCTTTTTTGAGAAGCTCGCGGACGTGGTTCCGGGAGAGGGGGAGCGCATTCTGATCGCCTGTCCGCCGGGGGAGCTTGCCCGAGTGGCGGGTCCTTGCCTGGATGCTGTCGGACCCACCGGGCGGATCGTGGCCCTTTTGCGGGGAGAGCCCTTCCTCCACGGTCCTCTCCCGCAGACCCTCGAAATCTTGGATCTCGACCCAGGAGCACCGGCCGCCCTCGAGGGGCCATTTGACCTCGTGCTGGTCTTTGGCTCTCATCCCTTTTTTCGACGGAGTTTGGGGGACACGCTGCGTCCCTTCTATTCCTGCCTCAGACCTGGGGGACGCATCGGCCTGGAGATCCCGGCCTTCGGCTTCGATACCCGCATCCTCGCCGCCCACCCGGACGCAGGCCGCTGGATCCTCCCCAGCCGAAGCGATCTTCATGGAGCCCTCGAAGAACTGGGCTTTCGGGAAATCGAAGTGAGTGCCCATGTCGAAGTCCGGACCTATCCGGATCTGAACAGCCTGGTCGAAGATTTCATCGGGCCCTGCCCCTTCGATTACGAAGGCGACCAAGGCCAAAAAACCCTTGAGGACTTCCGGGCACAGCTCAGCAGCGCCTTCCGCGGCAGCCCGGCCCCCTCTCTCAGCCTCCGCTACTTCCGCGCAAAGGGGCGGCGATGACCCTGCAAATCCTGGATCTCGGACACCAACCCTACCTAAAGACCTTGCAGCGCATGCGGGAGATGGTCGAGCTGCGGGCAGGGGATCAGATCCCCGACTGCCTCCTCCTTGTCGAACATGACCCTGTCGTGACTGCCGGCCGCCGCGCCGACCCCGCAGACGTCCTCGACCCCGAGATCGAAGTCATCGAGATCGAACGAGGAGGCAGGCATACCTACCACGGGCCGGGCCAGCTCGTTGCCTACCCGATCTGCAAGCTGGAGGGAAAGGGGCGGGATCTGCACGCCTTCCTCCATCTCCTCGAGGATGTGCTCATCGCCTGCCTGGCGGAATTCGGGATCCGGGCGGGCCGCAACGACCTGGGGACCGGGGTCTATGTCGAAGGACGAAAAATCGCTTCCATCGGTATCGCAGTCCGAAGGTGGGTCACCTATCATGGCCTCGCTCTCAACATCCAAACGGAATTGGGGGCTTTTCGGGCGATTCGACCCTGCGGGATCTCCGCCGAGTTGATGACAACCATGGCATGGGAGCTGGGAGGCAAGGCGCCCCCTCTCCCCCAGGTCGCAGGGGTCTTGGCGCGCTGCTTTGGGGAGGCCCTGGAAGAGTACAAACTACATCGGACCTACGAGTGAACACAAGGCAGAGTTCAAGGGGATAGAGTTCAAGGGGATAAGGAGAACAATGGTCGGACAAATCGATATTTCGGCGGACGGCGCCAGCATCACCATACGCTTCCCTTACAGAGAAGATCTCGTCAGCCTGGTGCGCGACCTCAAGGGACGCCGCTGGGACCGGTCCGCCCGCGTCTGGCGTGTCCCCATCGAAGAGGTCGAGTCAGCCGTCAAGCTCTTCATGCCCTATGGCTTTTCCCTGGCCCCCGAAGTGGCCACAGCCCTCGCGACCGGAGGCAAGAACAAAAACCTCGGCACCATCCAGGTCTCCGAGATCGAAAAAAAATCCGACTCTCTGACTGTTAGCGCCCTGAACTTCCGCGTCGCCGAACTGCTGCGGGGCAATTTCAAAGAGCCGGTTTGGATCACGGGCGAGTTGCAGAACTTCGACAAAAAGAGCCGCAGCCGGCACCGCTACTTCGAGCTGGTTGAGCGGGATCCCGAGGATGAGGAAGCCCGCCCCCGGGCGGTTGTCAGCGCCGTCATCTTCGAAAAGGCCATGACCATCATCCGCCGCCGCCTCGCCCGCTTCGGGGACGCCATTAAGTTGGCGGACGGCGTCAAGGTCCGTGTCCGCGGGACGGTGGACCTCTTCGAAGCCAGGGGACGCTACCAGTTCCTCATCGACGACTTGGATCCGAGCTTCACAGTCGGTGAGCAGGTGCTGCGCCAGGAGAAGATCCTCCAGGCCCTCAAAAAAGAAAAGCTTCTCGAGAAAAACAAGGCAAAGCCCATCCCCCTTGTGCCTCTTCGAATCGCTCTTTTGACGAGCTTCGAATCCGACGCCTACAACGACTTCATCCAGACGCTGGCCGTCCAGGACTTCGCATTTGATGTCACCGTCTATGATTGTTTCGTCCAGGGGGACCGCCTGAAATCCACGGTGCTGAACGGATTGGAATTCTTCGCACAAGAGGCGGAGAGTTACGACCTTCTTGTCATCACAAGAGGTGGCGGTTCCCGCACCGAACTGGGTTCCTGGGACGACCTCGACATCGCAAGGGCCGTGGCCAACCATCCTCTCAAGGCTTTGATCGCCATCGGGCATGAGCGGGATCAGAGCGTTCTCGATGCCCTTGCCCACAGCGTCAAAACCCCCACTGCTGCAGGAGAACTGGTCGTAGAACGTGTCCGTTCTTACCAAGAAAAGGTGGAGGATTGCTTCCTGGAGATTCACGACCAAGCCACAAGCATCCTCCGAGAAGCAAAAAAGATCCTGCGGGATCAAGCCCGGGGACTCGCCACCTTGGTGCGTGGAGGCATCGCAGGCGAGAGGGCACATCTTGGGGCTGCCCAACGAAGGTTGACCCGTAGTTTAACTGAGCGTTTCCAGCGCGAAGAACTCAGACTCGCCCAAAAAACCAAGGACTTGATCTACGGGACCTCGAAATTCATGACGAAGGCCGAGAGCAACCTTGTCCTCCAAGAGACGAAGTTGAAGGCCTATGACCCCAAAAGCGTGCTGCGCCGTGGATATGCATGGCTGCGAACCGCAAATGGGAAAACCCTTCACTCTGCAAAGAAGGTAAAAAAGGGAGATTCCCTCCACGCGACTCTTGCAGACGGCGAGCTTGATCTTGAGGTTCAATGAGGGGACTTAGCCCCCATCCATCAAAACCAACAAAAAGGCCTCCGACCCGGGAGGGGACGGAGGCATAACCCCACTCGGGGGTCAATCGATCTTGATGGTTTGGCGAGAGGTTGCTTGGATCTTGGGGATGTCAATCTCCAAGATCCCGTTTTTAAACTTTGCCTTGGCCTCGTCGGCCTTCACCTCCGTGGGAAGACGGAGGGAACGGGAGAAGGTATTCCAGTTGATCTCGGAACGAACCATGTCACCCTCTTCCGCCTCGTTTTCCTCCTTTTTCTGCCCTTGAATGGTCAGGAGGCCGTCGTTGAGAGTGATTTCAACTTCGTCCTTGTTAAAACCGGGGATCTCCGCTTTGACCTTCACTTCTTTCTCGTGGTCCACGATGTCGATCCGGGGAATTCTGGTTTCCATCTCCCGGAACGACCTCAGGGCAGGGGCACGGAAGCCGAAGGACCGGAGCAGCGAGCTTGGAAAGAAGCGATCAAGCAGGGAATCGAATTCGTCAATGGGGGTAATTTCCCGGGGAACACTGGGGATCACAGAAACTGGTTTTTCTTTCACGAGAGACATTTTTTCCTCCTTTATCTCTACCGCATGGCAAGAGCCGGCCAGCAAGATCCGCTGGGGCAGCCAGGTCCTGACCACACGAAACCATCAAAGATAACCATGCAAACACAGGCCTTTCGGGGAGTCTCCCGGCTCAGGCGGAAGCAAACCCCCAAAAGGGGCTGGCCTTGGGTAGTACAAGTCCCCAGATTTTCAAGACAGGAATTTAAGAGAAAAAGGGGTAAACTCTCCCCCCTTTTCCAGGGGCCCCTCAAAACGGGGGCAAGCCTCATCATTAGATTTTTCGGGGGACTTTAGGAGGCAGAGTAATGGCGGCACGCAAGAAGAAGAAAGAAGAGAAAGCCGAGTTGAAATACGGGGAGGCAGCGGCAGAGCTGGACAAGATCCTGAGCGGAATCGAAGAGGGAGAGATCGATATCGATGACCTCTCCGAACGGGTAGAGCGGGCCACCGAACTGATCAAGCTCTGCCGAGAAAAACTCAACGCGACACAAATCAGGGTGCAGCGTGTCGTCGAAACCCTGGAGGAAGAGACCGAAGCCGAAGAAGAGGAAACCTGGGAAGAAGAAGAGACCGCCGAGGAGGAAGACGAGGAGGAAGCGCCCTTCTGACCTTCGGGTTTTGGGACAAACACGATGGAGGACTTTCTCCCCCAGATCAGCCAGTTTCTGAGCTTTTACATCGCTCTGATCGTTGCCATCGTTGTGCACGAGGGGGCCCACGCTGCAGTGGCCTATCTCGGGGGCGACCGGACCGCCTACGACGCGGGACAGGTCACGCTCAACCCCATTCCTCATATGCGGAGGGAACCCTTCGGGACCATCGTTTTGCCCATCATCAGTGTTTTTTTGATGGGTTTCCCCCTGGCTTTCGCCCACGCACCCTATGACCCCTACTGGGCAGACCGACACCCTAAGCGAGCAGCCCTGATGGCCTTCGCAGGGCCTGCGGCCAATCTTTTGTTAGCGGCCCTGATCTTCGGGATCCTCAAATTGGGACTTCACCTCAATTGGTTCGAAGCTCCTCCTGGAGGTGGAAACATGTTGGAAAACATGGTGGCCGCCCGGGACTGGGCCGAATCGGGTCCTCTTTTCATGCTGGCAAAAGGATTGAGTCTCTTATTGAGCATCAATTTTCTCTTGGGAATCTTCAATCTCGTCCCCATCCCCCCTCTGGACGGGGCAGGGATTGTGGAAGGCATTTTCCCCCAACCGGTGAGTGGCTTCTATCGCTTCCTTCGGAGAGATCCTTGGATCTCGCTCATGGGGCTGATCGTGGTCTTTTATTATGGGGGGTCCTTTTTGATGAGAGCTCTTTTCTGGATGCAGGAGCTTTTGGTCTCCTGACCTCCTTTGACCCAGAAAACTTTGCTCCAAAGACCCCTCTGCTTGAACAGCTGAAACCCTTATTTCAACACGACATTCAGGCGATGGACACCGTCCCTGGCCACAACTTGCAGATTCTTCTGCAACCATCGGCCTCCCACCTTAGCTTTGACTTGTAAAGCAATATTGGAGACACCTGGGTGAAAAAAAAGGCGGATCACCCCATTTCTATCGGCCTTTGCCCGACCCCGTTTTCCGAGGCCAAGGACGCGGGAGAGGAGCTGCATCTTGATCATCCGGTTGAGAAAGGCCTGAGGGCTCACAGAGACTTCCCAACGGCAACGAGCCCCATCCAGGGGCTTTTTGTTCGGCCCTCGGACTTGGATGAGGAGTTCATAAAAGGGCGTTAAGACTAAATCCTTTTCGAAAACATCCGGGACAGGTTGAAGCCCCAAGGCTCCTTCATAAATCCCCACCCTGGGTTCATAAGCAAGGAGACCGAAAGGCGCAAAGGGAAGGTGAAGGGAGACCTTTCCATGAGAATCCGCCGAGAAAGGGATCAAAAACGTGGGTGCAAACTCAGATGGGACCTTTTCTTGGACTTCCAGGACGATTCGCCCTCCAAAGGAACGCTCCCTTCCGGGGCGAAAAATCGTAAGGAGGTAGTAATGGGAAGGCTTTTGGATGTGGTAGACACCCCCCTGATCCTCGGGCCAGGCCGGGGATGCCTGCCCGCCCTCCAAGCGAAGGAGACCATTCCACTCTCCCCGGGATCCTCCCGAGCTGGGAAGGAAAAAAACCTTGTTGGGGAAGGACAGACTCTCCTTGGGGAGAGGCACGATCTGGTTTCGGACGAAGCCTGTCTTACTGACCGCCCCAACCAGCTGGACATAGCGAACCCCCTTGGCCAAAGAGCCGGAGTCAAACACATAGCCCTTGCTCCCTCTCTTTTTATCTTTGACGGCAGTGAGGTGGACCTCAGATTCCAGAGCATCCTTTGACTTGCCGGCTACAGGTTTCACCTCTCGATAGAGAACCGAACAGTGCAGCGGGAGAAACAGAGCAACCGGATCCACATCTTCTTGGAGAGATCCTTGCCACTTCCCCTCGCCATAAGGAAGCAAGACCCGCCCCTTGGCATCAGTCTTGACCAGGCGCTCCGCTGTAACAATGGGTGTCCCCGATCGAACAAGAACTCTGACATCAGCGAGTGGCGCCCCGGCCTCGTCCTGGAGTTGGAAGGGGCGGAAGATGGGTGTCCCAAAAGAGAGGGGACCAATCCGGGAGGTTTGCCGGCGACCGAGGAAGAGGGATTCGAGGAAAGATCCCTTGGCGTCGAGGAGGGCAAGCCAAAAGGACTCTCGCGGAAGGGGCGGGAGGCGCACTTCGAAGCGATCGGGGAAGGCTTGCTTGCTTTTGTTCGACTGAAGGGGGAGGCGAAAATGGGGTGAGGAGGGTCCTGGGACCAGGCCATTGACCGAAGAGTTGGCGTAGACTTCCAGCACGAGCCCAGGTCCGAAGCGCTTTCGCCAGGGGGCTAGACCATCGACCACCAGGGTTTTACGTTTGTCTTCGAGGAGATGCAGATTGAGGATGCGGCCGGCAAAAACCTCGTTGGTCAATCTGCTTGCCAGACGCTTTCCCTTTTGCTCGCCAAAAGCATACGCAGACCAATTGCCCCCTCGGGGGAGACGAACATGAAACCTCCCCCGCGGATCGGGATCGAAGCGAAAGGCTTGGTAACCGTAGCGATCATCATGAACCACTCGCGGAGCACTCAAAACCTGGCGGAGAAAAAAGACTTTCGCATTTTTGAAGAGTTTTCCGGAGGGACCAAAAACTCGGACAGGGACCCGGATCTTCCCCTTCTTGGGCAGGGCTCTTTGGGAGATACCGGGACTTTGGGCTGACAAGCCCAGGGCGAGAAGAGGCAATGCACTAAGAGACAATGCAACAAGATTTGGGACAGGTCGTTTCATGAGGTTCTCATCGATAAAAGGTTCCCACATGCCCTCCATCTACAGTCAAGGCGGCCCCGGTAGTAGGAGTCTTCCCGGCAGCGAAAAAAGCCACAGCTTCGGCGACTTGATCGGCCGTCACGGGACAGCCCAACAAATTCCGGCCTTGATAAAACGACCGCAATTCCGAAGGATCCAATCCCCGCGAGCGCATACGCTCGGGTCCCACAGTATTCCAAAGCCCCGAGGTCTTACCGCTGGACTCATCATCGAAAACGGCGTCGGGATGGACCATGTTCACCCTCACATGGAGAGGGGCAGCTTCGAGGGCGGCCACCTTGGCGACCTGCACGGCCCCCGCCTTACTGGCAGAATACGCAACAAAATCCGCCCCCGGCATCGGAACATTCTTAGTCCCCACCAAGACGATCTCCCCGCCGATCTCCTGCCGCCTGAAAAGCCCCAAAGCCTCCTGGATGGTCAGCAAAACCCCCGTCTGGTTGACTGCAATCAAGCGATCCCAGTCATCGCGTTCGAGTTTCTCGATCGCTGCGACATGGGCAATTCCCGCGGTGGGCACACAGATGTCGAGTCCCCCAAAGCAACAAATGCACTTCCGCATGGCCGCGGCCACAGAAGCCTTCGAGGTCACATCCCCCCCCTCGAGAACAAAGCGTCCGGCAAAGCCCCTTGCCTCCAAGTGGACCCCAGCCTGCACAAGGTTTTCTCCGGGGAGGTCAAGGACCAAAACATGCGCTCCCCCCGCCAAGAGCCGCCGCGCAATCGCCAAACCGATCGCTCCGGCTCCACCCGTCACGAAGGCCACCTTGCCTTCAAACTCCTTGGGCTGAGTCTTCCCCAGCTTGGCTTGCTCCAGAGACCAGTACTCCATCTCGAAGAGTTCATCCTGGCTCAGGGGATCCCAAGAAGAAAGGGCATCGGCCTGCACCTTGCGTAGAATGGTGTGCTCGGCCAGATCTGCGGCAACCTGCGCGCTTTTCTTGTCCTTCCCCAAGGCAACGAGACCAAGGCCTTCAATCAAAGCCACCCTGGGATGCGGGTCCAACATCTTGAACGGACCACCCGCTCCTTCCTTCTCACGCAGCCCGCGGTTTCGCTCGAAATACTCCAAGTAGGCCGACACAAATTCCATCACCTCTGTGGCGAGATCCTCCGGAGTTCCCCCTCCCCCACTCACAAGCCAGCGCCCCTTGGTTCGAATCACATGGTCGGGCGTCAAACAACCTTCCCCAAACAATTCCTTGGCATCAGACCTCGCAGCAGCGGCCAGAGCCTCGGGAGTCGGACGCCACTCCAGGACCATGGAAGTATAGGAGCAGGTCACAGGATCTTGGGTGGAGGTCAAACCCCGAAGAATGGGGAGCAGCTCACAGGCCCGCGCCTCTAACTGATCTTCATCCACCAAGGGGACTTCAAAGAGAGGCCTACCTCCAAGCCGCCCTTCGATGGCCCCATCCAAGGTCCCCACGATTTCAAGCATCCGCTCATAACTCTCGCGAGCAGTGGATCCAAAGGAGAACACTCCATGGCGATGCAAGATGAGCCCAATGGCCTCAGGATGTCGATCCCGGTAATCAGCCACAGCTTTGGCCAGAGGAAAACCGGGCATGATCCAAGGAAGAAAGCCCACCTTTTCCCCAAAAAGCTCCGCCAACTCCGCTGGTCCTTCCGGCCGATTGCCGAAAGCAAGGGCCGCGTCGGCATGCGTGTGGTCCACAAATTTGTCCGGCAAAAAAGCGTGGAGAAGTGTTTCTACCGAGGGATTGGGTGCCTTTGCGTCAAACATCCGGATCCGAAGCTCATTGACCATTTGCTCGTCCGAAAGAGCCTCCAGACTTCGCAGCTCCCGCAAGGCGGGCAAATCCAGGGCAGGAAAACCTGGAGCCTGAATCGTCGCCAAATCCCAACCAGAGCCCTTGACTCTGAGGATTTCCCGCTCGCGCCCCAAGACATCCACCAGGGTCGTTTTGACAGATGTGTTGCCTCCGCCATGAAGGACAAGATCCGGGTCACTTCCGATCAACCTCGAAGAATACACGCGAAGGGCAAGGTCGGCTCCAAACACCGGATGCAACTTCTGGACCCACTCCTCAGCCTCTTCATCCTTCCATCGGGAGGCCCAGCGGTCTTCACAGCGGTCTCCATTGCGGTCCCCAAGTGACATCGCAAACTCCTTTCTTCAAACGAGGGAATTATGGAGAAGCCCGAGTCAACCTCCAAGCCTGAAACCCTTCTCCACCCTACAAAATCTCCAGACCTAAGATCTATATTTCAATAAAGTTTTACTTCAAGATATCTTGATATATTGATTTCATAATCTAATCTTTTCCACCTATGGCCCATCGAACCAACATCCCAGATCGAGTGCTCGAGGACACCGCGGCCTGCCTGAAAATCCTCGCACATCCCCTTCGACTTCGGATCGTCGAGATCCTGGAAAAGGAAGACCTGACGGTCGGCCTTCTTGCCGAACGTCTCGGCTTACCGCAAGCAGCGGTCAGCCAACATCTAAATCTCATGAAAGCAAGAGGGCTCCTGATCTCCCAACGGCAAGGACGCTCTGTACATTACAGGGTCTTGCATCCCCAATGTAGTCAGATCCTGAGCTGCATCCGCTCCAATCTCCGGAATAAAAAGAAGACGAGAAAACGATGACAGAGGAAGCCGTCCAAGGAAAAACCAAGGTAAGCCATCTCTCCCTCCCCATCACAATCAGGAAAAAGGGATGGGGTTTTGCTGCCCCCATCCTTCTTCTCGGGTTCGGGCTCCCCAGTTGCCGGGGGGGGCGGATCCAGACAGCCGATCATGAATTGATCCAAGCATGGTTCAGCGCAATGCCTCCAACAACCAAGGCTCCAAAGCCTCATGACCCTGGAAAAGCACGAGAGACCAACCCTCGCCCCCAAAGGAGGCAAGGCTGGACCCTCGAAATGGTGCTCCGGCGCATCAAGGCAGCCAACCCCAACCTTGCCATCGCGGAAACCCATATCCAGGAGGCCCGGGCCGCCATCTCCGAAGCCAAAGCTTCTTATCTACCCACGCTGACCCTGAGCGAAACCTATTTTTCCACCAACAATCCGGGACAGGCCTTCGGGCTCCTCCTCAATCAGCATCGCCTGTCTCTCGGCCCTGGCTTTGACCCGACACCCGGCGTGACCGAAAACTGGCGGACAGAGGTTCGCGCCCAATGGGCGCTTTTCGCTCCGGGACGTCGAGAAGGAC
>JALSSW010000045.1 GCA_026984035.1 Planctomycetota bacterium
CCGCTCAATCTCTACCATGACGCAAAGGAAGGGGAAAGTTTTCTCTACACACTCACAGTCCCCTCCGACGCGCACAGGATCTATCCCTGTTTTGATCAGCCGGACCTGCGGGGGCGCTTCGTTCTCCGCTTGGATCTGCCGGAGGCATGGACGGCGGTTTCCAATGAAAGGCTGACGGGAGAAAAACGAGAACAAGGCCGCCATACGCTGACCTTCGGGGAGACGCCTCCCCTCCCCACCTATCTTTTCGCCTTCGCGGCCGGCCCCTTTGCGGTCCGTGAAAAGGATGGTATGCGGGTTTTTCACCGCAGGCAAAAGACCTCTCGCCTGGATCCTTTGCTCTTTACCCTTCACAGCGAAGCCCGGCAATTCCAGGAGGGATTCTTCGGACATCCCTATCCCTTCGCCAAACTCGATTTCGTCCTTCTGCCCGCCTTCCCCTACGGAGGCATGGAGCACGCCGGCGCTATCTTCTACCGTGAGTCCGCTCTGGTCTTCGACCACGAGCCCGATCCTCTCGAAACTCTGCGCCGCCGCCTTTTGATCTACCACGAAGTCGCACATCAGTGGTTCGGCAACCTGGTGACCATGAAATGGTTTGATGATCTCTGGCTGAAGGAGGGCTTTGCCACCTTCGCCGCTTGGAAGACCCTGGAGCACACCCACCCTGAGACCCTTGCTTGGAAACTTTTCTTCGAGCGCACCCTTCCCCCTGCCCTCCGCGTGGACCGCAGCAAGGGCACCCGCCCCATTTATCAAGCCCTCGCCAACCTGGACCAAGCCAAGTCCAATTACGGGCCCATCGTCTACAACAAGGCTCCGGCCGTCCTCCGCCTCCTCGAACAGTACTGCGGCGAAGCAGCCTTTCAAAAAGGGCTTGGAGCCTTCCTCGAGGCCCAGGCCTTCGGGAGCGCCACCCACGAAGAGCTCCTCGAGAGCCTGGGGCAGGCCAGCCAAAAAGACCTCCGCCCCTTCGCCGCTTCCTGGCTCCACTCCAAAGGCGCTCCCACCCTCCAAGCCACCCTCCTCTCCAAAAAATCCCCCCCCAAAGGGGACAGCCATCTTTTGCTCCGACAAACCGGCCCAGCCGCCCCCTGGCCCATGCGTGTCCGCCTCCAGATCGCCACAAGTGGGGACATCCATTCTTGGCTTGTGGATCTCAGCAAGGGCGAAAGCCTTATCTCCCTCCCCTTCCCTCTCGAGGAGATCCTCTGGGTTCTCCCCAACCCTGATGCTGCGGTTTATGCCCAAGTCCTTCTGGATCCTCGCACTCTCACATGGGCCCAAAAAGGGCTGTCCCAAATCCAGGACCCTCTCCAGAGGGCCACCTTTTTGTCCGCCCTCTTTCACAGCGGAAGGAAAGGGCTGATCTCCCCCCTGGAACTAGCCAAGACCCTGATTCCCCTGTTGGAACGAGAACAGGACCCACAAAGCTTGACCAACCTTTTGGGGATGGTTGGGACCACCCTCCGCCGCTGGGCTCCCAAAACTCCTGAAACGGCAACTCTTCAATCCCAGGTCGAATCCCTGCTCCGCGCCACCCTCCTCCAAAAGGGCTCCTCGCCCAGCGCCCGTCCACGCTTTTTAGCCTTTTGTAAATGGGCCAAGGATGAGTCCAGCCTTGCCCTGCTCGAAGCCCTCCTCGAGGGAAAAACGAAACTCCCCTCCCTCAGCCTCTCTATCCAGGACAAGAGCCTCGCCCTCGCCGCCCTCCTTGCCCATCGCCGCCCGGGAGCGGAGCGGCTGCTCGCAAAACTCTCATCCCAGAGCAAACAGGACATCTCCCGCTACCTCTACCTGGCCCAAGCCGCCCGCCCCGGCCTTTCGCACAAAAAAGCCCTCTTTGATTCCTGGTTTCAAAAAGACGCCCCCCCCGAACAATGGATCCAAGACGCGCTTCCTTTTTATCATTGGCCAGGACAGACCAAGGACAGCCTCCCCCTCCTTCGCTCCGCCCTGGACCGGGCCCTTTGGATCCGCAAGCATCGCAAGATTTTCTTCCTTCCCGCCTGGTTCGACGCCTGGCTCGGTGCCCAGCGGAGCGAAGAAGCACTCCCCATTTGTGAAGCCTTTCTGAGAGATCACCCAAAACTCCCCAAAGACATCCGCGACAAACTCGAAGTACCTCTGGCGGAGCTTCGCCGGACAATGAAGCGATGATGAGGGGAGCAGGGCCTTTGAGGAAAAAACGCTGGATGTGTTTTCAACGGACTCGCCACAGAGGGCGCCCTCTCCCTTCAAGAGGAGACGAAAAACTTTGCTTTGAACATTGCACTCAAAAATCCCAGCCGTCGGAAACCAGCAAAGGAATCCATTATTTTAAAACCACCCGGAGCAGCTTGGACCTTGAGGAAATGGGCGGAAAGGGAAAGCTGTATTTCTTTTTGGCAATTTGACAACGAAGCAAAAACGCCAATGGGGGGAGGCTTTGGTAGGGCCTTCCTTCTCTACCAGTGATCGAGGAAAGATAAGATTTTCCTCCCACGAGGATACGGCAATGAACCCCTTGAAGAGGCTTACCCCGAGAATCGACAAGAACCATTTGTCCAGAATCCGGAAAAGAGAAATGCTGAGTGGAAGCCCCCTTCAATTGAGGATGAACTAAAACCGTGGGACAGTATCGTAATCTCTCCTCTTTTTTCAAAAAAATGCCCAGCATGTATTTCCCCGGAGGCAGAAAGGGAATTTGAAATCGACCATCTTCATCCGTTTCCAAGGTAAGGATTTGGTCCCCCGGCCAAGAATCCTTAACGAAGCGATACACCTGGATATATTCCATGCCCAAAGGCTTCCCCTGGTCCCCTAATGCAAGGCCCTTTACCGGCATCCATCCTTCCTGAAAAAGATCCAAAGAAACAATGGTTTCTTTGTGCGGTGAAATCCTCACACGAAATCCAGGAACAAACCCTAGAAAGGAGGACGGCCCGGTTTTGATCCCTACCTGCCAGTTACCTACTGGAATGCCAGGGAGGACCACCCCCTCCAAGGGATGGACCTGAAGACCTGAGAACATGTAATCCAAGGCACTGGGTAGGATCAACCCATCGTTACGACGGAGGATCAAATGAAACGGAGCTCCCTTTGGAATGGGAGGTGCAAGAACAAGCTTCAGCTTCCCATTTTCAGGAAGAGGCAAGGTTTTGCTTTCACCATCAGCCTTCACCCGAAGGTCTCTCCAAAAAAGGGTATAGGGACCTGCCTTGTTGGCATTGAAGGCTTGGAGGCTGTAGCGGGACGCCACAGGTGGAAGAAAGAAAGAGTAGGCCCCTGTCTGAGAATCAAAGGAGAAAGGCCGGGCCATCAACTTCGGAAGAGGTCGAGAAGTTTGATCAGCTTTTGCGAAGGGAGGGTCCGAACGTTTCACAAAAGCTGCAACTCCGGTTGCCACCTTCGGGCTCAGCTTTTGGTATGGGTCCTGAAACAATCTCAAATTTTGAGAAGCAAAAACCTTTCGCGTTATTCCAAATGAGATTTTAAGGACCCAAGGCCGTAAGATTTCTACCTCGATAACTGTCGTTTTCCCCGATTGAATCAGAAACTCCCTAGGAAAACGAAAAAAATGGGTCTCATGAACAGCTGCCAAATGGAACATAAATTTCCCGGCAGGGAGGTTCGGAATCTTCATCCCGGAAAAGTGAAACCAGCGCTTAAAGGAATGGATTTGTCCGGCACCCCGGCCCGTCAAAGCCTTCAAATGGAATCCCAAGGCCCTTGGAAAAGGAATGTCTTTGCTCTGCGTTTTAAAAATCAATTCAAGAGTACCCAGGCCAGAAATTAAAAATTGTTCAGCTTGGTCCTTTTGAAGAAGGAGTCTCTTTCCCAGAGGGATGGAAAACTCTTCTCGTGTCACCGCAGAGAATTGAGCCAAGCGGCCCCAGCCAACCTTCTCGCCCAAGTCAGGATCCAAGGCAAACCGAACAAACCCAGCTTCGTCACTGGGGGTCCCCCCCAAAAGCTGCTTTCCAGTGGAGGTCAGGATCCGCACTTTCCAATTGGGTATCGGAGAATGATCCATCCCGTTCAGGAGGCGGACCCCCATACTCAGAACAGGGATGAGCCTCACATGCCAAAGGGCAGAACGACCCACAAAGGCTTTCCCCTGGTCTTTGAGCTTAAAAGGCCCCTTCAAGCCGGAAATTGA
>JALSSW010000046.1 GCA_026984035.1 Planctomycetota bacterium
TAGATTATGAGAATTACCAAAAATGGGATAAGAACCATTATTATCACTACTGAAGTTTAACCCATAAAGCCAAATCCTAACAGGCGGGATTACGTTTTGATTTGAATTTACTGAAGAAACAATGGGATAAAAAAATTGATTGTTAATTGCGGTTTTATTTGTTGGTGGATCAAAAAAAAGAGAATCACCTAAATCTCCACCGGTAGTATTTTTCCAAACAAAAGGACTAAGGAATATATTTCCATCTCCACCTGTAATATGGATTCCATGTCCATCTTGGTGATTGATCCGTAACCCTATAAAAGTATTCTTAAAAACTCCTCCTCCCAAGCTTTTAAAGTCTTGCCCGGTTGAGAATTCAAGCTTTAATCCTGTAGCATTTTTTGACTCAAAGTCCCTTGCATGGATAAATATGTTTGAGAAAATATTGTATTTAGTCCCTTGGGAATGCGCCTTATTATCGCTGTCTCTTAATCTAATCCCTATTCGCTTCATTCCAAAAACAGAAATATTTTCAAATTGTGAATGCTGAACATTTTCAATATCTATACATTGCCCTGGTAAAGAGCCCGTTGCTCCCGAGGCAATAATTGAAAGATCCTTTAAGCCAACACCAAAAACATTTGGCTTGAGTGCACTGTTTCCCAAACTTTTCCCTACATGGAGAACACTTTGTCAATTAGCCCAATTTCCCCCAATTGCCTTTATCACAGTACCCTCAGGATGACCAGAATAATTTTCAAATTCTATCATCCCAGTCCCTTGGATTTTAACAGAGTTTTTGTTCAGAAAAATCGTCTGAGAAACATCAATTTCCCCTGAAAGATGAATTGTACCTCCTCCATTACTTCCAACATAATCAATGGCCTTTTGTAATGCTATCGAATCATCTAACCCATCATTTGGGATCACTCCAAAATCTCTTCCAAAAATAAATCGATCCAGCTTGCTCCCTACATTCCAATAAGATGCACCTTGCACTTGATTATCAAACTTGTCATGGAGGATATACTGTAAGTCTGCTTCATCCCCTCTTTGAATTAAGATTCCTAAAGAAACCAAGGAAAAGGCCAAAGCCCCACGGATAATAAACTTAAGTGAGTTTATCATTATAAAGATCTCCTTCATAAGCGCAGAATCTTGGTATATACACTGCCATTCCTCTCTAACCAATACAAACTTTTTTTGTAAAAAAAATTAAATTTATCGCATTCATTTGTAGTATAAATATTATGCTGCGGGGTTGGGGTTATTGTCTAAGATTAAATCCTTTCACCCACTTCGGCAACCGCCTACTAGCCACCAAGGTGGATAGGGAGAGCCCGATTTGAGATCTAAAGCTCAGATACTTTAAGATCAACATTGCTATGAGCACTGCCCACAGGCTGCCTCAAAGGTTCTGTTATCCTTCGATGTTGGAGCCGTGAATAAAGTGAAGCAAAAGTAAGGAGGCTTTTTTTGTCCTCCATGGCAAGATGCTTCTATGACAGCATGGGTGGTCGAGGTTGCCGTTCGGTCTGCGTTTCCGGATCCTCAGGCGCGGCTCTGCCAAGGGGTTTGCGCGGATCTGGGGCTTGGTTTGGAAGGGCCGATTCTTGCGCTGCGTGGGTTTCTTTTGCCCGCTGCGCTCAGCGAAGTCGAGGTTGAGAAGGCTGCGAGAGAACTCCTCGCCGACCCCATCTCGGAGGAATTTCGAATCCTGCGAAGCGACTCCGACTCCGGAAAAGGGGGGACTCTCTGGGAGGGGTTTGAGGATCATGCCAGACTACTCATCCAACGCAGGGCTGGAGTCATGGACCCGGTCGCAAGGAGCACAAAGGCGGCTCTCGCCGATTTGGGGATCCAAGCGGCAGCAACAGGAACCTATCGCTCCTGGCTTCTCCCTCTCGCCCCAAAATGCCGAGAGGAGGCCCTTCCCCAAATCGCCCGAAAACTCTCCAACGACGTGATCGAAGAGGTCCTCTTCGACCAACTCCCGGCGAGCCTCCCTGACCCAGGGGGAAAAACCAAAGAGCTGCGCGTGGATGTCCCTCTTCGGGATGCCAATGATGAGGCCCTGATGCGTCTCTCCCAGGAAGGCTGTCTCTCTCTGGACCTTGGAGAAATGAAGACCATCCAAGAGCACTTCCGGTCTTTGGGCAGAGAGCCAAGCTCTACGGAATTGGAAACTCTAGCGCAAACATGGTCCGAACACTGCAAACACAAGACTCTTGCAGGCCGGATCGAAATGGAAGGGGGAAAGACTTACGAGAATTTTCTCAAAGAGACCGTCTTCGGGGTCACGAAGCAATTGGACCCCGACTGGTGTGTTTCGGTCTTCAGCGACAACGCGGGCATTGTTGCTTTCGACGGAGAGGACTGCCTTTGTATCAAGGTCGAAACACACAACCACCCCTCAGCGATCGAGCCCTTCGGGGGTGCGGGGACGGGCGTCGGGGGTGTCATCCGAGATATTTTGGGGACGGGGTTGGGCGCCAAGCCCCTTTGCAATTTGGACGTGTTTTGCGTGGCCCCACCGAACATGAACCCAGGCGAACTTCCTCCTGGAACGCTGCACCCTGCGCGCATCCTGGATCAGATCACGGCCGGAGTCCGGGACTATGGGAATCCGATCGGGATCCCGACGGTTACGGGGGCGGTCCACATGGACCCCTCCTTCGTGGGAAATCCTCTGGTCTATGTCGGCACCGTCGGGATCCTCCCGAAAAAGAAGGCGCACAAGAAGGTCTCCCCCGGGGATTTGGTTGTGGTGGCCGGAGGCCGAACTGGAAGGGACGGGATCCACGGAGCGACCTTTTCTTCCATAGAACTGCATGAAGAGAGCGAGACGGTCTCTTCGGGCGCGGTGCAAATTGGGGATCCCATTACCGAAAAGAAGGTTCTCGATGCCTTGCTCGAAGCCCGGGACCTGGGCCTCTATTCGGCCCTTACAGACTGCGGGGCGGGGGGGCTATCTTCGGCGGTCGGGGAAATGGGAGAAGACTGCGGCGCTCGCATCGAGTTGGAGGCTGTCCCTCTGAAATATGAAGGGCTGACCCCCACCGAGATCTGGATCAGCGAAGCCCAGGAACGCATGGTTTTTTCGGTTCCGCCCGAGAACTGGGAGGCTTTCGAAAAGGTCTTTCAGCACCATGAGGTGGAATACGCCCTGCTGGGAAGTTTCACGGATTCAGGCCGCCTGGAGATCAGCTACAAGGGTGTCCCTCTTTGTGATCTCTCCATGGCCTTTTTGCATGGGGGTGTCCCCAAGAGGGTTCGGAAGGCCCGCTATGTCCCTCCCCCTACCGAAGATCTCCGCCCGGAATCTACGGATTTCGGCAAGGATCTGGAGAGCCTCCTCGCGGACTTCAACATCTGCAGCCGAGAGTGGATCATCCGGCAGTTTGATCACGAGGTCCAAGCGCATTCGGGGGCTAAGCCCTTTTCGGGCCCGAAGCAGAAGGGGCCTGGGGAGGCGGCGGTCCTCGCCGTCAAACCCGACAAGAATCTCGGCTTTGCTCTCGGGACGGGACTCAATCCCCGCTACTCCTGGCTGGATCCCGCAGCCATGGCCGAAGCAGCCTTGGACGAAGCCATGCGCAACGTCGTCGTCCGGGGGGGAGACCCCACCCGCTGCGCGGTTCTCGACAACTACTGCTGGGGCAACACCGAAAAACCCGAGCAACTGGGGGCCCTGGTCCGCGCGACTGAGGCCCTTTGCTTGGCGGCCTTGCATTACAGGACACCCTTTGTCAGCGGCAAGGACTCCCTCAACAACGAGTACAGGGTCGGGGATCGGACGATTTCGATTCCGGGATGCCTGTTGGTGACAGCCATGGCCCCTGTCCCGGCCTTGGATAAAATCCCGGGGGGAGCCTTGGAGCGTGCGGGGAGCGCGGTTTTTCTCCTGGGGAACACCTACGCCGAACTGGGAGGCTCAGCCTTTTATCGGCAAAAGGGCATCCTGGGCTCCCGGCCTCCCCGCATCCAGGACCATGGCTTGCTTGCGGCCCAGTATCGAGCCTTCTTCGAATTCATGCAGCTTCAGGATGAACGCGTCTGGACCGCCGCCCACGATCTGAGTGAAGGGGGGCTTGCAGTGGCCGCGGCCGAACTCTGCTTTGGCTCTTCCCTCGGTCTGCTCCTGGATCTCGGGGCCATCCCCGGGGTGGAGAACTGCGCCAACGATACGGAGGCCCTCTTCTCCGAAAGCCTCGGCCGGATCCTGATTGAGGTTCACCCGGACTTCGAGGAACAAGCCATGCAGTGGATGGAGAACATGGAAATCCCCTTCCAAAAAGTTGGGGAGGTCCTGGACGAAGCCAGACTCCAGATCGACGGGATCCAAGGCGATCTCTTGTTGAACCGCCCCATTGCAGAACTTCGAAAAGCCTGGGAAACTCCCTTGGCTCAAGGCCCATTGGCCTGTGTCCCAAGAGATTCCAGCTCAAAGGTCTCCGGCTCGCACCGCTCCTCACAAAACATTTCCAAAGATCCAAAGGGAGGTGGACAACAATGAGCCCGACTCCAAAAGGCCCCAAGGCCCTTGTCCTCCAAGCCCCGGGGACCAACTGTGATCTCGAGAGTTGTGATGCTCTCAGCCGTGCGGGCGCGGATGTCGAACTCCTTCCGGTCCTGGACCTGTTCGCCGAACCAGAACGCCTGCTTCGGGCACGGATCCTGATGTTTCCCGGAGGCTTCGCCCATGGGGATGACATCGCCTCCGCCAGGATCCTGGCCAACCAATGCCGCTTGCGGCTTGGGGACAGCCTTCTTCGCTTTGTCGATCAAGAGGGTGGTTATGTCCTTGGAATTTGCAACGGCTTCCAAGCCCTCGTCAAAATGGGCCTCCTCCCTCGGACAGGCGGAGGTCCCCTCCGCCAGCAGGCGACTCTCACCCACAACGATTCGGGCCATTACGAATGCCGGTGGGTCCGTCTCCAGATTCAAGCAGGCAACTGCGCCTTCCTTCCTGAGGGGGAGATCTTCGACCTCCCTGTCGGACACGGCGAAGGCAAGTTCATCCCTGGTCCCGACCTCCCCAAAGACGGAGGCTCTTACACAGCCCTTCGGTACATCAACGAAGAAAATCAACCGACCCAGGAGTTTCCCGCCAATCCCAACGGCTCCCTCTCCGCCATCGCAGGCCTTTGCGATGAATCAGGCCGCGTCCTGGGAATGATGCCCCATCCCGACCGCGCCTACCTCCCCCAACACCACCCGCGCTGGCCCAGCCAAGACTCTCCCCATGAGCCCTCGGGCACGCGCTTTTTCAGGTATTTGGTCCAAGCAGCACATTCATAACCGAGGCCAATCATGAAATGGCAAGGCCCCTTTTTTCTTTCTCTTTTTTTGGGGCTTCTCCTTGAAGCTCCCACTCTCAAGGGCCAAGCCGCAAGCTATAGCTTCGTAGGTAAAGATTGCGGCAACTCCTCTGTCCAGATGCTTGAGGTCCAAGGGGTACCCAAGCTCGGAACCACCTTTTTTTTGATCACCTCCGGAAGCAACCACAGCAACCCGATCGCCTGGACTTCCAACTTTCTCTTCACGGGGATTTCCAACACCAATTTCGGTGGACTCAAGCTCCCTTTTGATTTGGCAAAACTCAGCACAGTTCGCAACACCTTCTGCGGAATCCTGCGGAACGACATCCTGGTTGTGAACCTGGCCCCGGAAGGGATCCCCCGCCCCAAGTACCCCATTGTCATCCCCCAAGACAAATCCCTCATTGGGCTGCGTTTTTATCACCAAGCCTTCCGTCTTATGGGGTTTTACGACTTGAGGACGCAACGGTGGACCTATTTTTATGACATCAGCCGCGAAGGAATTGCTGTCGTTGGGACTTGAAAGCCTGTAAAATCCTCTCATGCGAATCCCCACTCCCCTTCTCCTTCTCCTTACAACCGCTTTTCTCCCTTCCCTGCTTCCCGCTCAGGGCCCAAGAGATCCCAAGCGGCTCTTAATCGTCTACAGCAAAACCTTTCCCGATCAAAACGGGAACGGAATCAGTGATTCCCAGGACTGTGCAAACTACTATGCTAAGGCTCGAGGCGTCCCGGCGAGCAATCTTCTGGGACTTAAATTATCCTTTTTTGCCCGCCACATTCCTGGAAACTCCGCCAAAGCTTGGGCGACCATGCATGACCAAATTCTTACCCCCCTCAACGCCAAGCTGAAGGCCTTGGGGCCGAATAAGATTGACGGCATCGTCATGATGTATGGCACCCCCTACCGGCTTTTTGCCCTTACTAACTCGCAAACATTTCGATCTCTTGACCATCTGATCCAAGTCCCAACCGGCTTGGGTACAAGAACAAGTTGGAACTTCTATGGCTGGTGGACAACCAACCCCTATTTTGAAGCCTCTGCAGGAGTAGGAACCGACAAGGGACACTTCTCCCATAGCCTGTATAAATATAGAGGCCTTAACTACTATCTTGTCACTCGCATCGACGGTTTCGACCTTGAAGCTTCGCTGGATCTGATTGACGCGGCTCTTTACGCGGAGAAATATGGAAACAAGGGATCCGGCAAGATGGAGGGGCGTGCCTACATCGACACTCGTAATGGGAAAAAACCTGACTCTTGGCTCAAAAACAACTATCCCAACTATCCCGGATACCGCACCTATGGCCTCTGGGACATGCGCATGGCCTACGGATCTCTTTGGCCCAAACTCGTAGGCTTACCAACCTGGTGGGAACCGAGCAGCAAGGAAATCGGGGAAACAGGAGCCAAATTCACAAATGGTAAACCTGCCCTTAGCGCTCCGGATGCTCTGCTCTATTTCGGCTGGTACAACTTCAACCAATACTTTGATGTTTGGACCTGGAACCTGGGGTCGGTGGCTTGTGACCTCAACAGCAACTCCATCCAAAATTTCGAGATTCGGACCCATGCAAAGGGTTTCCTAGCCAAGGCCTTCAAACGCGGCCTCAGCGCAGGAGCAGGAGTCATTGCCGAACCTTATCTCTCCGGGCACGTCCGTCCCGAGATTATCCTCTATTACCTGGTCCAAGGCTTCCCCTTTCAGGAAGCAGCAGCCCTGGCTGACCCGGCTTTGTTCTGGCGGGGCGTCCGCGTCGGGGATCCCCTCTATGCCCCCTTCCTCAAAACCCTAAAAAGAAGCAAGGATCTTTCGACTCCCAAGCTCCGTTGGACCAAAATCGCCAAGCGCGCAGGCACGAGTGTCACGCTTGACTTGGCGATCGTGCGCAATGCCAAGGCTCCTGAATTAGCCAAGGCCACAGTGGCCTATGGCCTCCACAGCACTCTCGGAAAGGTCTTCGATCCCAAGTTCGGCTTCCATGGGAGACAATGGTTCGATCTTCCCGGATTGGACCCCAAAGCAGCGGGTTATTACAGCCAGGTCACCTGGACCGATCCCGCAGGACACCAGACCAAGACACCCCTCTTTGCGATCACTCCCCGCAGCGTTCAGAGCGTGGATGTCCATGTCCAAGGACCCGCGAGCCTTCGTAAAAACTCTCCTCTTCCTCTCAGCTTCTCCGTCACAACAAAGGCTTCACTCTCAAGGTTGACCGCTTTCCGTATCGAGCTTCGTCAAACTCTCCCCCAAACCGGTCCCTGGGTCGACATCACCGGACTCAGTTTCGGGCTTCTCAGGGAAGCTGCCTTTGGTCCCCAGTTCGAGAGCCTCCTCTTCGGCATCCGCCCGAGCTTCCCTCTTCAGGGGAGTTTCGAAATCCGCATCACTGCGGCTGTCGGAAGCCAAAAGGACAGCCAGGTTCTTGCCTTCAAAGTCGGGCCTTAGTTGGGCCCGGCTGTGCCCTAGCCCAGAAGTCGTCCGAAAGAAAGCTCAGTGAAAGAGGGAGATCACCTTGTCGCCGAAGGCATAGAGATCGATCGAGGGCCAGCGCATTTTGAGGACCACCAAAAAGGCAGCCAAGATGAGGAAATAGAGAAACAGCAGAATGAACTGCCCAACCAGGTTGCCGCCAAGCTTGGCGAAGAAACCCTTGACCTTGCGCTTGCGGCGGAGGCGTTGGACAGAGGGTGCGTCTTCGGCGAGCTTGGTGTGAAGTGCTTGGACGAGGCTCTTGGCAAGCTGAACATCATCGGCCCGGTTCGCAGCCAAGATTTTGTCCACGAGGGCGTTGGCGTCGATGGTCCCCACATGGGCCGCGCAATATTCACGAAGCTTGACCAGATCGCCCCGGGGAAGGCCCCCGGCTTCAAGGACAGCCAGGGCTTCGGCCGCGTGTTTCCAGAAAGGGGGTTCCGTCGTGCTCATTTTTTCTTGGAAGGGGGGTTCGGGTTTGGTTTCTTGGTCGCCGTCTTTTTCGAAGGAGCTAGCTTCGCCTTGAGGGTGTCACGCTGGGCTTCCAGTTTTTGAACAACCTCTTCCATTTTGGCGATCTCCTTGGGAAGAGTTTGCGCTTTTTTCCGGAGGGAGGCCAAACGTTTTTGATCGGAATCTATCTTGGCCAGAGCAGTGCGAACTTCTCCGGCCCGTTTTGCCTGACTGGAAAGGAGCTTTTCGAGCGCTCCCAGCTTGGATAACTCCTTGGCAAGGGCCCCTTGAGCCTCCATCAAACGCCTTTGTGCCAGCCGAGCCTCTTTTTTTACCTGGGTGAGACGCTCAGCAGCTCGCAGGGCCTTGCGCTTAAAAAAGCGCTGGCGTCGCTCGAGGTCTCTGGCCTGCTTTTCCCAACCATCCACTTCCAGGCCCAAGACTTCCACCAGACCTTCGCCCTCCATCCCGGCGTATCGAGGATTGGTGTCGGGAGGCGGAACCCTGCAAGCCCCCATGAGAAGGCATGGGGCCAGGATCCGAGGAAGGAGTCCCCAGAACAGTTGGCCTTTGGAGGCGCCATCTGTATCCTTGGTCGCCATTTTCAATGGGAACGCACCTTTTTAGAAACCGGTTATAGAGAGACTGAAAACATGAGCATGGAACGAACCCTGATCCTTCTCAAGCCTGATACTGTCCAAAGAGGACTCTGCGGCAAAATTTTGGGACGCTTTGAAGAAAAAGGCCTGAAGATCGTCGGCATGAAGCTGATGCAGATGAGCGGGGAATTGGCGGCACAGCACTATGGAGCCCACAAAGACAAGCCCTTTTACAAGGGTTTGGTCTCCTTCATGACCAGTGCCCCCATTGTCGCCTTGGCCCTCGAGGGGATCGGAGCGATCGAAATCTGCCGCAAGATGATGGGCGCGACCTTCGGGAGCAAGGCAGAGCCGGGCACCATTCGGGGAGATTTCGGAGTTTCGAATTCTTTTAACTTGGTGCATGGCTCCGATTGCAAAGAAGCGGCAGAAAAAGAACTGGGACTCTTCTTCAAACCTGAAGAACTCTTGGAATACAAGCTGGCAGCCTTCACCTGGATCTATGATCCAGTCGAGGAGCTGGACCAGAAGGCTTAACGAATAAGAATGGTCCAGGCGAGTGAACTCGAGCTTTATTGCCGTGTCCTGCGCCCCTTCTTGGAAGGGCGACGCCTGCGGAACATAGGGGTCCAGGGGGGCAGCCTGGACCTTTGGCTTTTTTTTGAAGGTGAGGCCCCCAACAACTTGCGCATTGCCATCGGAGGGCCTGCTCGAGCGCGCCTCTTGCCGGAGCCTTGCCACCTGGGCAAGGCAGACTGGATCCGGGGGGAAACCACCCATATTTTGGAAAAGGAGCTGGAAAAGGTTAGCCTCATAAAGCTGAAGGCGATTCCCGGGGAGCGACGCCTTGCGCTGAAATTTGATTCGGGGAAACAACTGGTCTGCGAGCTGTTTGGTCCAAGAGGCAACTGGTTTTTACTGGATGCTGAAGGCCGCATTCTTTGTTCAGCCTTTCGCCCCAAGGGCGGGCGGACAGGGCTCGTCCCCGGAGCTCTTTACCAAGCCCCTTCGGTCCCGGAACTCCCGCAATTGGCAGCCCTTCCCTTCCCGGCGGATCCGGCCGCATGGCTTCAGGAACGTCAAGCGGAGGCTGAGGCATTGGAACGGGAACTGGAGCGACAAAAGCTCAGCCAGATCCTAAGAACCGGCTTGGAACGGGAGCAACGGGGACTGCAGAAGAGGATTCAGGGACTGAAGAAACGCCGTGAGGCGGAAAGGGGCGCGGACCTTCTGCAGCGAGAGGCGGAGCTGCTTCTGGCACAAGCGGATCAAAGAAAACGAGGAGCCAAAGAAATCGAGGTCCAAGACTGGTATGACGAAGGCAGGCTCCGAAAGATTCGGCTGGACCCCAAGCACGATCTGAAAACCAATGCTGAGAAGAGATTCGCGCGGGCACGGAGCCTTCGGGAGGGGCAGGAGCGAACAGAAGCTGAGATCGAAAAAACGGAGCAAAAGCTCCGCGCGGTCTCCGAAGCCCTGGATGAACTCAAGGTTTTCGAAGCCAAGGATCCGGAAGGGAAAAGTCTCGCCCCCATGTGGGCCCTCAAGAAACGAGTCGCTGGACTTCTGTCGAGAACCCCTTCCCAATCCAAAAAAACCTCCAAGCCTTCCCCTCGCCTCCCCTACAGGCTGTTTCACTCCAAGGACGGGCTCGACATTCTTGTGGGCCGAGGTCGACGCGACAATGATAAGCTGAGCAAAGGGATCGCCCGAGGTCGGGACCTCTGGTTGCACATTGGGGGTGGCTATGCAGGAAGCCATGTGGTCCTTCGCCTGCAAAAGGATCAAGCGCCCCCCAGTGAGAGCCTTCTCGACGCGGCGACACTGGCGGTGCACTTCAGCAAGGCGAGAGGGAAAAACCCTGCCGAGGTCCTCTACACAAAAGCCTCGCAAGTGCGCAAGCGAAAAGGCGCTCCCCCCGGCCTGGTGGAGGTGATTCGGCACAAAACCCTACTCCTTCGCTTTGAGGAGGAGAGGTTACAACGGCTCCTCGCCACAATAGCAGCCGAAGAGCAGCAGCGAGGTGAAAAACGATGAAGTGTTCACATTTTCCAAGCTGTGGTGGCTGCGTTAGCTTCGAACGGGACTATCCTTCAGAAGCGGAAAGCAAGAAGCGCGCTTTTGAGGAAGGGTTGAGGAGGCTTGAACAAAAGGGTGGCATCCCCTCCGTCCGCTGGTTGACCCCACCCCCCAAGCGCGCTCCCGAAGGCTTCAGAAACCATCTTCTCTGGCCCCTTCGACGCAAAGAAACGGGAGGGATTCAAGCTGGCCTTTACCAACGGGGCAGCCACCAGCTTGTTTCTATCCAGAGCTGTGTCACACAACATCCTCTTCTCGTCCCCTTGGCCCGGCAAATCCTTCAAATCCTCAGTCAATCCAGGCTGTCGGCCTACGAAGAGGAAAGTGGCCAGGGTTTCCTCCGTGCCCTCTCCCTCCGCTGCTTTCCTTCCACCGGAGATTGCCTGGTCACCTTGGTCACCAAAGGCGGCCTCTTCGAACAGGGAAAAGCAATCGCCCAGAAAATCCAAAATCTCCCCCTCCCCCGCCCTGGAAACAAAACCTACAAGATCGTTGGGGTCATACGAAGTATCCACAACAAACCCGGAAATCGCCTCCTGGGAAAACGCTTCGTTCCTCTCCTTGGAAGAGATTGGCTTCTGGACGAGAGCTCGGGTTTGCAGTTCCAGGTCTCTCCGGGGAGCTTTTATCAAAGCAACATCCGAGCCAGAACTCTGTTGTTCGAACCTCTCATAAAAAGGCTCGGCCCGCTTGGAGGGAAGAACGTAGTCGATGCCTTTGCCGGAGTGGGAACCTTTGGCCTTCGATGCCTCCGTGCGGGGGCCAAGTCCCTTGTTCTGATCGAATCCAACACCTCGGCCACAAGGGATGCCCGGCAAAACCTGGCCCGAAATCGACTCAAAGCAGAACTGCGCTGCACGTCCTTCGCCGAGGGGATCGCTGACCTTCCCTCTCCCGACCTTCTCCTCTTGGACCCCGACCGCGCCGGCCTCCAAGAAGAAGGAAATGCTGCAATCGCCCAGCTTCTCCCCCACAAAATCTGCTATGTTTCTTGCTTCGCGAAGAGCCTAGCCCCCGATCTCGCGGCGCTGCTATCACTTGGGTACCGCTTGGAGGAACTCTTGGTCGCCGACATGTTCCCCCGAACCTCACACTTGGAAGGAGTCGCCATCCTCCGCAAATAAGGAGAGTTCCCTTTCCTGGGATTTCTACCGTTCATCATGTGTTTGGCTAAAATCTCGGCTCAAGGAAAGTTGTGGGCCACAAACATTGGAATCAACATGAAACAACAAATCCGGCAACGCCCGGCTCTACCCAGGATCCTCTTGAGTCTAGCCCTAGCAATGAACCTCTTCCTCCTTCCCTTTTCCTGCGCCTCCCAGGATTCTCCGAAGGTCGCCCCTTACGTCGAGAGGGCCGACCAATATTTCAAAGGCAAGGACTTCCCTCGAGCCATCCAACAGTGCCGCAAAGGTCTCAGGATTGAGCCAAATAATTATCGCCTCAACCAGATTCTGGGAGAAATCTATTTGCGAGGGGGCAAGCGAAACCCCAAGGCCTTTCAGATCGCCCTCAAACAGTTCAAGAAAGTCTACGGCCTCAGGGGCAATGGAGAGCACGATTACATCACCCTCCTGGGCCTTGCCCGCGCCAACTATGGACTCGCAAGACAGGATCTCGCTCAATCCCGTGAGCTCCTCACGAAACTGAAACAAAAAAAGCTTTCCCCGACAGAACAAAAGACAACAAAGGCCAAAGCTCTTGAGCTTCAGCGCAATTATCTACAACGCTTGGATCAAGCAGAAGCTTGGCTCAAGGAAATGATCGCTCGGGGTGACGGCATCCTCCCGGCCCTGGAGACCCTCTTCATGGTCCAAGTCGACCGCATCTATCCTTTGACCGGCAAAAAACGAATGGAGCAACTCCATTTGGCCACGAAGGCAGGAGAAGAATGGTTGCAGGAGATTCTTCGCCGCCAAAATTATTACAAGAAAAAAGCCGACAGCCTCCCAAGCAACCAGAACCTCTCAGGCAAGATCATTGTTGTAATTGAGAATGAAATGAAAAAGCGCTACGAGCATTTTGTGGACCTAGAACTCCAAGCCCGGGGACTGCTACATTCGCTCTACTATCGCACAAACAACTTGCCCAAGGCCCTGGCCCATTTGAACAGGATTCTTGAGATTGACCCCACTCGTGCCAATGAGTACTACAACAGGGGCCAAATCCGACTCAAACTGGGCCAAAAGAAAGAAGCCAAAAAGGACCTTGAGACCTTTCTCCGTCTTAGCTCCTTGTCCGAGGACTCTCCCCGTTGGAAGCAGGTCAACCGGCAAGTCGCCAAATTGACCCTCGCCCTCAAACGGGGAAAGTGAAAAGGAACTAGAGGATCCCGAGGACCACATCAAGGCCTTGGGTAAATCCGAAACCGTAGCGGGTTCCAGAATCCATGACCAAGGATTGGAAGGAGAGCTTTCTTCCGATCATGGAAGACTGATTGGGAATGGCCCAAGTCAAAGTACTTCCGTTTTTTCCAAGGGGCAAAACCTGGAATAAGCTGGGTTCGACGAGGAAATGTCCCCCAAAGGGAGTGACCCAGGTGGCATGTTCGCCCGATCCTAAAAGAACATGAAAGGTCGGTTTTCCAACGGGATTTGTCAACTTCACCCGGAACATTGTGCCAAGGGCAGGTTTGTTGAGAGCCAAAAGCTTGGGGCTCTTTCGGTCCCTGGGATAGGCACGCCCATAATTACCTGCAAAGGCAGTCCGTGTGATTTGGACATGCGCCGGATTGGAATCGATCTGTCCATCCCTTGCAGCCCAGGTAAAAGTATCAACTCCTGCAAAACCGGGATCAGGATAGTAAGTCGCCTTGTTTCCCTGGATGGCCACGCGCCCGAATTGGGCTTGTTTGACAATACGGTAGGTCAGCGGGTCGGAATCAGGGTCGGTCGCCTTAAGGGTGACCGTCACCGCTTGCATCCCTGTTTTCGCTTGGCCGTCCAATGCCAAAGGAGCCCGATTGGAGTTGCGATGCTCACTTTTTGGCCCATTGTGACAGGCGTAGCAACCAATCACAGAGCCCCTGAAGAACTTCTTAGTCCCAAACTTGGTGGAAAAGGTCCGATCTCCTTGGGCCTTGGAAAGCACGGTTCCCCGGTAGTTGCTGCCATGACACTTTGCACAGGCTTTATAACGACCATGTTCAGCATAATCCCCATGTTCCTTTACCCACCATCTTCCGATGGGGTGCATGCCATGGGGGCCACCGGTGCTCGTCTTTGGCGTCTTTGCATGGCAAGCAGAACAATCGGAGACCGTCCCTTCATGTCCTTGAAAATTCTTGTTTTGAATGTTGTCGTTCGTGTGGGTGGAAGGGTACACCGAATGCGTGGAACCATGACAAGCCTCGCATTGGAGTCCCTTGTGTCCTTTGGAAAAGCGATAGAGGTTCAAGCCTGTTTTGGGCGTGTTATCGTTGGTCGCAAAGGTACGGTCTGCGGGCACCCTAGGATTCCCATTGGAATCAAAGGCGCTCGTATAACGGATTTGCCCTCGGTTCACCGTGGCGGTCCCAGAATGGCAGTTCTGGCAACTCGGCTCATTGAGCCATCCTTGCCGCTTGGGGTCGGCCACCTTGCTCATGTTCCCATGGCAATCCTGGCACTGCATCGCGAGCTGCCCTGAGGTGGAAACCGCCCCCCCCATAGCCCCTCGAAGACAGCGAGTCTCCGAACCCGGATGGCAACGATAGCAAGAGGAACGATTCGAGCTGGAATCCATGGACTTTCCCGTTAAGGGATCGATGACCTTGGCATGCTTTCCATGAAGAACAGTTGTGAGTGCGGGAATGCCCGGCATTCCAGTTCCCGGAAGGGCATTGGAAGCGTGACATGCCGCACAGAGGATCGGTTTTTTGACTGAAACAACTGTGTCAAAAAGTCCCTTGGAGCTATAGCCAGCATTTTGAAGGGCCGTTTTAAACTTTGAGTTTCCAGCCTGTTTCTCATCGTGCAATCGAAGAATGTTCAAGCGGTAGTCTCTGTCAAAATTGGGATCATGCACCCAGCCTGCTTTAGGCAAAGCGGCGGGAAGGCTCCCCGATCCATGGCAAAGAGAGCAGTCCATTTCATCGGAAATAGGAAGGACCACATCCGTGGAGCCAAGGACTCCTCCATTCGCGTCGCGGACGCTGATGCGAAACATGGGATAGGTTCTTTTATGTTTTCCCTCGTCATAAGGAGTCAAGGGGATGCCTTCTGCATGAAACACATGTTCCGCTGGGATGTGAGCCATGCTTTGGGGGGTATTGGAAGGTCCCGGCATATTGAAACCTTTCAAACCCTTATCGGGGGTGCTCGGGCCCCCAAAAAGTGCTTTGGAAAACTGCCAGAAGTTTGTTTTTCCTTTGGAGCTTAGGTTTCGAGACCCGCGAGGATCCCGGACGGCTTCATAGGTCAATCTCAACGATCCTGGAGACTTCAGCAACTTGCCATTCGGGTCAACAACTTGAGCTCGAACGGTGTTGAAGGGGGGCAGGATGGAGAAAACGGAATAATCCGAATCCATGCAATGCATGCCAAGATCATTCCATGCAAGGACTTTGTATTTGGCTGTGGGTCCCTGAAACGGACTTGCTGCCAGAAGACCCAAACCTGAGACCAATAAGGCTGGAGCCAAGAGAGAACGAAAGCGCCGACGATTCATTGGAAACCTCGATCGAGAAAAAGAACGGAAAGTTTCCCCCTTGCGAAACTATACGGATGGATCATGAGCATCGGGCATGAAAGGAGGAAAAATGCCACAATTCCATATATGGCAATATTTACCGGACTCCTTGCCAAAAACCGGCCATTTCCCCCACATCCAATCCTGATTTCCTTCTTTAGCTGCGCCCTCGGACCACCCCCTAGGAAAGAAAAAAATCAAACTCGCACTTCGTCCTCATAATCCGAAGTGGTTCCCTCAAGGAGGGGATCCAAGTATTCCTCAAGGAATTCATCTACCTGCTGGGGTGCGCGGCCCACAAGCAGACTCGCATCCAAAAGTTTTCGGATCCGGCCCTTGGCGAAGGCGAAATCGGGATCCTTTTCGAGGGCTTCGACAAGAGGATTCGGGATCCCCTCCTCTTTCATGCGGCGCGCAGCATCGACGGCGTGCGCCCGAATCTTTTCATGAAGATCCTGGCGGTCCCCCCCCGCCTGGACCCCTTCCATCAGGATGCTCTCGGTGGCAAGGAAGGGGAGATGTTCGTTCAGGTGACGCTCACACATCTTGGGATAAACCCGCATCCCCTGAACAATGTTTTGTTGGAGGGAGAGGCAGGCTTGGGTCCCAAGGAAGGCCTCGGGAATCGAAATCCGACGAATGGCCGAATCATCCAGGCTTCGCTCCAACCATTGGACCGAGGCAGTCGCCCCGGCAGTGCCTCCGAGAGAAAGTACAAGGCGAGCGAGTGAGCAGATACGTTCGGAGCGCATAGGGTTGCGCTTATAGGCCATGGCTGATGAACCGATTTGCTTCTCAGTAAAAGGCTCCGAGACTTCGCCTTCATGGCTCAACAACCGAAAATCCTCCCCGAACTTGGCCGTGGATTGAGCGATCCCCGAAAGGACGGACATCAAGCGGTGGTCCAGTTTGCGGGTGTAGGTTTGCCCCGTCACGGGGAGCCTTTTTTGAAAACCCATTTTTTCAGCAACCCTCTGATCCAAGTCCCTTACCTTCGCATGATCGCCATTGAAAAGGGCCAAGAAGGAGGCCTGCGTTCCGGTGGTCCCCTTGACACCCCGGAAGGGCAGGTTGGTCTTCAAATTCCGCAGGTCCTCAAGATCAAGGGCAAGATCTTGGGCCCAGAGGCAAACCCGTTTCCCCACCGTCACAGGCTGGGCGGGTTGGAAATGGGTGGCTCCCAGGCAGGGAAGGTCACGGTATTGGAGAGCTCTTTCACGAAGGAGATGGAGGGCGGTCACTAGATCCTGCTCCAGAAGTTTTAGCCCTTCACGATAAATCCATAGATCGGCATTGTCGGTGATAAAGCAGGAAGTCGCGCCAAGATGAAGGATCCCTTTGGCCGAGGGGGCGACTTCTCCAAACTGATGCACATGGGCCATCACGTCATGCCGGAGTTCCCGCTCAAGGATGGCAATACGACCTAAGTCTATTTCATCCCGATGGGCTCGAAGTTCTTGGATCTGTGTGTCCTTGATCTCAAGGCCGCATTCCCGCTCCGCTTCAGCCAGAGCGATCCAAAGGTCCCGCCAGACACGGGCACGCTTTAGCGGTGAAAAAAGAGCCCGCATGCGCTTTCCAGCGTAGCGGGTTACGAGAGGGTTTTGATATTCCTCGGCGGGGTTGCTTCCTTCGCTCATGGGAAGGATTCTACCCTCGCTGAGGAAAGGTTTCCCGCTTCATCGACAGAAGTACCGAACCCGGCGATACACAAGCCTGTAATACCCGGGGCTCAGAACGATACG
>JALSSW010000047.1 GCA_026984035.1 Planctomycetota bacterium
GTCCACAACCATGGAACTGCAGTGGCCGGCATTGCCGCTGGAGAGAAATGGAACAAAAAATCCAACAGCGATCGCGGACATGCCCCCCTTGCAGGCATTGTAAGCTACTCCATCGCCAATAACACAAGTGGAAGCTCTGACTTCACGACCATCTCCAAGGCTTGGCAAGCCATTGCCGCCGACGCCGTCAAATACAAGATCGTCGCAGCCAATAACTCCTATTCTGGAAGTCCAGATCCCACCAACGTGTCTCAGATGTCCCTGGATGCTGCCGCCCTCAACGCCGGGGTTCTCCCTGTTTGCGCAGCCGGTAATTCCTCGTTCAGCACTCGAGTCAGCCAATCGGTTGCGAATGGCTTGGCGGTAGGAGCAACGGTGAAGGACACAAGGGTGATGGCCAGCTTTTCTTCCAGAGGTCCATTGAGTGGAGATACTGCTCGTTTTTACCCGGACCTTTGCGCCGTTGGAGTCAGCCTTGTGCAACCCCTTCGAGACAATGAAAACAGCCAATGGATTGCCTCAGGGACTTCCATGGCCTCACCCGAAGTTTGTGGGGCAGCCGCTCTTTTCCGCTCCGTAAATACCAAAGCTTCCAACCTCCTTACCAAGGCAGCCATCCTTACCACGACGGAAGACGTCAGCAAAAAGAATCCGAACCCCCCTTACAACACGAGGAATGCTTACGGGGTGGGTTTCCTTCGCGACGACAAGCTTATCAGCCTTGCTCAGGGGAAGGGGCTGCTGAAAGAGGGAGTCATGACGGCCACGGCCAAGACCTTCTCTTACACCTTTATCGGGCAAAAGGGAAAGGCCTATGCGGCAACCGTCACATGGCATCGCTCGAAGCTCAAGGTCAAAACATGGAGTGACCTCAAGTTGGAAGCCAAATCCGGAAACAAGGTCCTCGCCATCAGCGATACTCCCAGGAACCTTTATGAAAAAGTAGTTTTCTTGGCTCAGCAAACCGGCCCCATCACTTTGGTCGTTACGGGGAAAACCTTGGACGCTGCAAAGGTGCCCTTCGCTCTCGCCGAAGCCGAAACACCCGCACCCTTCATCGACGGGTCAGTGACCACCTATGGCAAAGGTTGCCCCGGGACGGCCAAACTCCCGGTTACGGTTCCCAGCCCCTATGTCAAAAAATTCGGCGGAAGCACAGACAGCATGCCCTTGGGTTTCTTGAATCATCACCTGATGCAGGTTTTTGACGCTTCTGTGACTCCAAGCAGCTTCACCGCCACAGCCCTTCGTTTTCGAACAACATCCATTTGGCGCACTGTGAAGAACTACTGGATTGAGCTTGAGGTAAAAATGGGGCTCTCCAAGAATTCCCCCGCAGCGGTCTCTTCTACATTTGCATCCAATATCGAAGGAAGTTTGGTCACAGTCATCGCAAAAAAGAAGATCAACCTCCCGGATGTCCTGGGGCCAAACACTTCCCCCTTCGTCTGGGGCGTTCGGATCCCCCTCGATAAGCCCTACACCTATAAGGCCAAGGCGGGAAAACACCTCCTTGTGGATTTTGTCCGTTCCAACTCTTCCACAGGCAGTTTCCCCGCTGACTATTTCGCCGATGCCGTGAGCGATAAAATAGGCAATAGCCTCTCGAGGATTTGGTCCATCGTCCTCAACTCCAACACAGGTTCTACGGACATCGGCTATGGAACCGTTCTTGGGTTTGATACCACGAGTTCCGTCAACATTTCTCCCGAGATCTCAAGCACTTCCTCTCCCGAGATTGGGATT
Source organism: Planctomycetota bacterium (assembly GCA_026984035.1). GTDB lineage: Bacteria > Planctomycetota > UBA1135 > UBA1135 > HyVt-539. The sequence continues at coordinate 1,747 of JALSSW010000047.1, forward strand.
CCTCTCAAAGTCAACTTTGCCCTCGCCAAAAGCCAGACCCCGGTCCTGCTTTCCATGAGCCTGTCCAACACCAAATGGAATGGAATCCCCCTCCCCTTCGATCTGACACCTTTCGGGGCAAAAGGCTGTAAGCTCTTAGCTGGGTTGGATCTGGTTTTTGTGGGAACCTCGAGCAAAACGGGGTCCGGCTCATTCTCCTTCCCCATTCCCCGCGACAAAACTTTGATCCAGCTCAACACTTATTTCCAGAGCCTCGTTATTGATCCTGGGGCCAATGGCTTGGGCCTGGCCTTCAGCAACGGACTCAATGTTCGCTTGGGAGGGCAGCCTTAAACTTTCAAGCTTTCTGCCCATTCTCGTAGCTGTCCATTCCCTTTTATGGAACCAGCAATGAGAGGGGAAAAAAGAACCCATTGAGAAGTCTCTCTATGGGTTCTTTTTTTGTCCTCACCCACAGGGCTCATCCTGCATTATCCTCACCACCCTGGTCCTCTGACTTTGGAGCCCTTTCATGCTCACACGATTCTTCTTCTCCTTTCCTCTGGCAGCCATCTTCTTCTTGGATCTTGCCTCTGCCCAGCTTCCGGGTCCAAAGGCCAAGGGCCAGATCCTCCTTCCCAACGGATGGATGATCCAGCCGGAAGGAAAGCAGATCAGCCTGCCCGGGGACCTCCCCGTCCGCATAGCCATTCATCCCAAGCTCCCCCTTGCCGCCATCCAGCACGTAGGAAACCGAAAACACAAAATCGTCCTCTTCGACCTAAAAAACCATGAGATCCTTTCCGAACATGACCTCCCTAAAAGCTGGAGCGGCATGGCCTTTTCGGAAGAGGGAAAGACCTTGTATGTCAGCGGTGGAGTCGATGATGTTGTTTATCAACTGCAGTTGGTTGGAACCAAGGACCGACTCCATTTTCAGAGAGGAAGGACCCTCTCAGTAGGAAACCCAAAGGTTTTGGATCTGCCCAGCGGAATTTGCGCAGCCCCTGACGGAGGGATGTTTGTTCCTCTCCAACGCAGTAACCTTTTGCTCAAAACAAACCGAGAAGGCAAAACTCTTTTCAGCGCAAAGCTCCCCAAAGGATCTTTCCCTTTCGAAGCCCTCTATGCTCCAAAGCAAGCGCGGGTCTACGTTTCCCTCTGGGGTAAAGCCCAGGTTCTCGCTTTGAATGAGAAGACCGGGAAGATCCTTGCCAGCTATCCTACAGGGCAACATCCCTCCTCAATGGTCCTGGACCCCAAGAGGAACCGCCTTTTCGTCTCCAATGGCAATGAAAACAGCGTAAGCGTCATTGACCTTCAAACAGGAACAATCCTTCAAACCCTCACAACCTCTCTTTTCCCCGATGCCCCTCCAGGCTCAACACCGAACAGTCTCTCTCTTGGTCCAGAAGGCCAGATCCTCCTTGTAGCCAATGCGGACAATAACAATCTTGCAGTTTTTGATGTGTCCGAAAAAAGGAAGGGCCGAAACCTCGGATTCATCCCTGTCGGCTGGTACCCCACGGCAACCAGTTTCTTTGATGGGGGAAAGCAGATCCTTGTCGCCAATGGAAAAGGTTCTAAAGGGAGCAGGGCCAACCCGGGGCTCTCCCCAGATGACAAAGGCCGGGGCACTTCCCGGGACCAATACTCCGGTTCGATGTTCCTAGGCTCTCTCTCCCTGATCCACTTCCCCAGTCCCAAGCGCCTCAAGATCCTTTCAAAGCGTGCCCTCGCCTGCTCTCCTCTTCAGGGAAACAAGCGAAGAGATTTGGAACGCCCCAGCGATTCTCCGATTCCCCTGAAACCTGGAGACAGGTCTCCTATCAAATATTGCATATACATCATCAAAGAAAACCGAACCTATGATCAAGTCCTTGGAGATATGAAACAGGGGAATGGTGATCCAAGCCTCTGCATGTTTCCCAAAGTCGTCAGCCCCAATCACCACGCGATCGCAAAGGAATTTGTTCTTCTGGATAACTTCTACGTTGACGCCGAAGTCTCAGCCGATGGGCATGAGTGGACCATGGGAGCCTATGCCACTGACTTTGTGGAGCGAACATGGCCCGTCACCTATGGGCGTAAAGGATCCGCCCGTTTGGATGGAAACAAACGAGCGAGCTTGGGCTATCCTGCAGAAGGGAACTTTGAAATCGCAATCCCAAAAAACGGCTATCTCTTCGATCGCGCAAAACAAGCAAACATCAGTTACCGTAGTTATGGAGAATTCGTAAGTAACCCACGAAAAGGGAAGCCCGGGAAACCCAAGATTCCCTCTCTCATCGGACATTGCGACCCCTACTTTCCCTCTTTTAACATGAGGGTCTCCGACCAAAGACGAGCCGACCGCTTCTTAAAAGAACTCAAAGGATTTGTAAAAAAGGGGGAGTTACCCCAGCTCATCATTCTTCGACTCCCCAACGACCATACTTCGGGAACGAGACAGGGTCTCCCAAGCCCAAGAGCCTGTGTGGCTGACAACGACCTGGCCCTGGGAAGGATTTTGGAAGCTCTGTCAAAAACGCCTTTTTGGAAAAAGATGGCTGTCTTCATTGTCGAAGATGATGCCCAAAACGGCCACGACCACGTAGATGCTCACCGTACCGTGGCCCTCCTGGCAGGGCCTTATGTCAAGCGGAAGACTCCGATCCACAACATGTATTCGACCAGTTCCATGCTTCGCACAATCGAGTTGATCCTCGGCCTGAAACCCTTGAGCCAGTTCGACGCAGCCGCACAGCCCATGTTTGCTTGTTTTACAAAGACTCCCGACTTCAGTCCTTACAACCATCGGAAAGCAACCTGGCCCCTGGAGGAAAAAAACAAGAAAAATGCCTATGGGTGGCGCCGCTCGGAAAAGATGGATTTTTCCAAAGAAGACGCCATAGATGACCTTGCTCTCAACGAAATTCTCTGGGGAGCCATCATGGGGCACAAGCGGCCCAATCCTGCCCCTGTCCGGGCCGCTTTCGTCCGGACTTTAGACGAAGAGGATTAAGCAGCTTGTGTCCCCATGCAACTTAGGGATCCATCGAAACCAATGGGGAAAATGGAAACAAACTGTCAGCGAGCTATGACTGAAAGGCCATTGCTCATCAAGCCGTTCCCCAAATTCGCTCCCGGCGCAACCACATAGGCTTGGAAGTAGATAGGTAGACCACTCAAGCGGGGATCATTCGGGAGAGGGAGAGGCAGTGAAGCTTGGCCCTTGGAATCGGCTTGGAAGCCCAGCGTAAGGAGGACATCCTGGTGTAAGAAACAACCCGTCAGCCCCAATGGAAAAAGGGGAAGAGGGAGCTTCAAGGCACCTAGATTTCGATCATTGATGCCGGCCAGCAAAACGGAAGGAGCCTTAGGAGGAAAGCTGATGAAGGCCAGGGGGATCTTGGCTCCCAGTGCGGGAGCTCCCGCTCCTGATGCAATCGGCGTATCATATTTTCCTCCGTCGCAGCCCATCCCATGCAAGACCATGGAACCAGTCACAGGCCCCAAGTAAAGGGTCCGACCTCCACCGAGAGGTCCGATCGAGCTGTGATCACTGATGAGAGCATGGAGTCCACCCCCTTGCTTGGTGGGACGATACCCCGCGATCCAAGAAAATTGGTTCGCACGTCCGCTTCTTAAACGCAACTTGGGAAGGATGGCCGTTGGGAGCAAAATCCGTTGGTAAAGCTTGTTGAATCCTTCCGATTTCAGGGAAAACAACGCAGTAACGGCCCCACTCAAGGTCGTCGCCAGGCTGTAGTGATAGGAGCTCACATTGCCTCCGAGACCGAAGCTATCCCTGCCTACCAAATAATCCTTTGAGAAGGCCTTTGCTCCTCGTTTTAGGTAAGCCACACGGATCTCACTCAGCTTGGGAGTCTTATTCGGTTCGTTCCGAATGTAGAGGACCCAGATGTCTCCATTTTTAGGATCCACTGCAAGATGGTTTCGGTTTCCATGGAAGAGCCCTTTGGCTCCATTGGCAATAGGAACCAGAATCTCAGGGCCAAAAACCGCTTTTGAGACATCAAAGGAACGATAGGCAGTTCCATAGCCCCCTGTACCCACTCGGTAGGCCATATGGATTTTGTCATCAAAGGGGCTGTAGTGGATATCGCAACCTATGCCATAGGTCGTTTTATTCACTCGATTCGGTTTGCTCCAACCCTGGCCTTTGTTCCAAACAAGATAGGAGTTCCAAGATCCGGGATTCCCGATGGCCCCCTGAGGAGCAACATAGCGATTCCCAAAAGAGATGAGCACATATCCATCCGGAGTGACCTCGACATCGGGATCGTAATACTGCTCCCGATCACTTTTCCCGGCTTGAATCAAAGTATCCTTGGTTCCGAGCCAACGTCCGGTCACCGAATCAAAGACTCCGTAGTAGATGCTCGAAAGATACTTACCTGGCCTGCTGGGGTTTTTCTTGCCATCGTACCCACTCCAAACAATGTGAAGGTTCCGTCCACGGGGACCGACAACAAGAGAACCATAAGACTCTCCCAGGGTCCGGGCCTCACTCACTTTCTTCCAGCTTTTCCCCCCATCGCTGGAAACAAGAAGGAGGAGGTGATAATCCTTGCTCGGATCCTTCGCTTTCTTTTCGTTCAAGAAACTCAAGGCCCAGATCCGCCCATCGCTTGTCGTCGTCAAACCTTTTCGGTTAGACAACATCCCACGCACAGTCTGGCTGGGCGATGCATTGAAGATGATTGGATCCTGAGCGACCCCAATCGTTCCAAGCAAAGGAAGCACGAACAAAAAGGAAGACTTCATTCTCATGGGAAACTCCGCTGTGTCTGAAGCAAGAAAAGAGCCCTCTAGTAAAACACGGTGGAGCAAAAAGCGAAAGGAGCACAAGCCCAGGGCAGGGCTGCTTCCAGAGATTGCCCTGGATTTCCCGGATTCCCCATGATTCCAAGAAAGGAAAAATGGTCGGGGCGAGAGGATTCGAACCTCCGACCTCTGCAACCCCATTGCAGCGCGCTAGCCAAGCTGCGCCACGCCCCGACGACAGGAAGGCGAAGAAATTAGGGACCACGAGGGGCCAAGTCAACCTTCAGAAAGATTCCGAGCCGGAGAAGTGAAATTAGAGATCCTGGTTTTGGGCCTGTTCTTCTCGGAGAAGGCGTGTCATCAGGGAATGAACGGCATCCTGGGGGAGCTTTCCTTCGAACAAAACTTCGTGGACTTCGCAGGAAATGGGCATTTCGACACCTAGCTGAGGAATGCGCTCCCGGATGGATTTACAGGTCCAAACACCTTCGGCAACCTTTTGAGTCGTGGACAAAATTTGCTCCAGAGTCTCACCCTTCCCGATCCGTTCTCCCAGGGCCCGATTTCGGCCATGAGGGCTGACCCCCGTTGTGATTAAATCGCCCATTCCAGCCAGACCATAAAAGGTTTCCCATTCGGCCCCCAAAGCAGTTCCAAGAACAGCCATCTCATGTAAGCCCCGGGTCAACAGGGCTGCCTTGGCATTGTCCCCTAACTCCAATCCATCAGCGATCCCTGCGGCGATGGCCACAATATTTTTCAGAGCCCCACAGAGTTCAACCCCAAGTAAATCGGAATTGCGATAGAGTCGAAACCTTGGCCCGGAAAGCAGGCCTTGGATCTCCGGGAGACGAGCCTCGTCCTTCCCCGCAACAACAAGGGAAGCAGGCTTGCCCTCGACGACCTCTTCGGCGTGGCACGGACCTGATAGGGCAAAAAGTGGTGCCTCTGACCCAAGGATCTCTTCCAGGATCCCGGTCGGTAGCTTGCCAGTCCCGATCTCCATGCCCTTTGCGCAGGAGACGATCGGAACCCCCTGGGGGATGCTTTGGCTCAAAGATACGGCCACGGACCGAATGTGCTGTGTGGGAACGGCAAACAGAATCAGGTCCACCCCATCCAAGGCCTCCTCACCATCCCAGCTCACCACCATCTCACTGGGAAGAGCTGCTTTGGGAAGATAGCGAGGGTTTCTTCGGGTATCTCGTATCTCTTGGGTATAGAGGGCGTCATGCCCCCAAAGGGTGACCTCATGCCCGAGGCGGCTGGAATGAAGCGCAAGAGCCGTCCCAAACCCACCGTTCCCCAGAACGGAAATTTTGGTCTTATTGCTCAAAGGTTTTCTCCAGTTTTCTTCGCAACAAAAAGACGCCTCAAATTGTCTCTATGGGTCCAAAACAGAAACAGAGCAATAAAAAGCCCGAGGAGCGTCAAGGGAAGTCGTGCCCCAAAGGCCTGGGAAGGATCTTCCAGGATGAGGCTTAGGGCAAGCCCCATCCCCAAAGCCAAAGATCCCAAGGCAACGATGCGGGTAAACCCGAAGACAATGAAAAAGGCCAGGATCCCTACGAGGAAAGCAAGCCAATCCAACCCCAAGAGAACCCCACTGGTCGTTGCAACCCCCTTCCCCCCCTTGAACCCAAGAAAAGGGGAAAAGCAATGCCCGAGGATTGCAGCGAATCCCACCAGGACCTTGGCCCCCAAGGATGCCTGAGGGGCCAAAAAAAACAAAGTTGGCAGCAAGCCCTTGGAAGCATCCAGTACATAGATCCCCAGAAAGACGGGAAGCCTTGCTTTTTTCCCGAAAGCCCGCGAGGCATTGGTCGCTCCGATGTTTCCAGAGCCCAGCTTGCGCAGGTTTTTCCCGGTCAGGAGCCTGACAAGAAGCAATCCGAAGGGGACTGAGCCCAGCAGAAAAGCAAGGAGAAGAGCAATGCCTAGAGGTAGGGCCATGTCCGGGATTGTAATCCACCAGCTCCTTCACGAAAGTACAGGCATGGGAAAGACCCTGAAAAGAACGAAATACCTAGCAGTGGACACAGGCGGGACCTTCACCGACCTTGTCCTCCTCGACCCTGCCGAGAGGGGCGAGCCCAATGGGGACAGCCCTTCTTGGTCTGTCCAAAGTGCCAAGGTCCTCTCTACCCCCGAGGATCCAAGCCAGGCCATCCTCCAGGGCATTCGCCTCCTTGGAGCCGAAGGAGAGGGTGTCCTCCTTCATGGAAGCACCATTGGGCTAAACGCCCTCCTGACCGGCTCACAGGCCAGGGTTGCACTCGTCACGAACGAAGGGTTCGAGGACATCCTTGAAATCGGCCGTCAAACGCGCTCCGAACTCTATACCCTCCATGTCGGCCCCCGCCCGGTCCTGGTCCCCCGCGAACTCCGCCTCGGCATTCCTGAACGCCGCCTCCCCGATGGCCGCATCCTCCGCCAAGTGACAAAGCGGGACACCCATGCTTTGCTCGATAAGATCCGGGCACTTCGCCCGGATGCCCTCGCCATCTGCCTGCTCCACAGCTACGCCTTCCCCGAAGATGAACATCGAATCGCAGAGGCCCTCCGCCCCCTGGGCCTGCCCATCACCTGTTCTGCAGATCTCATGCACAGACATCGCGAGTTCGAGCGTTTCCAAACGGCTGTGGCAAACGCAAGCCTTATCCCGGTCATGGGTCCCTACCTTCAATCCCTCGCGCAAAAAGTTCACCCCAAACCGATCTACCTCGCCCAGAACGAGGGCGGTCTCACTCCCCTTAACCAAGCCCAAAGGGCCCCTATTCGCGTCGTCCTTTCAGGCCCTTCAGGCGGCGCTGCAGCAGCCAAAACCTGGGCCAGGGCATGCGGCTATGAAATGGCCCTCGGCTTCGACATGGGCGGAACTTCGGCGGACGTCGCTCTTTGCGGAGGTCCCACCGAAATCGAGGACGAAACCCAAATAGGTCCCTTTGCACTGGCCCTCCCCTCGGTTCCGCTGATTACGGTCGGCTGTGGAGGCGGGAGCATCCTCCACATCGACCAGGGTGGCGCCCTCCGCGTAGGTCCTGAATCAGCCGGTGCCCATCCCGGACCTGCTTGCTATGGCAAAGGTCAGCTTCCCACCCTCACTGACGCCCACTTCATTTTGGGTCGCCTCCCAAGCTCCTTGGTAGATGGAAGTTTCCCGCTCCAAATCGAAGCCGCTCGCAAGGCCATCGAACCCCTCGCCAAGCAGCTGGGGACAAGCCTCAGGGCAACCTGCGAAGCAGCTCTCGAGATCGCAGACTTACAAATGGCAAGACCTCTCCGCCGTTTCTCCGTGGGACGGGGCTTGGATCCCGCAGAACTCGCCCTGGTCGCCTTCGGGGGGGCAGGAGGACTCCATGCCTGCCGCCTCGCGACTCTTGTCGGAATCCCCACAGTGCTGATCCCTCCAAGAGCAGGAGTTCTCTCCGCCGAAGGCATGTTGCTCATGCCCGAGATCCAAGAACAGGACCTAGCTCTCACCCTGGAGGAAATGGAAGAAAGCCAAGCGATCAAAAAAGCAAACCTCCTCCTGAAGCAAATAAGCAAGCAGGTTCCAAAGGAGGCAAAAGTTCATGGCTTCATTTCCCTTCGCTACAAAGGAAGTGACACCGAACTCTGGGTGCCCCTCCAAAAAAACCTAAGGAAGGCCTTTCATCGGAGCTTCCAACGGCGCTTCGGTTTCACACAGGATCTCGAGGTCGAATGTCTCCGGATTCGGGCAAGAGTTGAGCTGCACCCCATGCAAAGAAGGAAGCGAACCCATTGCGTCCTCAGTTTCCCCCCTTGCAACCCCCCAACCGTGAAGGACAGCCCTGCCCCTAGCAATTTCTTGAAACGTCGCCACATCGGGACTGAGCCAAGGAAAGGCCCGGTTACGATCCTGGATCCAAACACAACGACCGTGGTCGAGAAAGGCTGGAGTGTCCAATACAACCCGAACGGTTGCCTGATCCTTCACAAGATCAAGCCGGATTGATCCTCTCAGCACAGGCTCACAAAGAAACCGAGCTGGAGGGACTCAATCTTTTTTCCGCCAACGGTCCAAGCCAAAGTTCCGAAGTCCATATTTCTGACAATATCGCTCTCTACGTTGGAAAAGCTCCTGGGCCTTTTTTTTGTTGCCCATGGCCTCTTGCGCCAGGCCCATCACCCCCAAGACCCCCAGGTTAAAGCGCGTTCCCGGAATCCGTGCCGAAAGAATCAAGCCCTTTTCGGCCTCCCTGTATGCCTCCAAGTTTTGAGAACGTAGATAGAGCAGTCGAGCGACACAGAGGTGGAAGAAAATTTTTGTCGCCAGTTCGCTTTTCCCTTCTTGCACAAAGAAAGGACGCACCTCGTCCAGAAGTTCCTGAGCTTTTTTCACTTCTCCATGATCCAGCAACCTGGAAGAGGCCATGATAAAAAAAGCGTTTCGGCCCGCCTTACCCCCATCTCCCACGGATCTGTAATCCTGAATCAGAGAAAGGAGTTCGGCCAAACCTTCCTTCTTCATGCCATGGAGGAAGAGTTGCTGACAATAAACTTTTCTCAAATTCAAGGTGATCGGATGTTTTTCACCATAAACCTTGGCCCCTAGGCGGGAGGCCCTTCGAGCCTTTGCAAGAGATGTCTCCTTCTGAGTGCCGGGAAGATCAAAAGAAACCCGTAAACCCAAAAGACGGGCCATCTCCTCACTTTCTCCCCCAAAGAGCGAAGCACAAAGCCCTTCTACCTGGTCGAAGGTAGAAGCGGCCTCATGGTCCTGACCATCCATGGCAAGAACCTTCGCGTATACCTTGAGAAAGAAGAAGCGATCCTCCAGCCCAACCTCTTGAGGGTTCCCTGCAATAAAAGCCGTCCCTCGCTTCAGGATGGTTAAGGCTTCTTTCGACTTCCCTTGATCGGCTGTGAGACGAGCGAGATCCCGGAGCTGCCGCAAAAAAACAGGTCCCCCGCCCGGAGCCTGTTCCACAAGGGAGAGCCCCTCTCGAAGGAGCCCCAAGGCCTCCAAGGGCCTTCCCCGCGCCACTAACAGCTCCGCAAGCTCCTCCTTGCTCTGGCAAACAGGAATAGAGGCCTCGCTGAACAAGGCCAAGCGCATCGCCAAGGCTTCGCGATGCAAGGGCTCGCTTTTTTCATAGGAAGACATTGCATGATAAAGAAAGGCCAAATCCCGCAAACTCTGAGCAAGGTCCGCATTGGGCTTTGCCCCATAGAGTTTCCGGCGAAGCCTCAAGGCCATTTGCAACTGGGGAAGCGCCCTTTGGTGAAAACCGATCTTGGTGTAATGCCTCCCCAACATGGCCCGAAGACGCGCTTCCTGAGCCGGAAGTAATTCTCCCTTCCCCACATCCTGATCCAAGGCTTTCTCGATGCCGGCAAGAGCTCCCACCATCACCTTAGCAGTCCCGCTCTTCCCCCCGGGTCCCAGATCCCGAATTGCTCCTGAAATAATCGCAAGACTTCGCTCTAGGCCCTCAGCCTTCTGCTGGGCCTTTTTGGCCCCCCAATAGGAAAACAGCGAAACCCCGCCCAAAGCCCCGGACACCGCAAAAAGGAGGGTATAAAAAAGAGCCATTCGACGGTTCCGTTTAAGGAACTTCCCGAAAAGATCTCCAAAACTGGGTTCCCTTGCCTGCACAGGGAATCCATCCAAATACGCCCGCAAATCCTGAAGTAAGGCGGCAGCACCCGAGTAGCGGTTTTTCGGCTTCTTCTCTAAACACTTTAGGAGGATCAATCCCAAATCCTTGGGAAAGCCTTTCCTCAAGCTTCTTGGATCACGGATGGGTTCCTCCAAAATCCGCTTGGCCATCTCCCTTCGTTCATTCTCAAGAAACTCAACAGGGCGTCGACCAAGGAGCAACTCATAAAGGATAAAACCCAGTTGGTAAACATCTGTCCTCGTACTGAACTCTTCTGCCTGTCCCCTTACCTGCTCGGGAGCTAAATAGGGAAAGGTCCCAGCCATCTTTTCGGGGGCCTTACCCTGGCCTTGAGGATTGGAATCGTGAGAATCCAGGCCCATGTGTTGCAATTTCGAAAGTCCAAAATCCAGCAACTTCAACTGCCCTTTTTCATTCACCAAGATATTGCTGGGTTTCAAATCCAAGTGGAGAATCCCTTTGGATTCAATAAAGGCAACGGCTTCCACCAAGGAGAGAAAGACTTTGAGAACTTCCCTGATTCCCAAATCATGCTCTCGGACATACTGGCGAAGATTGACGCCTTGAACCAACTCCATCGCCAAGAAGGTGAACCTTTTCTCAAAAAAACCGGCCCGATAAAGGACGGCGATGTTTGGATGGAGAAGCTTTGCGAGAGCTTTCATCTCCCGCTGAAGTGCCTGGTCTCTATTTTCAGATTTTTCCCCTTCAAAACGCGAAACTTTGAGGGCGACTTTGCGACCGGTTCGATCCTCAATCGCCTCATAGACGATCCCCATCCCTCCTTCCCCGATTTTTTTTTGGATCACAAAATCATCGATCCGCATCCCTGGGAGCAATGTTTTCACGGGACGATAATCGGGATGAAGCACCCGAAATAAGGTCTCCTCTCGATCTTCCGTATCCTCAAGGAGGTCATCCAGGAAAAAACCTTTTCCTTGCCGAAAACGGTCCAAGGCTTCATCTAAGCGTAAATCCAAACCCTCATGGGCTTTTTGGGTCTCCTCTGTCCTGAGAGCATCCTGGCTCTTGGACTCCCCTTTCAATTCATGGACTCCCGCTGTTTTCCCCACTGCTTTTTAAGATTCCTCACCCCTCGCAAGACCAACATCGCCGCCGCAGCCCGGTTCATCCCAAGTGCTTCCCCAATCTCACGGCTTGTCAAACCATCAATGAAGGCCATGATCACAGCTTCACTCTGCCTTTTGGGCAGCCGAGCCACCTGTCCCACGACTCGTTCGAACAGTTCCGAGCGCCCTACCCGAGAAGAGGGGCTTGTGATCGATGCTCGCAAGCTTTGGAAGAGATCCCCTCCACCTGCGGACACCGAAGTTTGGGCCCCAAGGGGCGGTAGAGACCTACCCCCTCTCCAGGCCCCATTCCTGCGAAAGTAATCCTGGACCTTGTGCCGAACAATCCCCGAAAGATATGCAAAAAACTGAGCACCCCCCTCACCCCTAAAACGAGACAAAGAAGGGATCAAAGCAGCATGAACCTCTTGGATGAGATCCTCCACACAGTGCCAATCCGCAGAAGCCCGCCCTAAGCGGTAGCGAACCATGCCTTCGAGCCGAGGTCCAATCTCTACAAGCAAAGACTCAATGGCAGCCGAATCTCCTTGGCTTGCAGGCAAGAGGAAGCGTTGAATCCTTTGTTCCATGGGCATGCCTGGATTCTCGCCGGAGAAGGCAATCCGGTCAAGCCGTATTAATAAAGACTATTTAAAGGGATAAACTCGAAGAAGAACGACTCCATGCCTTGGAACCCGAGCCGCAAAAGAGGTGACAGGTTCCCCCTTTTTCTCCATAGCAAGATCCTTTTGGCGCCACAGATCCCGGACTCTGGAAACATGGCGAAACCCCAAAACCTTGTAAGAGAATTGAATGTCCCCCTCCACTTCGTCCCTGTTGAAGAGTCCCACAGCCTTGCTGCCGTCTTCCATACCCTTCGCCCAGATTTCATATCCCCCATCTTTCCAGATCAGATGAGCCTGCTCTCCAAGCGGATCTTGATTGACATCCAGGACCTCGTCGTTCGTCAAAAGGCTTAGGGTAAAGGCATCCATATCCACAAGGTCATTCCCTAGAAGCAGGGGAGCTGCGAGGAGGCACCAGAGGGACATATGGCTATACTGCTCATTGGGAGTCAATCGAGTCGGATGCAAATTGGGTCCCCAGCCCACCTTCCCAAGCACCAACATATCCGGGTCGTTCCAGTGGCCCGGACCGGCAGCCTCCGCAAACCGGCCCTGTTGGAATCCAATTTGAGAAACACTTCCCCATGTATCTCGTATATCCCCCGTAGTCCGCCAACAGTTTCCGCCGACCTCTTCGCCCCACTCCCAAACACGGGCAAATCCATATTGGCAAATACTGAAAACAATGTCCCGCTTCTGTTTCTTCAAAAGAGAACCCATCAGTTGGTAGGGTTTCTTATGTTGGGCAAGAGTCATCCTCTTAAAAAGGGAGCGATATCCGCAGAGATCATATTTCAGATAGTCAAAGCCCCATTCGGCAAAGCGCTGCGCGTCTTTCTCTTCATGCTGATAGGCCCCCTCGAAACCTGCGCAAGTATAAGGCCCGGGTGAGGTATAGAGCCCGGCTTTCAACCCCAGGCCATGGATATACTCCGTCAAAGCCTTCATGTCAGGAAAGCGTTTATTGGAAAGAATGCGCCCTTCTGCATCCCGGGTCGGTCCTCCAAGAATGGGATCTTGGGAATTTTTTTTGACCATCCAACAGTCATCGATGTTGATGTACTGCCATCCATAATTCACCAGGCCTGATTCCACCATGGCCTTGGCACTCGAGCGGATTTTCACATCGTCTACGGAAGTGGCCCAGCAGTTCCACGAATTCCACCCCATGGGAGGAGTCAATGCGATCTTGTCACCCACAACAAGACGGAAGGGGCGTTGGGCCGCTCCAAAAGCGTTCTTGGCCTTGAAGACCAATGGGTAAGTCCCTCTTTTAGAAAGAGATCCCCTCACAATCCCTGTGGCGGAGTCCAGTTTGAGACCCTTGGGAAGCCCCTCAATCTCAAAGCTCATAGGCCGAATCCCGGTCGCGGGGATCCGGAAAAGAACGGGAGAATCGGGACGCACACCCAAGATCCGAGACCCATGAATCTTGGGCTTAGGTCCTGGGGGTGGGGTGAGAATCACAGCTTTCTCCACAGGATAAGGTTTTGCTTGGGGGACTTTACCGGCATAGAGAATGTGTGCATTCCCCCAGTCTGCATGGTCATAATCCATGCCATCTGCACCCGGTTGTGTCAGAAGGACGAGTTCTTTGAGCCCCTTAAGGGGAAGGTCGACTTCAAAGGGCTCTTCACCGCCTTTGAGAAGTCGGGTCCGGAGCAACTCCTTCCCGTCTCCCAGGATTCGGAAAAAGACGCTTCCCCGCTTCCCAACTTCCGCATCCAGCCCTACCCAAGCTCGAAAACGGAGGGCCTGTCCATCCAGGGCAATTCGAAACAGACTTGAAGCATGACTCCCGATTCCATGGCGAAACTTTTTGGAGCCGACCTGCAGAGGATGTCCATCCACAGACTTCCCTTTTTGGACAGTCCCCCAATCCTGACGGAAGGAGGAGAGGTCCATCTCTTCCAAGCGTAATACTTTGGCGGACTCTTGTCCTCTCGCCACAGCCAAGGTGGAAAGAAGGAAGGAAAGAAAGAAGGAAAGATACAACATGCTTGAACCCATCCTCATCACAAGAGGTGATAGCCTGGTCCCCCCCCTCCCTCAGGAGTTACCCAGTTAATGATTTGGTAGGGATCCACAATATCGCAGGTCTTGCAATGCACGCAGTTACTCGGATTCAGCTGCAAATGCCCACTTCCCTCCTCTACCCACTCATAGACCTGGGCGGGACAAAAGAACCGGCAGGGGTTGCCATACTCTTGAGTGCACTTGCTTGCGCACACATCCGGCTCCAGAATCTGGAGGTGGCTTGGTTGATCCTCCTCGTGGATGGTCCCCGAGCGAAACACATCCGTCACCTTGTCAAAGGTCAGGGACCCCAACTCCGGCAACTTGGGAGGCTCCGGGATCTTCCGTCCATTCAACTTTTCCTTGGTTGCATAATCCGGAATCGATGGCAGGCCATCCCTCCAAAGAGTCCCCTTTCCTCCAAAGAGGGTCACAAATGCGGCATTGATCATCCCGGCGGTGCGACCCTTCTCAAATCCCTGATGGAAGTTACGAGTCGCATAGAGTTCAGTCTTGGCCCAACTTTGCTCAAAGCGCTGACGAAAGCCTGCAAGGCTCTCCCCGGAAAGGATCTCCGCCGGGTTTTCTGCGACTTGCTCTTTTTTCAGGGCTTCAAAAATCGTTTCTGCAGCAAGTTTGCCGCTCAAAAAAGCCAAGTGAATGCCTTTGAGCCGCATGTTATTCATGAACCCAGCGTTGTCACCGATGAGGATGAACCCATCCCCTGTGGGTTTAGGCATGGAAAAGAATCCGCCGGCCGGGAGGGATTTTGCCCCATAGTCCAGCATCTCTCCCCCTTCCAGGATCGCGCGCAGCTTGGGATGGGTTTTGAAGAGTTGGAAGTAACGGTGGGGATCGGTTGAAGGGTCCTTGTAATCCAAACTGGTCACAAAGCCGACGGAAACCAGGCGCCCTCCCCCAGGCCCATCCCCCATTCCATAAATCCATCCTCCCCCTGTCACCGTCTTGGGATGCGGCCATCCCATTGCATGCAGCACAAAGCCGGATTCAAAACGGTCCTTGGGAACCTCCCAAACCTCCTTGACTCCTGTCTCGTAATTTTGAGGGTTCCTGCCCTGAAGCGAGAGTTTCTGGATCAAACCTTTTGTCAAAGACCCGCGGCTCCCCTCGGCCAAGACAGTCACCTTGCCTTGGACGATCCCCCCGGGTTCGTAGTTCGACTTTGGTTTCCCCTCCTTGTCCAGGCCTGCGTCCGCCAGCTGAACTCCTTTGACCTTGTTCCCCTCGTAGACCAATTCCCGGCCAGGAAATCCTGGGAAAATCGCGACCCCCTTTTCTTCGACCTTTTCCCCAAACCAGCGAATCAGTTTATTGAGAGAAACAACGTAGCAGCCATGGTTGCGGAGGGAGGGTGGCGTAAAGGGAAGTTTTTTTCCCCCTCCTTCCTTGAAGCTCCAAACTTCATCCCCAGTGACCTCGGCTTCGATCGGCGCGCCTTGCTCCTTCCAGTCGGGCATGATTTCGGCGATCCCTTTGGGATCCATGACCGCACCGGAAAAGATATGAGCACCAACCTCCTTCCCCTTCTCTAAGACCACAATCTCGGGCTCAAGAGGGGGGCCCTCAGCTTTCGCATTGTGCGCATCACAGAGGGTTTGCAGATGGTATGCAGTGGCCAACCCAGCCGGGCCTGCCCCTACAATGACCACATCAAACTCCATTACTTCTCGATCGACCAAACCTTCCTCCATGGATTTCTGAATCCGATTTAGTAATAGAGCTTAGCCCGGAGGTTTCCCGAGATCGAACCTAGAGAACGCAAAGTCCTAAAAGGTCCCAAAAGGGCCTGGATAAAACCCGGGGCACCTGGAAGAGAGGTTGAGAACTCAAAGAATTGAAGGATGGGTCCTTGCGACTTGGAAAAGCCGAAAAATGTTGTAAAAGTGTTCCCTACTTATTCCGATTGAGGAAGCTGGGTTATGTCCGACAAAAGCATCGATATGTTTCAAGGGAGTGGCGCTGCCCACGTCAAGGACGCAAAAGCAGCGTTTTTCACAACCAAAGTAGACGCTCTCATCAACTGGGCCAGGAAAAACAGCCTCTGGCCCATGCCAATGGGGCTTTCATGCTGTGCCATCGAGATGATGGCCATGGTTGGACCCCGCTATGACATGGCCCGCTTTGGGGCAGAAGCCATGCGCTTTTCCCCCAGGCAAGCTGATCTAATGATCGTAGCCGGAACGGTAACCTGGAAGATGGCCCCTGCAGTCAGAACCGTTTATGAGATGATGCCCGACCCCAAATGGGTCATTGCTATGGGGGCCTGCTCCTCCTCCGGAGGAATGTATGACAACTATGCTGTCGTCCAGGGCGTGGACTCCATTCTCCCCGTAGACATCTATGTCCCTGGATGCCCTCCCAGGCCCGATGCAGTCATGGATGCATTGATAAAGATCCAAAAGAAAATTGAGAAAGAATCCTGGACGAAAAACACCTGAACCTCCCTCGCGAAAAGAGTCTCAGCCCAAGAAAAGAAAGCTGTAAGCCCTAACAAATCAATACTTTAAATCAACCCAGGCCCCGGCCTTGTCCGTAAAGGATCTCCTGTTCCCTTCCGGTTTCTTCAGGAGATAGATCGCCCTTTTCTCCCCCCTCTTTGTTACTTTTTTCGTTCCCTGGCTATTCAACTATGGTTCAACGCTTCGATCCGACCGAAGCCCTGCGAGAACCCGTCCCGGACAATTAGATCAGCAATGAGGAGGAGACATGGCACTTCGAAGGTCCATCCAGGAAGCAGAAACCCTGATGCCGCTCCTCCAAGCAATTGCCCTTGAGATCAAGGATCGGCGTCACTCCATTTCGACGCTTCGTTCACTCAGAAGCGAGCTAAGCCAGAAGGCTTCAAGGGTTTCCCCTGAAGGATTCGAGGGCTCACTCCTAGAAATCGATAAAAAGCTCTCGATTCATCAGAAGGGGCTGGACAACGCCATCGCTGAACTCAAGAGCCTGGGCCTCAGCCTGCATTCGATCCGACCCATCGTGATTCATATTCCTGGGCTTCATAAGGGTGAAAAAGTCATCTTCTGCTGGGAAGAACGCTTTCATGTCCTGGAGGATCCCCAACTTTCAGACACAATGCAGACCCTCGATTCCGTAGAATAAACCCGGCCGCTACGCCCTTGCAATCATTCTGATTTTCGCCAGGATGCAGCTTTTGGACATCCTAGGAGAAAGCCAAATGGCAAGCCCAAAAGTCGTCGCGATCACTGGCGGAGCCGGACAGATCGGTTATAGCATTCTTCCTCGAATCGCAGCGGGTGAAGTCTTCGGCAAGGAGACTCCCGTCATCCTCAAGCTCCTTGAGATTCCCGTGGCCCTCGAGTCTCTCGAGGGCGTTGGAATGGAGTTGGAGGATTGCGCCTTTCCTCTTCTTGAAGGAATCGTCTGCACCGATGAGCCGGAGGTCGCTTTTCAGGACTGTGATCTCGTCTTCTTGATTGGCTCCAAGCCTCGGGGTCCCGGAATGGAACGGAAGGATCTCATTCAAGAAAACGGTCCTATTTTTACAGGTCAAGGAGCAGCCATTGACAAGGTGGCCAAAAAGAGTGTGCGGACCATTGTGGTGGGGAACCCTTGTAATACGAATTGTTTGATCGCCATGCATCATGCCCCTTCCATCCCCGATGAGAACTTCAGCGCCATGACCCAGCTCGACCATAATCGGGCAATCGCCCAGCTGGCCGTCCGTGCGGGAGTGCACTTCAATGAAGTCAAGAACCCCATCATCTGGGGAAATCACTCCAATACCCAATTCCCCGACTGGAAACATGCCATGATTCAAAAGAAGCCCGCGGAAGAAGTCATTGCAGACGAGGCATGGTTCAAGGATGTCTTTATTCCCACCGTACAAGAACGGGGAAAAGCCATCATTCAAGCTCGAGGAAAGTCCTCTGCACTGTCCGCCGCAAATGCTGCGATTGACCACGCTCACACGCTCTTCAATGGCACCCCCGAAGGAACATGGACCAGCATGGCGGTTAAATCGGACGGTTCCTACGGCGTCCCTGAAGGTTTGATCTGCTCTTTCCCTGTTACATGTAAAGGGGATGGAACTTGGGAGATCGTTCAAGGACTAGAATTCACAACCTTCGGCCGAGAAAAGTTCGATCTTTCCATTCATGAACTCGAAGAAGAAAGAGAGACGGTCAAAGGCCTGCTTTAGTCGGACGGCTTCATGAGGCCCTTCCGGGATAGAAGAGCAAAGGCTACAAGGGAGAGGTTATGGTTAGGGAATGATCGCACTAGCCCTTTTTCTTTCCCTTTGCTCTTCTTGCATTCAGGCGACCAATACGGGAGGGCAACTTCCCAAACCAGAAAAGTTCTTTGGCTTCCCGCCGGGGGTGGACGGGAAACTTTTTTCCTATGAGAAGAGTCTTTCTTTCTTCCGAGAATTAAACCGAAAAAGCCCCCGCCTTCGCTTGGAAATCTTAGGAAAGACTTCCGAGGGACGCCCCATGGCCATGGCATTGATCTCCTCCAAGGAGAACTTAGCCCATCTCTCTCGGATCCTTGGGGATTTGGCCAAGGTGGCCGACCCGAGGAAACTCCTGAAAGGGGACGAAACTCGAATTCTAGACAAAAGTCCCGCACTAGTCTTCATCAGCATGTCGATGCATGCGACTGAAGTTGGAGGGAGCCAATATGCTCCCCTTCTTGCCTACGAACTCCTAACCCGTACCGATAAGGATGCGGAGGAGCTTCGCAAGAATCTGGTGATCGCACTTCTCCCGAGCACAAATCCGGACGGAATGTCGATGATCCACGAGTGGTTCTACAAGCGAAAAGCTTGGAAAGAGCCAGGCGAAAAAGACCCCCAAAAAGGCAAGGGAAAACAAAGGGCCCCCCTCCCCTACCTCTATCAAAAATATGCGGGACACGACAACAACAGGGATTGGTTTCAACTCAACCTCAAAGAAACGCAACTGATCACCAAGCAGCTCTATCATCGACTTCATCCCCAAGTTCTTTTGGATATGCACCAGATGGGGCAAAGAGGGCCGCGTTTTTTCGTGCCACCCTTCGCGGATCCAGTAAATCCCAATCTAGACCCGATCCTCACCCAAGCCCTCAACCTTTTGGGGACACGTATGGCCCATGACATGACTCTCCAGGGACTTCAGGGGATTGTCACAGGGACCACCTTTGATAACTGGTGGAATGGCGGGAACCGCAACGTCCCTTTTCGCCACAACATCGTGGGAATCCTGACTGAATGCTCCAGTGCGAACCTTGCTGACCCCATCCTCATTTCCCAAAAAAACCTCCGAGGAATGGGGGTCCGCCTCCCCGAGTATCGCGCTCAAGAGAATTTTCCCGATCCTTGGAAGGGGGGACGATGGGGCCTCCCTGAAATCTTGAAATACGACAGGGCAGCCGCATGGGCTCTCCTCCGCCACGTTTCCCGAAACCGCCGGGAATACATCTCCAGGAGAATCCTCCTAGGTCGACGAGCAATTCGGGCAGGACAAGAGCAAGAACCCGCGGGCTTTGTCATCCAACCTTCCCCCGGACGCGAGCCTGCATCAAGACGTCTCGTTGCCCTCCTTCAGGCTCTGGGGATTGAGGTTCATGCCCTTCTCTCCCCTCTCTCTCTTGGGGTTCCCGGGGAATCCAGCAAGATCCCCTCGGGTTCTTGGTATATCCCCTGCGCACAACCCTACCGTTCAATGCTCAAGGACCTTCTGGAACCCCAGGCCTACCCCAAGATCTTGGATGCTCCCCGGGGACATTTGATCCGCCCCTATGATGTCGCAGGTTGGACCCTCCCTTTTCAATACAGAGTCCCTTGCCTGAAAATCCCTCAAAAAGCATCCCCACAGAGTGTCCCGGCCCCCGAACTTGACCTGGAAACCGACCCCACGGCATATCTGGACCCAGAAAAAAACTCAGGTCATATCAGTGACCACGCCAGCCTTTCGCGAGCCATCCGACTCTTACATCAGAATCAGCGCATTGCATGGAAGGGATCCAGGCTCTATTTCAAATCCCCGCCGAATGGAAGCAAAGCCCTTACCCAACTCAAATTGGGGCTCTTCGGACTTTGGAAAGATGGCCGAGCTTCAACCATAGGCACGGGCTGGACTCGCTTTCTTTTGGACACACACAAGGTTCCATATCGCCCAATCCCTCCCAACCTTAAGGGGAAAGACCTCAGTGCTGCACTTTCCCAAATCCAAGTCCTCATCCTCCCCAGCATCTCCAAATCCCGGCTCCTCTATGGCATCAACAAAAACCGCCAGCTGCCTCCCTTTGCAGGAGGAATCGGGGCACAGGGACTCAACATTTTTCGTCAATTTGTCCAAAAGGGAGGAAGGATCCTGACGTGGGGATCAGGGGTAGACGCCATCCTCCCTCTCCCAGGCAAGGATGTGCGAAACCTTTTACAAGAGAGAAGGAATAGCTTCTTTTCTCCCGGCTCCCTCCTTCGTGTTCATAGAGTATCGCGGTCTCATTTGCCCCAGTCCCCTTCGCTTTTCGCTAAAGGCTTCGAAGAAAACTTCCCCGTTTACCAAAGGGACAAAGTGGCTCTGGGGGGCAAAGACCTCATCCCTATCCTTCTCTTTTCCAAGCATCCACTCCTGTCCGGATATCTCGAAGGGAGGGAGCTTATCGAAGGGAAAGCCGCAGCAGGTCTCATCCGAGACGGAAAAGGAGAGTGGATCCTCATGTGTTTCAGACCTCAAAACCGAGGTCAGACCTTGGGAACCTTCCCTCTTATTCTCCAAGGAATCCTAAAAACGGAGTGAACCTCTTAAGTGAAACAGATTCTATTCTCCCCGAAACTCAGGTTTCCTTTTCTCCAAAAAGGCTTTCATCCCTTCCTTCATATCCTCGGTAGAAGAAATCATCCCAAAGAGGTCAGCCTCCAAGGATGCCCCATCAGCCAAAGGCATCTGCGTTCCTCTTCGAACAGCTTCCTTTGCCATCTGAACAGCAATAGGACCATTTCGAAGGATCTTCTGTGCGGTTTTCGTTGCCGCTCCCAGGAGCTCCTCTTGGGGAAGAACTCGGTTGACAAGACCTATACGTAAGGCTTCATCAGCATCAATCTTTCCTCCCGTCAAGATCATCTCCAAAGCCACGCCCGTCCCGACCAAGCGCGGAAGCCTCTGGGTCCCTCCATAGCCAGGGATAATCCCCAGCCCAACCTCAGGCAAGCCAAAGACGGCATTTTGGGAGGCATATCTAAAATCACAGGCAAGCGCCAACTCCAGACCTCCCCCCAAAGCAAAGCCGTTCACCGCCGCGATCACGGGCTTGGGTCCTTCCTCCACCAAACTCATGCAATCATGACCCAAGAGGCTGTTCATCCTCCCATCCACAACTCCTTGCTCAGCCAACATGGAGATGTCTGCTCCGGCAACAAAAGATTTGGTCCCAGCCCCCGTAAGGATCAAGACTCCTATCTCTTCCTCCACGTAACATTCAGAAACTGCTTCGCTCAACTCATCAAGAGTATCGTTGTCCAGAGCATTCAACTTGGAAGGCCGATTGATGGTTAAAATCGCGACGCCATCCTCCACCGAAATTTGTAAATTCTTCCATTCCTCGGTCATTCCTCGTTCTCCTCCGAGGCCCCCTCGGCATTCAAACCATCTTCAACCCCTTGCCCTTCTTCAGACCCTTCCTTGTCCACCACAAGGATCCGGACGGATTTGATATGAATGGGTTCTACGGGCTTGCTCTTCTCACCACCTGGGCCAAAGGTCGTTTCTACAGAAGCCAAAGAATCCAGGGCTTCGAAACCATCGACCAACTTGCCAAAGGCTGTATATTTCCCATCGAGGCTCGGCACGCTCGGGGCATGAACAATAAAAAACTGGCTTCCGGCTGAGTCAGGATCGGCCTTCCGGGCCATGGACAACACTCCGCGGTCATGGGGTTCATCGTTGAACTCCGCCGGGATCGTATAACCGGGTCCTCCGGTCCCGGTCCCCTGAGGGCATCCCCCCTGGATCATAAAGTCCTTTACGATCCGATGAAACGTCAAGCCATCGTAGTAGCCATCCTGGGCCAGCTTACAGAAGTTGCGAACCGTCAGGGGAGCCTTCTCCGCAAAGAAACGAAGCTTCATGACCCCATACTCAGTTTCAATCTCCGCACCAAGGGTGGAGAGATCAACGTCCTCTAAATCAATGCTCATTCTTGTCTCCTCACTTCCAAACTGGAAGGACTACCGTTCGCAACACCACCACATCCTTGATTGGCCGAGTTCTTTGGCCAGCCCGATTCACACCCAAGGGAACCTTACAAATGCGGTCCAAGACATCCAAACCATCCACCAATTTGCCAAAAGCAGTGTATTGTCCGTCGAGATGGGGCGCCGCCGCATGACAAATAAAGAATTGGCTCCCAGCCGAATTCGGATCCGCACTCCTAGCCATGGAGATCACTCCACGGACATGTTTGAGATCATTAAACTCCGCATTAATTTTGTAGCCGGGGTCGCCCAGGCCATCGTCATCCGGGTTGTCATTTTTGGAGTTTGGATCCCCCCCCTGAATCATGAAACCAGGAATCACTCTGTGGAACTTGGTCTTGTCATAAAAGTGGTCCAAGGAAAGTTTCACAAAGTTCTCCACTGTCTTAGGGGCTTTGTCAGGCCGAAAAGAGATCAGCATCGTCCCAAAGTTCGTCACAAGGGCAACCTTGGTTTTGGCAAGGTCTAACTTTGCAAGAGACTTCGAATTGGGCTCCTTTACCATTTTGAATTGGGCCCGAGCAGTTGGAACACTGGGGACCCCCAATTCACAATTCAAGATACTTCCAGGCTTCACCTTTCCTGGAAGCTTACCCACGAGATCTTTACTTCTAATGGGAATGGAGACTGCCAGCTTGGTTCCAGCACGAAGGGGCACTCCGGATTCTTTGGTCGATTTTTTTCCAAGAAAGCCGAGCACCTTTCCATCCACGCGCACCTGTAAAGAGTCTCCCGTGAATAAACCCTTGGGAACTTGGCAATCCTGTAATGCCTGAAGATCGAGCTTCACAACAACAGGATCCCCTAACCGAACATAACGATCCACGGAAAGAGAAACCGAATAGGGCTTCTCTTGTGCATGAGTCGGAACCGCAAAAGCAACGAGGGAAAGTAAAGAAAGGATCATGTGTGGTTCCTCCTTCGAAAAGGATTAGAAACGAATGCTAAAGTGGAAAAATCGTAGATCATCCGTAGATTCTCGGAGGATCGGAAAGCCAAAATCAAAACGGATCGGCAAGCCGCCAAGCCCGGGAACGATGAGCTTAACCCCAAAGCCTGTGGATAATCGAAGCTGCTGAAAGATGGGGTCACTAAAATCTTTGCCCAGCATACCCGCATCTAAAAACACCAAGCCCCGAATGATCTCCGTTTCCCGGAACTGCCCTTGCATTCTTGTTGAGAAGAGCGGAAAGCCGTATTCGATGGAGCCAAGATAGCGCATTTCTCCGAAAGTGGGGTTGCCGAACTGCATGGGACCCGCCTTCCTGGGACTAAAACCACGAAGTGTCGACTGCCCCCCCATCGAGAACCTTTCGGTTAAAAACAAATCCTTGTCTTCGCCCAGCCCGCGACCCACATCGAACTGGTTTCGGATTTCCAAGACATGCGCTCTCTCCTTGGAATCCCTTGCAATTGGGATGAAAACCCGACCATTCACTCCCATTTTCCAGAAGTGGGCTTCTCCCCCCAAAGAGTCGGGGGCGATCTCACCGTAAGCCCCCATCCGAAACCCGCTGGTCGGGCGAATCCTTCGATCCAAGCTCCTCAGGTTGAATCCCACCCGAAGGGAACGAATGGTTTCTTTTCCTTCTGCATCCCAAACAATGGCAGGAGCATTCCCATCAATTCGATAGGTCCTCACTCGATCTTCCCGAAGACGCAGAGAAACCCCGGCGTTTCTTCCAAACCGCCTCTCAAGACCGATTTGCCCTCCCAAGACGTCTGTAAAATGGCTATCCCATGCCCGTAACAATCGATACCCCTGTAGATTCAACCCGGTTGGGTCAAAGTGCTGCGAGAAGAGATCGGGTTCGAGAAAAGAGATGCTAAATTGGCTTTGCTGTACTCCAGGGGTCAAATCCAAATTGAGCGTCTGCCCAGCACCATGAAAGGCTTCGTTATTAAGGATTTGGGTAAACCAGGATATCGGATTGAGCCCCTTTGGAGGTTTTTTCCAATCGAAGTTCCGTTTCCGATAGGTCACATTTCCAAAAAAGCCATTTTGGGATGAGACTCCAAAACCCCAAAGGATTTGCCCCGTTGTCCCCTCCTCAACCTTAACATCCACATCCAACTTATCCTCATCCTCGGGAACCGGAACAAGGTTGACGAGGACCCCCTGTTTTCCCGCATCACGATCCCCAAAATAACGGAGAGAATTGAGACGGCTTTCACTCTTTTCCAACTCCACCATGTCCAGGGTTTCTCCCGGAAACACGGAGATCTCTCGGCGAACGACATAATCCTTTGTAAATTTATTTCCCCGAATCCGCACATTCCTCAGAGTCTTCCTTTTCCCCTCTCTCACCCGATAGGTAACCTGGATTTCATGTTTCTGGGGGTCCACAACCTCCTGGGGTTCCAAAACTTCAAAGGCACTTCCCCGATCCAAGGTCGGGAATCTCTGCAGATTGGGAAAACCTCTTCGCCCATAAAAACGAGCAATAGCATCTTTGTCATGCTCCAGGAGATCCTGGGTCAAGATATCTCCCTTCTTGAGCTTCAGCTTGGAGAGAATTTCGCTCTTGGGGTAGAGGACCTTCTTTTCACCCGAAGCAGGAATCTGTTCGAGATCCACGGAGGAGACGTGATATAGCGGCCCTTCATAAATCCGAATCACAATAGAAACCCCATCTCGACTCCGATTGAAATCCAATCGTTCCAAGCTCACAAGGGCGTCACGATATCCACGGTTGTGATAAAAGTTTTTTACGCGATCCAGATCCTCATCAAGGACCTTGCGAGAAAAAATCGCATTGGACAAGAAACCCGGCTTGGACTGGAACCCTGAGGAGCCAAGGATGTTCCAGACCCATCCTAAGGCAACCCAATCAGGAAAATGCTCATTCCCACGGAAATCGATATTACGAACCCGAACCCTAGGCCCTTCGTCCACAATAAAAAGGATCTGATCCTTCTCAGAATCCGGCTGCACACGAATCTTTACCCAATGATAACCGTCCTTTTTGTAAAGTCCTTCCAAGGTTCGAGCCAAGTTATTGGCACTCATCATGGTTTGAGAATCGCCCTCTCGGAGGTCCAATAAGTTGCGAACCCGCTCCTCCGAAAACCTCACCAGGCCCCGAAATGCCACCTTTTTGTAGGTAGGGAATTCATAAATGACCACCAGGACCTTCACCCCTCCGGGAACTTCCTTGACCTTGAACTGACCTCGGACTTTAAACCGACGCCAAAGAAGCAAGAGATCCTCGCGAACAATCCTAGGATTGAGCTTCCCCCCTTTTTTGGTCCCCAACACATGCAGCAACACTTCGGGAGGGAGGCTTCGAGCTCCTGAGATCTCGACATCCAGGATCTTTTTCCCGTCAGCGGAATCCCTTTTTTGGGAGGCAATGCCTGGATCCCCACCCTGTGCGCAAAGCGAGGAACAAGTGAGGAAGAGCAAAGAAAAAAGGAATCCTTGAATCAATGCACGGGCTCCGACTGTGCCAAGAAACTTTCGAAACGCATAAAGTCCCGAAAAAACCTGAGCTTGACCGTCCCAGTAGGGCCATTTCTCTGCTTCGCAAGAATGAGTTCCGCGAGACCTTTGAGCTCCTCATTCTCCGGTTTGTAATACTCTTCCCGGTGAAGCATCATGATGACATCTGCGTCTTGTTCGATTGCACCGGATTCCCGAAGGTCAGACATACGCGGTCTATGATTGTCTCGTTGTTCCACTCCCCGGTTTAGCTGGGACAAAGCAACCACAGGGATTTCCAACTCTTTGGCTAAGCCCTTCAGAGATCGACTGATCAAAGAAATCTCCTGCTGACGGCTTTCCACTCGAGTCCCCGCATGAAGCAGCTGGAGATAATCAATCACAATGAGTTTAATATCTTCCTTTTGTCGAAGCCGCCTAGCCTTGGAACGAAGGTTCAACAGAGTGAGAGCGGGCGTATCATCAATAAAAATATTTCGTTTATAGAAATCTCCAGCCGCTTCCTGGAGCCTCCCCTGCTCTGCCTGAGAAAGAAACCCTCGGCGCATTTTATGTGCATCAACCTGGGCGGTCGCACATAGCATGTTTTGGGTCACCTGGGTTGAGGTCATCTCTAAGCTAAAGAACACGGCCCCATAACCTTTGGCGGAAGACCTTTCAATTAGGTTCAGTGCGAAGGAGGTCTTCCCCATCGAGGGACGAGCCGCAATGATGATCAGTTCCCCCGGCTGTAAACCACTCGTGTATTCATCCAGATCATGAAAACCTGTTGCAACCCCGGTGGGTCCATCTCCCCGATTGCGATACGATTCAATTCGCTTGTAGGTTTCCCATATCAGATTCTCCATCGGCTGAGGTTCTCCCACCTCCCGATCGCGAGCGATTTCCAGGATCCTGGCCTCAGCTTCATCTAAAAGGTCCGAGGGCTCCTCGGCGGATTGATAGGCCTTCTGGGCAATCTCGGTCGTGATTCCGATCAACTTCCGAAGCACGGATTTGTTTCGAACAATCTCCGCATGGTGGTGGGCATTGGCTGCCGTCGGTGCATAGTCGACAAGAGTGTAGAGGTAGCCTCTTGTTCCAGCTTGGTCCAGGACTCCTTGCTTTTCGAGCTGATCCCCAACGGTGACAGGATCCAACTGCTTGTGGTTATCGTAAAGCTCCCGAATCGCCTTAAAAACAAGCTGATGAGCTTGAAGGTGGAAATCCTCAGGGTCCAATAACTGAAGGAGATCCACGCATGTGTCCTCATGGATAAACATCGAGGAAAGCACGCTTTTTTCCGCCTCGAGGTTATGAGGCACAGTCCGCAGATCTTCCGGCCCCTGGCCCATCCTTAGCCCTCTCCTCTTTCTGACAAACCCAAAGAGGGGAAGCTTAGCTTCCCCTCCTAGTCATGTCATCAGCTCATCATGTAGGGAGTCTTCCCACGGGAAGCGTGTCCCTTTAATCGGCAGCCTTTACAACCCAGATCCGCGCCTGAACAGTCACATCTCCATAGACATGGATGGGCACTTCAAACTGCCCGACCTCTTTAATGTGATCTTCCATACGGACACTTGATGGGTGGATCTCAAGGCCAGCCTCATTCATTGCATCTGCAATCATTTGATTTGTCACAGACCCATAGAGCTTTCCATCGTTCCCCACTTTCATCTCCAAAGTGATGTTTGTTTGGGGGATTTTTTCGGCCAACTCCTTCAAGGATTTTTCTCGGGCGGCTTCCATATCGGCCATTTTTTTCTCCCGCGCCGCAAGAGCTGCGAGGGTCGTGGCATCTGGAATCGCTGCAACTCCCATTGGAAGAAGGAAGTTTCGGGCATAGCCGGGGCGGACACGGACAGTTTCACCTGTCTTGCCGAGGTTCTTGACGTCCTGCATTAGCAGAACTTGGATGTCACTCGCTTTCTTACTCATCTGAAGCCCTTCCTTTCCCTAGGATGTGTAGGGGATTAATGCGAGAAAACGAGCACGCTTGATCGCACGTTTAAGCTTTCTCTGATCCTTACCCGAAAAACCCGTCCGCTTACGAGGGTAAATTCGAAATTGTGGGCTCATCAAACTCGAAAGATAGGGGATGTTCTTGTAATCCAATTCCCCATCAGGCTTTACGTTGCTAGCTTCAGAACCGAATCGCCGAAATTTTTTGTTTCCATATGCCATGGTCTAACTCCTTATCTCTTTTCTTCAGTCGTTTTTTGTTTCGCCTTCGGACAGAGGCGAAGAGCCTTCATCTTCCGCCTCAAGAGAAGCCTCGGTAGATCCCTCAACGCTTTCCTCGATCACTTCAACTTCCGAAGCAGACACGACCTCAGCGACAACATCTACAGCGAGGGATTCTCCCTCAGAAGTAAGTTCCTCTTCGGGCTTTTCAGTCTTTTCGGACGCGCCCGTCTCTTCCTCGGTGGAAGCTTCAACTTGGAATTCCTTCTCCGGCTCGAAGGCTTCCGCAGGCACTTCGTCAACTTTTAGAAGCAGGTGCCTCAACACCGGCTCTGCCAACTTGAAGTCAAAATTCAACTTTGCAAGACTGTCCGGGGATGCCTTGATATAGGCAAGGTAGTAGGTGGCCCGACGCTGCTTCTTGATTTCATAGGCAAGCTTCCTTTCATCCCAGCGCTTTGCCACGATGATTTCGGCTCCATGCTTCTTGAAGACTCCGTCCACCTTTTCTTTGAGGCTATCCCAGCCCTTTTTCACCTCCCGATTATCCAGGAGAAGCATCGCTTCATACGTTTTCATAAAAAATCGGCTCCTTGGCCAATGGCTCAAAAAAAATCCTCTTGATCCCTAGCCTGGATTCACCGAGAGCGTGTGAACCTATTCATTGGAAAGTTCACCCCACGCTTTTTAAGACTTTGCAATCCCAGCAAAGGGTCTTAGGCATCATCCAGGCAGAAGTTCAGGTTCGAAATCACAAAACAAGAACAACAAAACATCGTCCAGACAATTGAACCCTTAAACTTGAACTCATTGACTCGGATCCTTTGAAGGGATCCTCAGACCCGCTCAATTCTCTTCCTCAACGGGAGAGGAAAAGCCATTGAAGCGTGTCATCAAGTCCGGAAGATCCACGCCCTGCATCCAAGCAAGACAGCAATCGACGGAAGCCGAAAGAACGGGATCCAGGATCCTCCTTTCCGAAGCTTCGAAAACCCCCAAGACAAAATCAGGGTCCGCCATACTTCCAGAGTCAAGATCTGAGCGACCAATCCCGATTCGTAATCGGGGAAAGCCTTCGGAACCCAAGCAAGACACAATGGATTTCATCCCATTGTGACCTCCCGGGCTGCCCCCCGGCCGCAATCGAATGCGCCCCAAGGGTAGGTTCAGGTCGTCATAGACTACAAAGATCGATTCCGGCGCAATTTCAAAACGCCGAGCGAAAGCAGCAACTGCTACCCCGCTTAGATTCATATAGGTCATAGGTTTCAAGAGGAGAATGCTTCCTCTTGGGTCTTCCTCAGAAAAAGACTCCGGCAACACCTCCGAGACTCGTCCTTTGACTCGTCCCGAAAAACCATCCTTTCGACTCAACCGTCGCCAAGAGATCTCAAGCCGTTCTCCGACCAAATCCAAGACCTCAAAGCCTAAGTTGTGTCGAGTTCCTTTATACTCTTCACCAGGATTGCCGAGGCCCACAAGAAGCCGCCCCCCAGATCCTGGAGAAGATGAATTCGAGCCGAACATCCTAGCCCTTTCCTAGCAAGAAGCAAAGGCAAGATCCTACCATTTCTCCCTCAAAGCCCACATCATCCACAAGCACAGTAGTCTCCTTGGACGCCACCTGGAGATTAGGGCTGGCTCAGGATCATGGCTTGTGAGAGACCTGGGAACGGTGAGGATGACGGGAAAATCAGTCTCCCGATGGAG
Organism: Planctomycetota bacterium; assembly: GCA_026984035.1. GTDB lineage: Bacteria > Planctomycetota > UBA1135 > UBA1135 > HyVt-539. Next base: position 31,392 of record JALSSW010000047.1, read on the forward strand.
CCTCACCTTCCCCAGCCCCTTCGCCTTCAGCTTCCTCGTCCGCCGGTTCCTCCTTGCGGGCTTTAGCAACGCGAACTTGGCAAATGACCTCCTCCGGATCCACCAGGGTCTTCACACCCTCCCCCAGGGGAAGATCCTTCACCCGAATCACATCCCCCAGGTCCAGGTCATTGATCACCAAACGCAAAACCTCGGGCAAATCCTTAGGTAGGCACTCCACCTCAATCTGTTGCATGGGAGCGTCAAAAACCCCGTCTTTGGAAAGACCCTTCGGAGTCCCTACAAATTGGATCTGAACGCTCGAACGCATCAATTCATTCAAGGAAATCCGGATAAAATCCGCATGAAGAATGCGATCCTCCAACTCGTCCCATTGAAGCTCCTTCAGGAAGGTCTCTTCCTTGGAGCCGTCATCCAGCCTTAGCTCAAAGACCTTATGGCGACTCCACACCTGAGAGGTGAAGTCTTTCTCGTCCAAAGCGAGGTTTCTTCCTTCTTTAGACTTTCCATACACAACCGCCGGAATAAAACCAGCCGCCCGAAGGATGCGGTTATTCCTCTTTCCGAGCTGGTCGCTTCCGCGCAGCTTTGCTTCAAGATTTGCAATCTTCATCGATTTGACCTCTTCACCTCATACCCAACATCATAAAAAATGAGTCCCGAATGCCGGCAGATCATCCTTGCCAACACAGATTCCTTCCCCATCCGTAACATCTTCAGCCCAAGCTATCAAAGAGGCGACTCACTGATTCACTTTTGTGAATGTTCATGATCGCCTTCGAAAGCATTGGGGCAAGGCTGACATGTTGGAGCTTTTTTGGGCTCCTATCCCCAGGAATGGGAATACTATCCGAAAAAAAGATACCGTCCACCGGAGCACCATCCAAACGCTCCACAGCAGGCCCACAAAGAACCCCATGAGTCGCTGCAAGAAAAACACTCTTTGCTCCATTCGCTTTGACGATCCGGGCAGCATCTGTAATCGATCCACCGGTAGAGACCATGTCATCCACGATGAGAGCGTTTTTTCCTTCAACCTCACCAACTAAGTTTTCCACATGGGTTTCCGTTCCTGAAACCCGACGCTTATCGATGATGGCCAAACTGGCGCCGAGGGCCTTGGAATAGGCTCGAACTAACTTCACTCCTCCCACATCAGGCGAAACAATCACAAGATTGTCTCCAAGAACCTCCTTGAGAACAGGAAGGAAAGCAGGCCGGGCATAGAGGTGGTCCACCGGAATATCGAAAAAACCCTGGATTTGAGCAGCATGAAGGTCAACGGTCAAAACCCGATGAGCCCCGGCTTGGGTGATCAGATTTGCAGCCAACTTAGCGGTTATCGGAACACGCCCTTCGTCCTTTCGGTCCTTGCGCGCATAACCGAAATATGGAAGAACTGCAGTGATTCGATCCGCTGAAGCCCGCCTCAAACAATCGATCATGATCAAAAGCTCCATGAGGTTCTCATTCACCGGAGGGCAAGTCGGCTGGACCACAAAACAGTCAGCCCCTCGAACATCACACAGAACTTTCACGTCGATCTCGCCATCAGGGAAGCGCCCAACTGCAGCCTCTCCCAAATCCAGCCCCATTTCAGTCACAATGGCCTTTGCAAGCACAGGGTGGGCATTACCAGAAAAGACTCGTAGCCGATGGAAGGCCATCACTCACCCCCCTCTTCATCGAGCCGCTTCAAAAACCGTGCAGGAACCCCCACAAAGACCTCTTGAGCCCCAATATGGCAATTGCGTTTGATCAGCGCTCCCGCCCCCGTCAGAGCCCCCTCTCCCACTTTTGCGGGTGCTACAAGGATCGTCCCGGATCCAATAAAGGCTCGATCTCCGATCTCGGTCTTGTGCTTGTGAACACCATCATAGTTCGCAGTGATCGTCCCCGCCCCGATGTTGGCTCTCCTGCCAATCGTAGCATCCCCAAGGTAGGTCAAATGTTTCGCCTTGGACCCCTGACCGAGAACTGATTTTTTCATCTCGACAAAGTTCCCTACCTCGGCCTGATCTTCGAGAACTGCCCCTACCCGAAGATGACTGAAGGGGCCAACTTCACAATTTTCTCCCACCTTCACCCCATTTCGCATGACCACAAAGGGGAGCACCTTGGTCCCGCTCCCAATCTGCACGTCCTTCTCGATGACTGCAGTGGCCGGATCTTCGATCAAAACTCCATTGGCCATATGTTCTTCAAGGATTCGCTCCTGCAAAACCCATCGGGCCTGGGCCAACTGACTCAAGTCGTTGATCCCGAGAACTTCATCCGGATCCTCCGTCATGATCGGTAGAACAGCCTCTCCCTTTTCTACAAGCATCCCAAAAACATCGGTCAAATAATATTCGCCTTGCTTGTTCTGGTTTTTGAGCTTGGGGAGACAGGAACGCAAGGCGGAAGCACGGAAGGCGCAAAATCCAGTATTTACCTCTTGGATTTCAAGTTCCTCTTGGCTGCAGTCTTTTGCTTCACGGATGGCGAGGAAGGTCCCGTCCTCAGCTCGGAGAATCCGCCCCAGCCCTCCCGGAACCAGTTCCTCTGAGGTTAAGATGGTTGCCGCCGGGCACCCGACCTCCGGGATCTCACATTCCACACCCCGGACCAAAGCCTGGAGGGTTTCAACGGAAATCAGCGGAGAATCCCCATATAAAACCAAGATCGTCCCTTCAAATGCCCCATCGGGATCCATCGCCTTTAGAGCCACTTGCATCGCGTGGCCCGTGCCATTGGGTGCCCCCTGGTCTACAACTTGGCAACCGAGAGCTTCAAAACGCTTCCCGAGGGTGGTTTGAACCTCTCCAATCCCATGATGCAGGACAATTACCGAGTGGTCAGCGTGAAGCGCCTCGAGAGAATCGAGGACGTAATCCAGCATCGGTGCACCACAAAGGGGCAAAAGGACTTTGGGGAGCTTTTGCTTTGTGCGCGTCCCCTTGCCGGCAGCGAGAACGATTACAGCAAGCTTATCGACTGGATTGTGTTTTTTTGGTGCCACGATCGCGCGAATAGAGGGCCTTCCCCCACTAGGTGGGGGATCTTTCAATGTGGAAAATGGGCAAAAGTTCTACCAGATTCCTTCCCCCAGTTCCAGGAATCCGCCGGAAATGGCTTCATTCGCAAAGTTTTAACGCAAGACCCCCCTTGCAATAACCAAGCGCTGGATTTCGCTAGTTCCCTCGTAGATCCGATTCACCCTTGCATCCCGATACATCCGCTCCACCGGATATTCCTTGCTGTATCCCATTCCACCATGGATCTGGACTGCCCGATCCACAACCCGGTCCAAGGCTTCCGAACAAAACAGCTTTACCATGGCAGACTCCTGAGAAAAGGGCTTCCCTTGGTCGCACATCCAGGCTGCACGGTAAACCATCGACTCCATTGCATAAATATCGGTAGCCATATCCGCCAACATGGTCTGAATCGCCTGTTGCTTGGCGATGGGCTTTCCAAAGGCAACCCGCTCCTTCGCATACCGAGCCGAGACCTCCAAAGCCTCCTTGGCTGCCCCCAAGCAGTTCGCCCCCAAGGTAAGCCGTCCGCGGTCCAGGGTCCCCATGGCCACGGAAAACCCTTTGCCAATCTCTCCAAGGCGATTGGCATCCGGAACCCGGACCCCGTCAAAATGCAACTCCACCGTCGAGGAACCGCACTGCCCCATCTTCTCTTCGCGTTTTCCTGAGCGGAACCCTTTCATCCCCCGCTCGATGACAAAAGCAGTGATCCCTCCCCGGGCCCCCTTCTCTCGGTCATTTGCCGCAAATGTGACAATCAGGTCAGCCACATCCCCATTTGTGATCCATATTTTCGACCCGTTGACAATCCAATCATCCCCATCCCGCTCGGCAGTGGTCCGCATCGCCCCAGCATCTGATCCCGCATCCGCTTCCGTCAATGCGTAGCAAGATAAAAGTTCGCCTTTCACCATTGCCGGCAAATACCGTTGCTTCTGTTCATCCGTTCCATACAGGAGGATTGCATTCCCCCCAATGGACATATGGCCCCCGCAAAAAACCGCCGTCGAAAAACAACCCCGGGTAATCTCTTCCATAAAGATACAGAGGCCTATCTCCCCAAGACCAGAACCCCCATATTCCTCTGGAACATGGATCCCGAAAAAACCCAACTCTTTGATCTGGTCAATGATTTCTGAAGGAATCTTGTGTTCTCGATCAATCTCCGCAGCTCGAGGCTTTAATTCTCCTACCGTCCAATCTCGGACCATCTCCCGCAGCATTTGCTGCTCCTCATTCCATGAAAAATCCATTTCATCCTCACTAGACGCCTCAAAGAAAAGAAGTCTGGCCGATAGAAGCTCCAAGTTCCAGCTTCGGAAGCAAATACCAATGGAACGAATATCAGAGAGAAGCTCCCCACACTCTAAGAGTGCCGACGCCCCTGATTAAAAGAAAATGCAGGTAAACCGAAGACAACGAAGGCTCCGATAATTCCACCAGAATCCTTCATAAGGACGAGTCCAGATCCATACACAACCAAGGAAGGGAATGGATTCATCGGAGAGCGATTGGCTTTAGGTCCAAAAACCTTCGGAAGAGGCAAGGCGACCCAAAGGATGAAAGACCACACACAGAGTAAGTAAAAAGCAATGTTCCGAATCCTGATTCTCGACAACTCCAGCGGACTTCTTGGCCCTCTTCATCAGGATCTGATGGGAAGGCCGCACATCTCAATCCTCTACATCCAATCCTATCTTCAAGCGATTCAAGTGATCGAGATGAGCCCTCCCGATCTCATCATTTCAGCCTTTTCCTCGGAGCGGACCAATGGCTTTGAATTCATTTGGGACCTAAAACGAAGACTAGGGGAGCTCCCTGAACTCATTTTTTTCCTTCCAAAGGGTTGCCCACAACGAAGAGAGATTCTTGAGTTTCTCGACCTCGGCCTTTATTCGGCCGAAGAGAATCCCCGAAGGATTCTCAGAATGATCGAAGACCGAGTCGAGCGAAAAAAAAAGGCCATCCCCCATGAAGGCCTCTCCTTTTCTGAGCTCAGCCCCCAACTTCTTCTCGCCATGACAAGCGGCTTTGAGATCATGGTTCAAGTTCTTGATGAACAAGGTCCTTGTGGAGAAATCATGGTCTCCAAGGGAGGGATTTGGTCAGCTCGGGACGCGCAAGGGGAGGGAGTGGAAGCCTTTTTCCGGCTTCTCGATCGAGGTGTCACCGCAACTTGTGCCCCCATCAACAAGGAAATCATGGGGCCCTATCAGTTCCAATCGGAAGCCGAGGAAGAAACGACTGAAGAGGTAAAAGAACTCATTGAAGAAGGAATTGAGGCCATCCTCAGAAAAGACCTAAATCAAGCGGCCATGCTTTTCAAAAAAGCAAAAAAAAGATCCCCTGAAAACCCGCTTATTATCGCCAACCTACAAAGACTCCAAAAGCTAGGAATTCTTTCACATGATGAGTTATGAGCGCTTCCGGCTCGGAACGAAGAAAGCAAAGCCCTACATGGGCTTTGCTTTTTCTTGCCCCCGTCTCATCAAGAAGGAAGCATTCAATCTCCCTTTTAAGAGACAGTGTTTTGAAAGTAGGACTTAACAGGCAAAGGATTGCAAACGCTTCTTCATCTTCGGCAGCTTCATCCTTTTGATCGCAGCCTCTTGTAGCTGCCTGACCCGCTCAGCACTCACCTTGAGCAATTCTCCAATCTCCAGAAGAGTTTTTGGAGTTTTCCCGTCCAGTCCATAGCGAAGATTCAGGATTAAGCGTTCCCGTTCAGGAAGTTCCCCCAGGACTTCCTCAAGCCTATCTTGCAAGGGAACATCCACAACGCGTTCCTCGACCGGCAAGATTCTCTCATCTTGAATCAAGTCACCAACCCGCCCCCCTTCACCATCACCAATCTTGGCATCCAGGGAAACAGCAAAGCGCTTGGTCTCCAAGAGTTTCTCCACTCGATCCGAGGAGATGCCTAACTTTTCGCCCAACTCTTGGGCAGAAAGCGGACGCCCCATCTGTTGCATCGAGGTTTTCTGGAAATCCTTAATCTTTTTTAACTGTTTTTGCACCCAAACGGGAACTCGAACGGTACGAACATTGTTGTATAGGATTTTAAGGAAGGCCTGGTTCACCCAATATTCAGCATAGGTTTTAAAGCGGACCGAGCGCCTCCAATCAAAACCCTCGATGGCCTGAAACAGACTGACATTCCCTTCCTGAATCAAATCGGCAGTATCAATCCCCAGATTTCGGTAGCGATGCACAGCTCGCATGACAATGTAAAGAGTCCCTCGAATCCAAGCGTCCCTAAGATCGGCCAATTCTCGTAGACGGCTTTCAGCCCTTTGGATCAGAGCCAGCCTTTTTTCACTTTTTGTCTCTGGAAGGGAGGGCAAGCGTCCCTTGGAAAGTGCGAATTTCCGTTGCTCCATATTGAGATTGAGGAGGCAAAGAACGGATTCTGCGCGGAGAGTTAAAAACTCAAATCGCTTTGCCATCCGAAACTCCCCGATTCGATTCAAACGCGGAAGTCGGTTCAGCTCTTTTTCATAGGCAACAACACCATCCCGACTCAAAGAACCCTGCTGATGATAGGGAGTGTCATACCCCTCCCTCTCACTTGGGTCCTCAAAAGTCAGAGGTTTTATTTCAATCTTCAGCCGGTCCAATTTCCGCATGAGTTTCTTGGATTCACTTGGAAAGCATTGAGGTCCCCCATCAAGGAATGCGTCCAAAGCTCGCCAGTCCAAAACCATCCCGGCCTTGAGGTTTCTAAGCCTCTTTGCAAAGGTTTCATTGCAGCAGCTGTGGGTAACCGAGTGTGTATTGGTTTTCTTCATTTTTTCTCCTCTCCCTCTGCTCTCCCTTGCTCGCCATTTCTTGAAAACTACCATTGAGAACGAACTTGAACAGCAACCGTTCCCCATCAAAAAAAAATGCCAACTTTGGATTTGCCATGAAGGAAATCTGGCCCCTTCTTCTGCCAAACTGACAGCACAATCCTTCATTTAGGGGAACTGGGGTGGCTTATTCAAATCCCGGACCATTGAAGCTTTTCTGCAAGAAAGCCCCTGTTCTTTTGGAACATTTCCACCTATCCCAATTTTTCCCGAAAGATGAGCCAGTAATTTAGGAATTTACTGAGAAGGGCCCTTGTAGCTCACAAAGTTATCCCGGGTTTCTCGGATGCGAATGCAGGATAACTTGGAGGAATAACCACATTTTGAAAACTCGTCTTCCAACTCCCGCCAAAAGGCCCGGCACAAGTTTTCGGTCGTGGTCACGATCCCCTTCAAGAAGGGGACATCTACGTTCAAATTCCGGTGATCGCAAGGAGCAACAATCCTAGTTTGAATCGCGGCCTTGAGATCCTTCAGGTTCATGACCATCCCCGTCCGAGGATCGACCTCGCCGGAAACGGTCACCTCAATAAAATAATTGTGCCCATGCCCGCCAGGCCAGTTGCAATTTTGGAAGAGTTTTTCGTTCTCCTCCTCCGAAAGCTCGGGATGGTGTAGACGGTGGCTGGCAGAAAATTCTGCGCATCGCGTTATTTCAAGGGGGCCATCCGGCAATTCGCGGTCCATCAGCGTTTCCGAAGCAAGAGGAACAAAGCAGCTATACCTAGGCCAACTAAGACCAAACCCGAGAAAAGCTTTAAAAAATTCGTCCCACCCTCACTTGGCCTCTCCTCAGGCGCCACCAACTCTCCAGGATCTTTGAGCCCTCCTTCTTCCGGGACGGTCATCCCCAGCGGGGATTTCAACTGAGAATCATCCCCCCCTTTTTTAGCCAGATCTGAAACCTGCTTTGGTCCCTTTGAGGGTCCAGCCCCGCTTTGCTGAGGTGACGAAATGGGGGAGGAGACTCTTTTTTTCGTTATCTTTCGGTGGCGTTTGGGAGGCTTAGGCCATGGCTTACCAACAACAATGACCGCCTGAAACCCTCGATTGAGACTGGTTTTACCAGCTGTCCCTCTGCCCTTCTCTCGAACTAACCTGGTTCTAAGATCCTGCCTGCGAAAAACACCCTTCATCACAATGCTTCCACGAAGGGTATATTTCCCATACTTTGCGGTGGATGACACCGAGAGGGGCACCCGAACAATAAAGCTATCCCGATAGCCCCCCTCCCCAGAAGGAATCGGATCCCAAACGGGGCTTCCCAAGGAGAGGGGGCCCTGGCTTTTCTTAAGCGTGACATGCCCCCCAGGGAGCACCATGGAACCTTTGAAGACACTTACCAAAACCACGAGTTGACCGGTTTCCCCCGGCGCAAGACGTGGGGGGGACTGCATCGCTCGGACCTCTACGCCGACATCGAGGTCCATGAGTTCATTGCGGTCTCCCTGGTTTGATCTTTCTGCCCCTTGGATTTCATCCCCCTCGGGACCTTGGCCGGGAATACTCCCTTCTTGTGCATCCTGTCCCTGTTGGATTTCGGGGGGAGGAGGTGGAGGGGGTTCTTGCCCTCCCTGAACCGGCAATGGCACGGGGGGTTCCTGGGCGGATAGAACCGTTCCCAGAGGGAGGAGAAAGGCAAGGCCCAAGCTAGAGAGCCATAGAGAATGGAGGTCTTTTTTCATGAATCTAGAGTCTTGAAATCCAAGAAGGGGGTTGGGATAGCCTACCCCATAATATGCGCTACATCGTTTCTTCTGCCGAGGGTTCTGCCCGCATTTTTCCTAAAATCGCTTTAACTGAAAGCAAACTCCTCATTATCGGCGCCTTCGGGAACCTGTCGGGGAGCTGCGGGAGCCTTTGCGAGGGGAACCTCCGACGCGTCGCTCAAAAACCGGCAGTGCTAGAGTCTCTGGAGGCAGATTTTTTAAAGTGTTTTGAAGAAGGCTGGCGAGAGCCTCTTTTTTTCTTCTTTTTAGGGAACGAAGAAGCATCCGAGCAGTCTCCACTCCCGAGATATTGAGGCCGTCCCGGGTCGACGCAGAAAGAGGCCTCTTTTGGAAAGAAGCAAGGATAGCCGAGGTCGCCTCCTCCAGGGATCCCTGCTCCAGAAGGACACGAGCCTTTCCGGCGAAAGCAACAGCAATGAAATGGTCAGCGCTCTCCTTGGTCTCGGGAGCCCTGTCAATGCTCTGTTTGAAGAGGCCCAAAGCACGGTCATAAGCAGCGAGGGCTTTCGCCGGGTTCCGCGCCCTTCTTTCAAACTCGGCGGCGACCATGGAAGCATACGCCCCAAACCAGGGGAGGGTCCTTTCCTCAGGTTTTTTTTCGATTCGGCGGCGGTACCAAGCCTCCAAGCCGCTGACGCCCTGAGTCTTCAGGAGAAAACCTCGGAGCCGGTCATGGAGGAGGCCGGAAGCCGGAAAGCGAGAGATCCCTTGTTGAAGGACGCGAGCAGCGCGGCCCTTGGCATCCAGCCAAGAGAGGACATCAAAATGTTCAACAACTGCGATTGGAGTCCCGAAGGGATGTTTCGAGAGGATGTTGTAGCTTGCGTCCAGATCAGTCAACCATTGGGCGGGCCAGGTTTGTTTAGCACGGTGTGCGTCCACAATGGCATCGCGACGGAGGCGTGCAAAGAGGTGGAGAATCTCAGCGGAAACAAGATTTGTTTCGCCCGGGGGAATCCCGACGACGGCTTTTTCCGCCTCCGCGAGGGCAGACTGGCGATCCCCCTTTGAGATCGCAACGAGGGCGAAAATGCTGTGGAGCTTCCATCCTTTCGCCCCGAAGCGCCTGGCCTTCTGGGCAGCACTTAGAGCATCTTGATAGAGGAGGCTCTGTTGACTCGGTCCTCGGCCTCGCCGGGGTCCATGGATGGGTTGGGCCTCAAGGGCAAGCTCGAGCCGGGAGAAGGCTAGATCCAGAAGTGCCAGGGGGTCTCTCCGGTTTTTTTGGAGCCTCAACTTGGCCTTGTCCGCCTCCACCCCCAAATCAAAGGGCTGAGGATACCCAGCAGTATAACTCGCTCCGGCAAGGCCCTTGGCCCAACTCCCCATGTTCACCACCTTGGATGCTTTTCCAAGACCTCGATGCACAATGGCATAACGACGGGCTTTGGGGGAAATCTTGCTCAAACGTTCCAAGGCCTTGAGCAGATTCCTTCTTTCTTCTTGCTTCATCCTGGCTTGCAAAGCCTCATGAATCACCTCCGCTGCGCCAGGTCGGGTGGACCGCGCAAGGGCTTTTCGTGCTTCTGCGGCAATCTCCCGGTCGAATCCGAAAATGGCCAATCGAAGCAACCCCGAGGGATCTGCATCCGGGTTCTTCAAGGCCTCGGCCAGGAGAGCCCGCTTCAAGCCTTTGTCACCCTTCAGGAAAGCCTTCTCCACAGCATCTCTATCCTTGCTGTCTCGGCTCTTGACACGTTCAGTGATACTTCGATCTCCCTTTGGGTCCGGTTTCGCACGGATTTTCCGAGTCGCAATTCCATCCTGAATCGCCTGAAAAACCGAAGCCGTATCCATCGCATAAAAGATGTCGTAACTTTCTTCGCCATCGACTTCCACCATGATGTGCCTGGGTGCTATTCGCTTTCCGTCGAGGAACTTGCGGTAAAGAATAGGTTCTATCGCAATATGCTCCCCACAGGTGACTGTCCCAAAACGGGGGCAAGGAATGCGCCGCCCCTCTTCGTCAAAATCCCGAATGTTGTGGCGATACACCGAAGCAATCACACAAACATAGGGTTTGAACAGATCAGCAATCTCCTTCTGACGATAACGGACTCCGGCATAGTGCTCGCTGGCAATCTCCCCGTCCATATTCACACAAATCAGAATCGGCTTGCGGGTCCGCTGAGAGACCGCCACAGCATCCTCCCAAGTCCGTTCCCAGCGAATCAGGCAAGGTCGTTTCCAATCCGCTGCGGTGGGAGCAGGCCACATAGCCTCCCGATTCGCAGGACGCTGGGCCTTTGCAGGAAACTGCAGGACTCCTAAAACAATCCAAAGGGTCATTAGTTGTTTCATTGTCCCTGATCCTACGCGAAGATTCCCTTGAGTGCTGGCGAAGAATAGGGAAAGCTCCCCCATTGAATTGACCCCACCCCTTGCTCAGGTCATCCTTCTCCAATGCTGAAATACCGAGTGCCTAAGAAAGGGGACAGCCTTTGAGTGAGCGAGAGTTGGAGCAAATCCGGGCAGGAATCAGCTTTGCCGCAGATGTTCGCGAAGAAGTGGAGCGTTCCCTCGTCGGACAAGAGGACTTGGTTCAAGGCCTTCTGATCGGCGTGCTCGCTGACGGGCACATCCTTGTGGAGGGTGTCCCGGGCCTCGCAAAGACCCTTGCTGTCCATGCACTTGCCACGGCATTGGGAGGGAGTTTTCACCGCCTTCAATTCACTCCTGACCTTCTACCTTCGGACTTATTGGGGACCCATGTCTATAACAATCGAACGGGAGAATGGAGTGTTAAGGAGGGACCTATCTTCGCAAATTTTGTTCTTGCTGATGAAATCAACAGGGCACCGGCAAAGGTGCAATCCGCCTTGCTGGAGGCTATGCAGGAAAAGCAGGTCACACTGGCCGGAGAGTCACGGCCGCTCCCCAAGCCTTTCCTTGTTTTGGCGACCCAAAACCCCCTTGAACAAGAAGGAACTTATCATCTCCCCGAAGCACAACTCGACCGCTTCATGCTCAAACTCGTCGTCGGTTACCCCAAAAGAAATGAAGAGGACGAGATCATTCGCCGCATGGCAAACAATCAACGCAAACCCCAAGTCAAACAAGTCGCTACGCCGGAACAAATTCTTGAGGCCCGAACGCTCCTGGACTTGATTTACCTCGATGAGCTGGCGCGTAGCTACATCTTGAACCTAGTGGCTGCAACCAGAGACCCTCAGGACTTTGGACTCTCTGAATTGGCTCCTCTGATTCTTTGCGGGGCATCCCCCAGGGCATCAATCGCCTTGGCCAAGGCAGCCCGGGCGCGAGCCCTCCTCGAAGAACGCGATCATGTCCTTCCCCACGATATCCAAGAAGTTGCAATGCCTGTCCTTCGCCACCGAGTCGTCACCACCTACGAAGCAGAAGCAGAGGGGCAAGGACCTGAGGACCTCATTCAAAAGATTCTTCTCAAGGTGCGCGTCCCTTGAAGCCAAAAGGAATACCCGGAGGCCAATCGCCTGAAGACCTCCAAGAGGTCCTCGCCGAAGTGCGACGGATTGAGGCCCAAAGTCGCGCCCTAGTCGGGGGAATCTTGGCGGGAGGCTACCATTCGGTCTTTCGAGGAAATGGGATCGAGTTCGAAGAGATCCGGGAGTTTGCAGAAGGGGATGACCCTCGTTTCATCGATCCCAGCGTGACAGCGAAGATGGGGAGGCCCTTTGTCAAAGTTTTCGTAGAGGAGAGAGAACGCTCCCTTCTATTTCTCCTCGATACTTCCGCATCCATGGTTTCGAAAGAAGGTGCATGGACTCCAAGGCAAATGGCTGCCCGGATCACGGCCTGCCTTGCACTGTCGGCCCATCGCAATGATGACCGTGTCGGGCTCCTTACTTATGGATCAAGAGCAGAAACCTACTTACCCCCCAAAAAAGGCATCGGTCATATTCTTCGTATTCTTCGGGACATCCTCGCTCTTTCCTCCAGCCCAGGAAGAGCCAAGCTCGCCGGCGCCCTTGACTATGCGGGAAAAGTCCTCAAGCGTCCAAGCTCCATCCTCATCCTGAGCGATCTCTGTGGCGAAAACCCTGAATCCTGGGAAGGTCCCCTTTCGGTTTGCGCTAAAAATCACGACGTTCTCACCTTGAGGATTGGGGCGGAAGCCCCCACAGCCGGGGGACTCCGCGCGATGCAGGACCCCGAAACCGGAGAACGCCGCATTTTGGATTTTGGAAGCTTGCGGGTCAGAAGGGCCTACACAAAAGCAAAGGAAACACATCGCCACCACTGCACAAAAAAACTCCGTCGCCACGGGGCGGAGATCCTCGACTTTACGATCCCTTCCCATCCCACTATGGACTCAGTTCTGAGGCCGATTCTCTCGTTCTTTCATAAGCGGCGGAGACAAGGGAATCAGTGATGATTCAAATCAAGGAACTTGCAAATCCTCGAGACCCATTTCCTTCCCCAGGTTCCTTCAAAACCTTCGGTTTCTTGTTGGGGTCTCTCCTCTGCCTCCTCGCCCTCGGTCTTTGGCTCAGGGGTAAGACAAAAACCCCCAAAGCATTCAAAAGGCCCCGCCCCAAACATGAAGCATTGGAGAGACTTCTGGAAATTGAAAAACGAATAGAAGCGGAGCTTTCTCTTTCCAACCCACACATGCTGGCCAGCGAACTGAATTCCGTGGTTAGAGACTTTTACGAGGCAGTCACCAAGCAGCCTTGCATAGGTCTTCCCCAAGATAAGCTCGTAACACTCGTCGCGTCCAGCTCTCCACAAAACGCAAAAAAACTGCAACCTTTGCTGGAGAAATGGGAAGCCGTCATCTATGCGAGACAAACATGGAAACCCGAGGAACGCATCGCTGACATTCGAGCACTTAGATGGTTTTTCAATCATCTCCAGGAGCAAGAAACATGATGGGCCTCCGCTTCGAGCACCCTTTGGCTTTTTTTCTGCTTGGCCTCTTCCTTCTGGGATCTTACCTGCAAAAGCGGAATCATTTCCCCGCACAGAATCTCGCGAGCTTTCCCTCGATAAAAAAGATCCCTGCCTCTTTCCGTCAGCGCCTCCTCCCTCTTCTTCCCCTTCTCGAAGCCCTTGCTGTAGTTGCAATCGTCGCAGCCCTCGCACGCCCTTATCTCCTTCAGGAGGTCCCTGATCGCCATCAAGGTATAGACATCATGCTCTGTCTTGACACTTCCTCCTCGATGCGAGCGAAAGACATGGACCCTAAGAAGACGCGCCTGGACATTGCAAAAGATGCAGCCAAAAAGTTTACGAAGGACCGGAGAAGCGACCGAATTGGGCTACTCCGTTTTGCAAGGTATCCCGACCTTTTATGCCCACCAACTTTGGACCACTTCGCCCTTGGACTTTGGATTGATCGGATGGAAGTTGTCAGACCCGATGGCGACGAGGACCTCACGGGAATCGGAGTCGCCCTTGCTCGTGCGGCACTCATCCTCTCCCGAAACCGAGGCTCGCAAGCCAAAGTCATCATCCTCCTCACCGACGGCCGCGAGACGGTTGCTGTCCCTGGAGAATCTTCCCAGATAAACCCTGCCCACGCGGCCCTCCTCTGCAAACAATATGGGATCCGCGTCCACACCATCGCCATCGGCCGCAAGAAGGAAGGGAAGGGATACAACCGGAAGCCTTACAATCTCCCCATGCTCCGAAACATCGCTGAAAGTAGCGGGGGAGCTACCTTCGAGGCTGGAAATCCCCAGGCCCTCGCAGCGGTTTACTCCCGAATCGACCGGCTGGAAACCAGTGAAAGAGAAACCCCTCTCTACGAGCGTTCTGAAAGATTTCGTCTCTTCCTGCTTGCGGGCATCCTCTTCCTCGCCGCCCGAATTCTACTCGGCACAACCTACTTGGAAGTCCAAAGATGATCTCCTTCCTTGCTCCCCTGCTCTTTCTCTACTTCGCTCTAAGGAAGCGTGCTACAGGGCAAGGACAATACCGACTCCTCACCCTCCCCGTGCTCACTTTGGTCTTCTTAACTCTTGGCTTCGATCTTGGGCCGGGGACCAAACCCGTCCCGGTGCATGGCGGAGGAGACATTCTCTTTTGCCTGGATGTCTCGAGGTCCATGCTTGCTCGCGATCTAAGCCCCGATCGCCTCCACAAGGCCAAAGAGACGATTCTCAACCTAACCCAACAAGGACGGCAGGATCGTTTCGGACTTATTGCCTTTGCGGGCAGCTCACGGCTCCTTGTTCCAATGACCCGTGACAGCACGAGCTTCGGCGAGATCCTGGAAACTGCGGGTCCCCTTCTCGTAGACCGAGGGGGAACCGACCTGGGACAGGCCCTTAGCCTTGCCCTCGATGCCCTTGTCATATCCCGCCCCCCACGTTCTCCATGCATCGTCCTCCTCAGCGATGGTGAAGACTTTGGAAACAAGGGCCAAAACCTTGCCAAACGCTGCAAAGAACGCGGGATTCCCATCTTTTGCATCGGACTCGGAACCCGCTTAGGCAGCAAGATTCCTATTCCAATCCAAAATAAAAAGGAAGTTTTTTTGAAGGATGGCAATGGCAAAGACGTCGTCACAAAGCTTCTCTCTCATGACTTGGAAGAGATTGCTTCTCTCAGCGGAGGTGCGTACTTCGAAGACCCGAACCTGAAAGGCCTCTACCAAAGGGCCATTCTCAGGATCCGGGAAAAGCAACGGGGTTCTCCTCTCATCGGGCAGTTTTTTGCGTTCTTGGGGCTGCTGCTGTTGACCTTTTTTATCGCAAAAACTCCAGGGAGCCGCCCATGAAGCGATCCCTTCCCCTCCATTTCTTCCTGCTAGGCATTGGGTTTTTCCTAATCGTCCTTGCAAACCAAAGCCCTCCAGGCTTTGAAGCAGGAGTGCAATTCTTCAAAGAGGGGCATTACCAGAAAGCCTTCCAAGAATTCCAACTCAAAGACCGTACTTTGGGAGACCGCGCCCCCGCGGCACTCCTTTTCAACAGAGCCCTCGCCGCTCTTCAACTACAAAAGGCCCTGGACGCAGAGATCTCCGCCGAGCGCGCTGCCGCACGTGGTGGCCCCCCGGCCTACCCCCTCCGCGACTTCATCCTGGGCAACGCAGCCTTCCAACGCGCCGAGCATGCCGCTTCCGAATCCCTCCTACCCGAAGGAGGACCCCGGGCCCTCGAACGCGCAATTCTCTACCTCCGCCGCGCCATGAGACACTGGAAGGATGCGCTGAACCACAACCCCCATTGGTCCCAGGCCCAACACAACATCGCCCTCGCCAAAAAACGTCTCCAAGCCCTCCAACAACGCGCTCAGCAAAACCCAAAAACAATCCGAAAAACCAAAGCTCCAAAAAAGGGGACACCCACTCTTGCCAAGCTTCCCCCCAGGCCCGCCCCCCTATCCCTGCCCCCCCTCCAGTCAGGACAAATCCAAACCCTCCTGAAGACCCTTGCAAAAAAGGAAAAAGAAAAATGGACCCTCCGTCGCAAAAAACGCCAACAGCGCCCCACCATTTCCGGGAGGTCCTGGTGAAAAGAAGGACACCCATTCTTCGTTGCGCCCTCAGTGGCCTGGCCCTCTGGAGCTCCACGCTCCTTCCCCTACAACCTCTGTCAGCCCAAAGGCTTGCAGGAAAACTCGAACTCGAGACCAGCACCAAGACCCCCTTTGTCGGTCAGCGCTTCGACATCCTTTTCCGGGTAGGCATCCGCAGCGACCTCTTTCCCAAGCATCTCGTCCAGCCTTTTCGGCGCCCACTCGGACTCCCCATTCAAATCCAAGCCCCTTGGCTTCAAAACAATTCCTCCCTCCATTTCCTTCCTTCAAAAAGCACCAAAGGACTCAGCTGCCTTCTGAACACCCAAATTTTCCACGCTCGGCCTCTTCCCGGCCCCCCTGGCTCCCTCTTCTCCTGGTTCGAAATACGCATCCCCACCCAAGCCCAAACCGCCGGCCCACTTAGACTCAGCCCCACACACATGCTCTTCACCCACGCATCATCTTTCCGGGAAGACTTCGCCAATAACCTCATTCCCATTGCCCCCCAAAAAGAGACCATCCAGAGCCCTCCCCTTTCCCTCAAAATCCAAACCCTTCCCCCAAAGGGGACAGCCATTCTTTTCTCGGGAGCGGTCGGTAAGTTCAACGTTCAGACAGAGTTAGGCAGTCCTAATCCTGCAGCAAACTCCCTTCGTCTACACCTCCATATCCAAGGGACAGGCGACCTTTCTCGGATCCGCCCCCCCATTCTCCAGGACATCCCAGCCTTCCGGTTTTTCCATGTGATGGGACAAATCCAGACCCAAACTCCCACCAGCTTAACGATCACCTATGACCTGACTCCCATTGGTAATCACCCAATCCGAACCATTCCCCCCATTCCATTTTCCTATTTCGACCCTGACCCTCCTCCCGGCTATCAGCTGATCCAGTCCAAACCGATCCCCCTCCATCAAGCAATGATTCCCAGAACTAAGGATCGGCCTTCTCAGACCGGGGAAAAGACTCGGACCCCCTTTAACCCCAAGACCGCCCTCGCCATCCTCACTCTCATCCAGGGCTTCTTATGGGTGGGTGTCCTTTTTTTGGGTGGAGGGATGCGCGGTCTTCGTTGGAGCCTCATCGCTCTCCTCCTCGCAACCCTTATCCCCGAAGGGATCCTGCTCTCCCAAGTGCTCAGCAAAAAACCCCAACGAGTTCTCATCCTCCAAGAGGGATGCCCCCTCCTCCAGGCACCTCACATGAACCTCCCTCCTCTTCGTAAACTCAGGAGGGGAGACCTTTTCCATCTCATCGAAGGGTCGGACCATTGGCTCCGCATCCGGGTCCCGGAGGGCGAAGGATGGGTGTCCCGCTTTGCAGTGCGCATTCAATAAAAAAGGCCCCCCGGTCACCCGGGGAGCCTTCCATCGGAGTGGTGCCCGGCCACACATCGGGCAGACCAGGATGTTAGGTAACTACTTGTAGTTCGCAGCACGGTCCAGCTTGAGACCGTAACGTGTCACGCTGTAATCCGTCTTGAGCTCGATCGTGATAGAATCCCCATCGACGATCACCCAGCCATCGGACCGCCCAAAAGCACTTCCACTCCCTCCGCTGATCAAGTTACCGGAAACCTTGAATTTGGTATTTCCGAACTTGTCTTTAATCCGAACAAAATCATAACCCGACTCCGTGTCCAAACGATTGAAATGGACGGCAACCCGCTGCGCCCCAGGGCTGCTATAGGTATAGGTGTAGGTTTTGTTATTCGAGTAGTTGTGCGGCGTCTCTTTGGCATAGGTCACGTAGTTCCACTTTGCTCCCCCACCGCTGCTCACAACCCACGAAGCTTTAATGGTCCCTGAGGGGTTCCCGCTATAGCCATTCACCAAGACATGCCAGGTCCCGGCGGCAGGATTCGTGAAGGTTACACTCTCACTGGATCCACCGATATATGGGGCCTTAAAGGTAGAAGTATTGTGGCTTCCTTTGTCTCCCGGCCAGTTCACCGGCGAATTCTTAACATAAAGGTCCGCGTCGCCAGAGCCCGTAAGGGTCACGGTCAAACTCGTCACATTCGAAGGAAGACTGATGGTCCAAGTCTTGGTCCCACCAGTGGCCACGGAATAGTTTTGGGTCACTCCATTCTTCAGGACATTGGAGCCACCTCCACCGCCCCCACCGCCGTTTGCGGCATTCATCGCCGCGACAATGTTGACTCGCTTGTGAGTACTATCCCCAACGACACTCACGCCCGTGCTTTTATACAAGTTGGCAAGCTGAGTCATGTTTCCTTTGTAAGCAGGAAAGGCCTGGAGAAACTGAGCCGTAATCCCAGCCGCCGCAGGGCAAGCCGATGAAGTCCCGCCCAAGGCAAAGGTCCCACCACCCACTTTGGCAGTAATCACTTGCTCAGAGGGCATATAGATATCCAAGAAACTGGCAGTATCCGAATAGCAGCAGCGCTCATTCACGAGCCTGTTATTGTCGCTGCAATTCGCGGGAGGGAAGGGGGAATAGGGAGCGTTGTTCACATCCCAAACCGAGCCAACCGAGATCGTATTTGTCGAGGCCGCGGGGGACCCCATCGCATTCGTGTAACCATCATTTCCTGCGGCCACAAATGTGATGATCCCGTTGCTAAGCGCGGTCCCACATGCGCTGTGAATGGTACCGGAAGTTTCGGGTGACGTAAATTTCCCACCCCCGAGGGACATGCTGATGATCTTGATCGGATTCCCTCCATTCTTCCCGTTTTTATTCGTGACACACCAGTTGACGGCATTCGCGATCACAGAGTTGTAGGCATTGGGGAACACCGTCAAACAATAGAGATGCACATTATTGGCATAGCGCCGAACGATGGCCGAAGTCCCCGTTCCATGATAGGCGTCATTAAAGGTCCTCGAATGGATGGATTGATTGGTATTGGAAAAGTTTTTCCCGGCGTACACGACTCCATTGGGCAGAGTCGTCGATCCACCCAACTCGGGATGCAGAAGGTCGAACTTGGTATCAATCACCGCGACTCCAATGCCCGTCCCCTTGTACCCATTGGAAGCAGCTGTGGTCGAGCCCGTCAGGGCCCTCCCTTCCGTCGTCATCAATTTGTTGAGTCGATCCTTCCAAATGAACTTAACATCCTCGCGCGCTCCAAGAGCAAGCAAAGCCGAACGGCTGAAAACCCGTGCCACAACGCTGTATTGGAGTGTCAATCGGCCAATGAAGGCAATCTTCTGATTAACCCCAAGAGGACTCTGCTGAAGGATTTTGGCTTCAAAAGCTTTTTGCCGCCTGAGCACCCCTCGGGCAACCGCTCCCACACGATCTCTCGCGGTACTGTTGTCAAAGGTCGGATCCCCTTTCTCCCTTCGAATATCAATGACCACCCGAAGAAAGGGTTTGGCCACTCCCCCAACCCGAACAAAGCCTCGCTCTTGAAGCCGCTTCGCATCTTCGCGAAGCTCCTTCTGGATCTTGGACATCGCCTGCCTTTGATCTTGGAAAGGACTTTTTACAGCAGAAGGGATAATGCCCTGTCCAAGACCTCCCTGACCGGCAACCTGCATCAAAGAGCCCTTCGCCGACACAGGGGGTTGTCCCAGGGTCACAGGAATCCGCTCCTGGGCCACGCCCCCGCTGAGAGTTCCCAACCCTGCAAAGAGAAGGGAAACAATTGAGATTTGGTCTCGCCTTGTCATAGAACCTCCATGGAATGAAATGAGAGAAAAGAGATGTGGTGAAATCCTCCCCCTGTCATGGGGGGAAGCTCATTAGAGTAGCAATGAAAACTCTAAGAATAAATATACATTTGAAAGAAGGCTGAGAAAAAACTCAGCCAAAATCTTCGTGCTCATCCCAAGAGGACCAACCAAAATAAACTCGAATGGGTCTCGAGCACCGTCAAAACAAATCGCCGAAGCCCCTATTCCTCCGCCTTGCATCCTCCCGTAGGAACGAAGAACATGGAATCCCAACCTCAAACACAGGTCCCCAAAGACAAACCGCAGGACAAAAAAACTCGCCGGGATTTCCTTCGAAAGGCCGGATTACTGGGTGCAGGTTTCTTTCTCGGTGGGCCCTTCCCCGACCTCTCAGCCCAATCCCAAAGCCCCAAAGCCCTGGCCACCGGCCCTTCTAAGCAAAAGAGAGAGAAACTCCGCATCGGAGTCATCGGCGTGGGGGGGCGGGGCTGGGGGAATCTCCACGCGGTGAAAAGCGAAATCATCGCCGGGATCTGTGACGTGGACCATCAACGCCTTGCAAAGGCAAGCAAGGCCTTCCCCAAGGCTGTCCCCTTTGCCGACTACCGGGAAATGATCGACAAAGGAGGCTTGGACGCCGTTGTTGTCAGCACACCCGACCACAGCCACGCTCCCGCAGCCGCGCAAGCCATTCGTGCCGGCCTCGATGTTTATTGTGAAAAACCTCTCACCCACAGTGTCCAAGAGGCGCGCACCCTCACCCAGCTCGCAAAAAAGCACAAGACAATCACCCAAATGGGAATCCAGATTCATGCAGGAGCCAACTATCGCCGTTGTGTCGAAATCATCCGTTCTGGAGCCCTCGGATCAGTGAAAGAGGTCCATGTATTTTGTGAGAAATCTTGGTCGGGAATGGGCCGGAAGCTCCAACCCGCCCCAAAACCGCCAAACCTTGATTGGGAACTCTGGCTCGGACCGACCCCAAGCCGCCCCTTCGTGACAGGACTTCACCCTGCCACTTGGCGCGGATTCTGGGAATATGGATCAGGCACTCTGGGGGACATGGCATGCCACTACCTGGATTTAGCGCATTGGGCCCTCGGCCTGGGTGTCCCCCATCGAATCCGAGCCCGTGGACCCGAGCCTGATGATATCGCAACTCCCCCTTGGATGATTGTGGACTGGGAGCATGCTGCCAATAAGAGCCGAGGCAAAGTAAAAGCACACTGGTATGACGGAGGGAAACGCCCTGCCCTGTTGGAGGAAATCGGGATGGGACTCTGGCGAAACGGTGTTCTCTTTGTGGGAGACAAGGGGTGGATGCTGGCAGATTATGGACGACACGTCCTTGGACCTAAAAAACAGTTTCGAAGTTTTAAGGCACCGCCCCAAACGATCCCAAATTCTATCGGACATCACCGCGAATGGATCGAGGCATGTAAAACAAGAGGGAAAACCAGCTGCTCATTTGAGTATTCCGGGCCATTGACGGAGGCCGTTCTTCTGGGAGCTGTCGCTTATCGGCTTGGAAGAGAAATTGTTTTTGATGTGAACACGGGCCGATGCCCTGGAGATAAAGAGGCAAACCTTTTGATTGCGCCGAAGCATCGCAAAGGTTTTGAGGTGTAAAAACAACTGAACCCCCAAACCCCTGAAACCATTTCCCGAACACGCGCTCCCTAGAGTCTACTTTTGGTCGGAAAAGCCCTTCTTGCCCCCTCCTTCCTTCAGGAGGAACAAAGGCTTTCAGGATTTATCGTTTTTTAAACATGAGTTTGGGGATGAAAGGAGCCAACCCCTTTAAAGGGAAGGCGAATCGTAAAGGTAGCTCCTTCTCCCGGCTTACTATGGACTTCGATTTCACCGCCATGGTTTTTCACTGTCCCATAAACAACTGAGAGCCCAAGGCCTGTCCCCTTTCCTATTTCTTTTGTTGAGAAAAAAGGCTCAAAAATATGGGGAAGGTCTTCCTCAGCAATCCCAGCCCCAGTATCAGCAATCTCTATGACTAAGAGTGGGGTCTTATCTTCTCCCCTTTCTTCATTAAAGGTTCGTATAGAGAGAACACCCGATTCCCCAATCGCATCCTTCGCGTTAAGGATAAGGTTGAGCATTGCATTTTCCCATTGCGAGACATCCCCTTCGAAAGAAACTTCCCTCGCATTGAGTTCACGCTTGATTCGAACCTGAGAGGGGAAGGTCCTCCAAGCCAAAAGCAACACTTCTTCGATAACATGGTGCATATCAAATTCCTGAACCACAATTTTCCCCCGCCTCGAGAATCCCAAGAGCCGGGAGACTAATTGGCTTGCCCGTTCAGACGTATTCAAGATCTGTTCCACATAGAGATTCCGCTTCAATGGGTCCCTTTCGATAGGAATCAGTTCGGCAAAGCCGATGATCGCGGTTAGAAGATTGTTGAAGTCATGGGCAATTCCCCCCGCCAATTGCCCCAAGGCTTCCAGTCTTTGGGCATGCTGTTTTTTCTCTTCAGATGCCAGCTGCGTAGTAATGTCCCGGCATAAAACCTGAACTTCCTCCCCCCCTGGGAGAGCTCTACAAAAACAAGCCAGAATACGTCCATCTGACAGTGTGCTTTGGATCTGCTGCGCTCCTCCCTTCCGCAAAACCGTCTCAAGAGGTGCTCGGCCACTCTGGGCAAAGAAACTCAGAAAATTCTTCCCCACGAGATCCTCTACAGGTGCACCAAGAGCCTCCCCTCCCGCCGAATTGATTTCTAAAATATTTAGGTTTTTGTCCAGGGTCATCGCAATCAAAGGGCTTTGTTCAAACAAGGCCCGGTATTTAGCTACTGATTCTTGGATCCTACGATTACGAATTTCCAAGCGGTTTTCTAAATGAGCCAAAGCTTTTTGGATCGCCACTTGCTCCGTAATAGGAGATTCAGAGCGATGAGCAGCTGCTCGTTTTAGAGCCTCAATCGTTTCCTGAGCCGCATCCAACTGCCTTCTCAACTCATCAATTTTTTTCTTTTCTGGAGTCTGGGTCATTTCGAAGATCCGAAGACGACTCCCGTGATCGTGTGATTCAGTTGAAATGGCCCCAAATGTTCCCCATAGGTTAAAAAACCCGCGCAGGGGAGATCCCTAAAACTAAAGGCTTCAGCCAATTCTTCTTCCTCACCCATTTCTCGAGCTTCAAGGAGACGCCCGCCACATTGAAACAAGAGAACCCCTTCCGGATCGGGACATAAGGAGAATTCCTGAAGCAAGGCTTTTCGGACCTTTTCGGGAGGGTTTCTTCCCTGCATCACATGGAGAACCAAACCTTCCTCCACAGCCCCTCCCATTAAAGCTGAAGTCCCCTGGAACCCCATCACAGCTCGCAGAAAAAAAACGTCCCCCTCTCCATGGCCAAAAACAATGGGATTCTTGGAAAAGATCTTCTGGGGGTTCTCCAACAACTCGGAAGTCTCCATGCCTAGAAACTCCGCAATAACCTCCACAGCCGGCCAACCATCGATTCGGTGAATCAACCTTCTCTCGGGATCTGAGGAAGTGGGAACAATCGTTCGTTGGGTGCTCACAAACCCATGCATCTGAAACACATGAAAGGGATTCTTGGGTTCAAGAAGGACCACTGCCGCCCCTCCTTCGATCGCCTTCCCCTGCATCGCAACATGGGATTTTAAGAACTTAAAATCGTCTGCGGCGCTACCTCCCACGAGGGGGACCCCGGGAAGGGCATTGGTGAGCGCAGTTAAGAGAACTTCCTCCATTCCAGAGAGTCCATCGCTCAGAACCAAAAAAAGGAAATCTTGAGGCCGTTCCTGGATCGCAGCAAAGGACCAGCCCCCTTGATGAAGTAAATCCTCAACCAGCTTCTCTCCTTCCGAGAAGCGAATGGAAGCAAGCTTGGGCAGGAGAACTCCGGCAATGGGTTCCCAATTTGCATGGGCAAAAACAGTAGTACTGTGGGAGAGCAAGCCATCTTGGCTTATTTCACCACAAGTAGTACACCCCCAGACGAAAGCACTCGGGTAAGCGGCCTTGAGCTTAGAATTGAACGCAGCAAAACCCCGATCTCCCCCCATGAAGAAAAGAAGGAACCTTGGATCAAATCCCTCCAGCTGCCTCTGCAAATCCCTAAGGGCATCCCTCGGGTCCTTTTGGTGCGTTGAAACAACTCGAACAGGAAGGTCTGGAAGTGAAGAGTTCAGAGAAAGCCCTCCAAATTCTTTTTGACAAGAGCAAGCTCAACCTCGAGCTCATTCAGGCGCGATCGTTCACGGTCCACCACCTCAGCAGGCGCTCTCTGAACGAAGTTTTCATTGGAAAGTTTTTTCCCCAAGTTTTGGATCAAGCCTTCCAATTTTTCTTTTTGTTTTTTCAAACGATCCCGTTCCTTGGCCGGGTCCAAAACACCCCCTAAGCTAATTTCACAATCTTGGGCGACAGCTGTTGCCGAAAGCTTGGGCCGAGGAAGATCCGTCCCGATCTCCAAGGATTCCAGGCCCCCCAGGTGAAGAATCCAAGCCCGAAAACGCTCCAGGAGCGCAACCTTGGATCCAGGAACAATGAGAACCGCCGGAAGCTTCTTCTTGGGAGGAACTTGGTAACGCGAACGAAGATCCCTAATCCCCCGTAAAACTTCTTGGACAAAAGAGACTTGCCCCTCGAGGTTCTCATCACGCCAATGAACATTGGGTTCCGGCCATTGCGCCCGAATCAAAAGAGACTTGGTATCCAAAGGTTTTTCGATGCCTCGTTCGGGTACTAAATGACCTAAATGCCCATAGAGGGTCTCAGTGATGAAAGGGAGGGCTGGGTGGAGTAGCCGCAACACTTGATCCAGGACAAAGGCCAAGACTTGTTGAGCCCTGGGATCCTCGGCCCCTTCTTTGAATCTCGGTTTTAGCAGCTCCAAATACCAATCGCAGAGTTCCCCCCAAAAGAAATCCCGGGCAGCCTGGATCGCATTGGCCGGAAGGTATTCTTGCAAGCCTTTCTCGACTCCCTGGATGGTGGCGGTCAATCTGGAAAGGATCCACCTGTCTTCCTCCGCCAGCTTCGATACATCTAGTGGTTCGAAGGGACAATCTTTCAGGTTTAACATCGCGAAACGCAAAGCATTCCAGAGTTTGTTGCAAAAGTTCCTCCCAACCTCAAAACGATCGGAAACAACTTTGGCCTGGGGAAGATCCTTGCGTGTCCCAATGACGTCAAATTCCTTTCCTGTCTTCGGATCGATATAGACACCAAGGGCCTTGCCCGTCTTGGCCTTAGTGAGGTCCACATAATCTTCATGGAAGGGCGTAATCGCCTGGACAGGAAGGCGGATATCTTGCAAGCCTGTTTGCATCTCGCAAAGGACATAACGCATCGCGTCGGCACCATAGCGGTCAATGATATCGAGGGGGTCAATGCCGTTCCCCTTGGACTTGCTCATCCGAACGCCCTTTCCATCGAGAATATTCGCATGGATGAATACATCGGTGAAGGGCAAGTCTCCCAGGTTATAAAGCCCGACGATGACCATTCGGGCAACCCAAAGAGTAATGATATCCCGTCCCGTCACGAGACAGGATCCGGGGTAGTACTGTTCCAGTGAGCTGGGTCTTCCATCCACAGCCCCTAAAAAAGTTTGTCCCTCTTCGATCCGGGCATGCTCAGGATCGGGCCACCCCAAGGTACTTTCAGGCCAAAGCGCGGAACTGAACCAAGTATCGAGGACATCGGGATCCTGCTCGAGCCCTAAGGCAACAAGGGCAGAAGCTAGGGCTTTCTCCGCTTCTTCATTGCGCAAACACACTTGGAGTTCCCAAAGAGCCAAGGGATCCTTCTCCGCCCTTAATGCTGCAAGTGCCTTCTCCCTCCCAAAGGTGGACCCATGGGGATCCTGCACTAAGACATAAAAATGCTCCCGGTTTTCTGGAGGCAGTTGCCCCCATAACTCGGCGAGTTCAGAAGCCGGGGCGCTTCGATGCCAAATCGGAATGCGGTGCCCCCACCAAAGCTGCCGACTGATACACCAGTCTCTCTTTTCGCTGAGCCAACTCTCATAAGTCTGTTTATAGCGGCTTGGATGGAATTGAAGTTGCAGACCTGAAGGGGACCGCCAATCTTTCGCGACAGCATCCATCGCCGCCTGGGCGAGGCCAGGACTTCGATGCTCTTTATCGGTCCCACGGCCCATAAGAACCCCTCCCTCAAGATCCCCCATGCAGACAAACCATTGCCGGGAAAGAAGCGGTTCAATCGGCGTCTTCGACCGATCACTATGCCCAACTTCGATTTCACGATCCTCAACTCCCTCCAGGTATCCTTGTTGGTCAAGGTCGGCGATCACTCTTTTGCGCGCCACAAAACGGTCCAAGCCTGCATAAGCGCCGGCGCGTTCATTGAGGGTCCCGTCGACATTGAGGATATTGATCGCACTGATCTCCTCGCTATGCCGCTTCCAGACTTCGTAATCATTGGGGTCGTGGGCGGGTGTAATCTTGACACAACCGCTTCCCTTGTCGGGTTTGGCCCATTCATCAAGGATGAGGGGAACCTCACGCTGGATCAGAGGAACGAGAACCTTGCGACCCTCTTTCGCCATGTGCACCAAGGTTTCCAAGTGGGCCAAGCGCTCAGGTTGCTCCTTCCCCAACACCCCCTTTGGATCGGGATGCACCGCTATTGCGGTATCACCCAGCATCGTTTCGGGTCGAGTGGTCGCAACAACGACGAAGGCCGGCTCACCTTCCTTGGGTTCTACCACGGGATAACGCAGGTGCCAAAAATGCCCCTGGACTGTTCGATGCTCGATCTCATCATCCGATACCGCAGTGTGCAAATGGCAATCCCAATTCACCAAGCGGTTTCCTCGGAAGATCAATCCATCGCTGAACATCCGAAAAAACATCTCCCGAACTGCCGCTCTGCAGACAGGATCCATGGTAAAACGTTGGCGATCCCAGTCACAGGAACAGCCCATCTCCTGCTGCTGCTGGATGATCCGCGATTGGTACTCGTCCTTCCACGCAAAAATACGCTCCACCAAGGCCTCTCGCCCGATGTCATGTCGCGTTTTTCCTTCCAATTCGAAAAGCCGTTTCTCCACAACCGCCTGAGTCGCAATCCCTGCGTGATCCGTACCCGGTTGCCAGAGGGTGTCGTCGCCTTTCATCCGATGCCATCGAATCAGCAGGTCCTGCATCACATTGTCCATTGCGTGCCCCATATGAAGCGCGCCGGTAACATTGGGAAGCGGCATCATGATCACATAAGAGGGCTTGCTTGCATCAGGGATCGCACGAAAGCATTTGGCCTCCAACCAGCGCTGGTAAGTCGCCTTCTCGGAGGCTTTTGGATCAAAGGTTTTTGGAAGTTCCTGGCTCATAAGAATCCCAAGCATACGGGAGATGAAGAGGAAAAGGGCCTGCGGCTTATTTTCTGTCGCCCTCTTTTTTCCGGCTAGTCTGGCCAGCAGGCAAAGGGGATTCCAGCCTTTTGAATCCTCAGGTCATGCGGTTCATAATCCAAGGCACATGAGTCTCCTTCCTAGATTTGCACCCAAGGTTCCCTTTCCGGGAATCCTGTTTTTTCTATGGATCCCTCTATTCGCTTGCAACCAGGTCCACCAAGGCTCTCAAAGGGGTCCGAAGAAGGCTCCGGCGACCCCTCCAAAGCGCATCCTTCCAAAGCGCATCGTTTCCCTTGCCCCAAGTATCACAGAATCTCTCGCTTTTCTTGGACTGACTTCCAAACTCGTCGCAGTCACTCGCTACTGTGATTATCCACCCGAGGTCAAAGACCTCCCCAAGGTTGGGGGCTATATCGACCCCAGCCTCGAAGCCATCGTCCGGGTCGCCCCCGACCTCATCCTCGGCCTGGGCGAACACCACGAAACCATTGACAAGCTCCGAAGAGCGGGTCTGCGCTGCCTAGCCCTGGACGAACGCAACCTAGAAGGCATCTTTTCGAGCCTGCTTCGGCTGGGCCAAATCTGCGGAGTCACCGAACGAGCCCGGAAAAAGGTACTCGCCCTCCGCACAACCATCACAAAAACCCAAGCCCTCGTTCGCGGAAAAGGGACACCCATGGTTTTGGTCTCAGTGGGCCGCCATGCGGGTCAGGGAGCTGTGGGAAAGGTCTATGCTGCCGGCCCTAAAACCTTTTTGGGACAGCTCATAGAGATCGCGGGAGGGAAAAACCTCGCTCCCACAACAGGGGCAGCTTTCCCTCCTCTGTCCACGGAAGGACTGCTTCGCCTCAATCCTGAGGTCCTCTTCGACATCGTCCCCGGGATGGCGGAACAGGGGATCCTGGGAACCCAGATCCTTTCCGACTGGA
Organism: Planctomycetota bacterium; assembly: GCA_026984035.1. Classification (GTDB taxonomy): domain Bacteria; phylum Planctomycetota; class UBA1135; order UBA1135; genus HyVt-539. The sequence continues at coordinate 59,386 of JALSSW010000047.1, forward strand.
AGAAACTTCCCCAGCTCCAAGCAGTCCGCCAAGGAAGGGTCTATGTGCTGGGTGCGAATTGGGCCGTTCGGCCAAGCCCACGCTTCCCCAAGATCTTGGAGGCCTTTGTCCACGGCCTCCACCCCGATCTGGCCCAGCCTTCGGAGAAAAAATGAAAGTGCAGGACACCCATTCTTTCGATTGCCGGGGCTAGGCTTGTTCCTATGGGAGACGAGAGAGAGACCACCGCTCATATAGAAGCCAGGGAGATTTCCTTTTCTCACCCCGAAAACCCCGTCCTTAAAGGGGTGTCCCTCACTGTGGAGCCAGGAGAGTGCGTAGCCATTGTTGGCCCCAACGGAGTCGGAAAAACGACCCTGATCAAATGCCTTGCAGGGCTTCTTCACCCCGATCAGGGGGAGATCCGAGTCGGAGGGACAGATCTTCGCGACTTGAGCGCAAGGGAAAGGGCCCTCCGAATGGCCTATGTCCCCCAGGCAGATGGGAGAGTCCTCCCCTTCAGCGTCGGTTCCTTTGTCATGATGGGTCGTTTCGCTCACCAGGGTCTCCTCGGCCAAGTCCAAGCTGAGGACCACGCTGCGGTCACCAAGGCCCTTGAGGCCACCGGGCTTATCCCTCTCCGGGACCGCCCCATGGACCGCCTCAGCGGAGGCGAACGGCAGAAAGCCTTTCTCGCCGCCGCTCTCGCTCAGGACGCACCCCTCCTCCTCCTTGACGAACCAAGCACTTTTTTGGACTATCGCCACCAAGTCAGCATTACAACACTCCTAAACGCCTTTGTCTCCGAGGGTAAGCGCAGCACTCTCCTCGTCACCCACGACCTCAATGCCGCCGCCCGTATCGCCCATCGCATTATCGGCCTGGTCCAAGGGCATCCCGTTTTCGAAGGGACACCCAAGGAATTCCTCGTCCCAGACGTGCTCGAGCAAATCTTTGGGACACCCTTTCTAGTCTTCCAGGGCCCGCAAGGACGGCTCTTTGGGGAGCCGAATTTTCAATGAAACTCCCCCCTCCCAGCTCCGCCAAGCGCCGGCTCCTTCTCCTCACCCTAGCCAGCATCAGCCTCCTTGCGATCGCCCCCTGGATCGGCCCCCCTCCCGGAAAAGGAAATCCCGATTGGATCTTCTGGAAACTCCGCCTCCCAAGGGCACTTGCTGCCGCCCTGGCAGGAGCCGGCCTCTCGGCAGCGGGCATGGGTTTCCAAGCCCTCTTCCGCAATCCCTTAGCCACCCCTTTCACTCTGGGGGTTGCCAGCGGAGCATCTCTCGGCGCAGCCCTCTACTACAAGTTCGGCATCGCCTTTTCCCTACTTTTCCTCTCAGGCACCACCATTGCAGCTCTCGCAGGAGCCCTTCTTTCCGTCCTCATTGTCTACAAAATCGCCAATCTCCAAAAATCCTTTGGAACCCAAACCCTCCTCCTCGCCGGGGTCGCCATCAGCCTCTTTTTCTCAAGCCTCATCCTTTTTGCCCAATTCCTCAGCTCCTTCACCAGTTCTGTCCAAATCCTCCACTGGCTCATGGGCGGCCTGGACGTCCTCGGCTACAAACCGGTTCTAACCCTGGCTGTTTTTGTCCTCCCCTTTCTCGCTCTTCTCCTCCTGCGCAGCCGTGAACTTGATCTCATGACCACCGGCGAAGACCTTGCCCAGAGCCGCGGCGTCAATGTTGCACGCGCAAAAAAACTCCTCTTTTTTGTGAACTCCGCGATGGTTGGAGGCATTGTCTCCATCGCAGGTCCCATAGGTTTCGTCGGCCTCATCGGCCCCCACTTGGCCCGCCTCCTGATCTCACCCAGCCATCGCTTCCTCGCCCCTGCTTCCATGCTCCTCGGGGCAAGCCTCCTCATTGCCTGCGACACCCTCGCCCGCACCCTCATTGCCCCTGCTGAACTCCCCGTCGGCATCCTCACCGCCCTCCTGGGAGGCCCCTTTTTCCTCTGGCTCCTCGTCGGACGAAAGGGGTTCCACTAGCCAACATCAAAGCCAACACCAAGGCTCCTGCACCCGAACTAAGAACCCAATAAAGGCCCTTGGGCCAATACTCCACTTGGATCCGATGCGTCCCCTTCGGGATAGGCACCCCTAAAAAAACCCCATCCAAGGCCAAAGGAGCAACGGCCTTCCCATCCACCTCGGCTCGCCATCCGGGGAAAGCGACAAGCCCCAGATGCAAAACAGCTCCCCTCTCTCCGCCTTCCACCTGGCCGGCAAAAGAAGCATTCCCCAGGACCTTCAGCGAAACGGGCCGCAGCTCTCCCATCTCCTGAGGATAGAAAAACCGCCCTCCCTTCCGGAGCATTCTCTCCACCGGGATCGTAAAAAACCTGGGAGCAGGGTTCGGCAATTCATAGAGCCGCACAGGCCCAAAACGCCCAACAACCTTCCAAGGAGGACCCGGCTCTTGAGATAGCTCCCCGGTAATCAGCCAGCGGAGGTTGGTCTTCCTAAAAAAATGATCTCTATCCTTGGTCCCAAAGAACAAGCGATCCGTTTTCCAGGTTGCAAGATCCTTACAGACTAAACGAAAATACGCATCATGCCGTTGTGGTTGAAAACCTTGAAGACTCTCCAGACCTAAGCAGGGATAGGATCCCAGCCAAACCCCGCCCATGCGCCCTTGGTCTGCCAGGACCCGCCCAAGCTCTTCTGGGTGAAATTGCCTTCCCAAGGCTTTATCCCCTTCATCCATCCTCTCCAAGAGGTTTCCAAACCAAGTGGATTGCAGAACATTTTTCACTGTCCTCGACGGTCCGGGATATTGCACTGATTCTAAGAGACTCCCAGTTCCCAACAGATCCAGAAAACCAAGAAAAACAAGGAGAGGGATCGGTCGACGAAAGTGCTTTAAGAGGAATAAGACTCCAAGAAAAACAGGTCCCCATAACAAGATCTTTTCCCAATGTGAAGGTGCCTTCAGGAGAAGGGAAAGGGGAACCATCAGAAGAAGGAGAACGAACAATACAACTGCAGTTCGAGCCAATGCGACCAACTGGGGCTTTCGCGCAAAGCCGAAGGCAGCAATCACGCTGGCAAAAAAAGCCCCTTGGGTCACAAAACTTTCCCCTCTAAAGAGAGCCCCGAGCAAGGGGATTCGATGAAGAGGAAAGAGAAAAAACTCCGCCCAAGGAGAGACCCCGCAAAGCAAGGTGATTAAAAACGCTCCTGCGAAAAAAAGCGTCTTCCCCCCCAAGCCTCGAGGGAAGAATAAAAGCACCAAAATCCCGGGATATAGATAGGAGGAGGTCGGATCGCCTCTTCCTAAAAACCGCCCGATGCTCCCGAAATGGCGAAGGCTGTTTGGGGCAAGGATCGTCTCCAAAGCCTGGGGCAAGATCCCCTGGTGAAAACTCAGGGTCGGGCCTGTCCCCAGATCCTGCACCATTGGAAGCAGGATCGGAAGCGCCATTCCAACAAAGAGAAGGGCCGCAAGACCAAACCGCATAAGGGAAGGGACCAAGGAAGCTGGGCTCTCACCTTCCCTCAATAACCAAAGGATGTAAAACCCCAAGAAGCAAACCATCGTGAGAAACTCGGGGAGAAATCCGGCATGAAAGGAAAAAGCAAGAGAGAGGGATAGGAGCGCGGGTTCTCGCAAACCTTTTTTGCGGGCCGTTCCCCAGGCAAAGGCATAAGCCCAAGGCATCCAAGAGATCGTTTCAATCAGCCCCAGATGTTGAGCTTGGGCTAGAAGCCAACCGGAAAATGTAAAAAAAATCCCCCCCATCAAGGCCGCCCTGGAAGGTAGCTGGAGGCGCTTTAGGAAGAAGAAGACACCAGTCGCTGCGATGCTGTAATGGAAGGGCCCTAGGAATTGGGCGGCCTGCTGCCCAAAATGTTTCCCAAGGAAGATGAGAGGCCAAAACAGGATGTGGTGCACAGGGTAGAAGACCGCAGCCTGGGGATTGGAGAGAAAGGGCGCTCCACAATACTCAAAAGGGTTCCACAGGGGGAGATGCCCTGCTTTAAGATGGTCGAAGACTGCCTTCAGAAGGGGGTAATTGTAGAGATCATAATCAAAGGGAAAATGAGAGATCCCGAGAAGGGGCCGCAGAAAAAAGAGGTGCACCAAGGCAAAAAGAAGAAATGCGGCCCTCCCCAAGCCAAAAGTCTCAGGGAGAATCTTGTTCCAAAGCCTTGAAACCCATCCGAAAAAAGAGAAACCAGCTATCACCCCAAAGATCTTTCCTGGCAAAACCTAAGGCTTCAAGTGAAAAGCTCACCCCCTGGAACCAGGGGGTACAGCCCCCACAAAAGCCCCCAAGACCGAAAGAAATCTAAGAGTTGTCCGCTTCGGAATGGATCGAATCAAAACTATTTTAGAGTCAAGGTCAGAGTCTCGGAGGCAAAATCCCATGGAGCCCCATCTTGGACATAGGCCCAATAAAAGGTAAGTCCCTTTAAAATCGGAACAGGTGGGAGAGTAAAGCTGGCAGTCGCTTTTCCGTTCGCATCCAGCTTTTTGAAGAAATTGGAGAAAGTAGCGGTGTTGAGGAAAGAGAGGACGGAACTCGTAAACCCATCAAAGTTGAGATCGACATTGACGACCTTGGGTGCATCGGGAAGCCGAAATCCTGGCTTGGTCCCCGAAAGTCCCCCGAGAATGAGATAGGTTTTTCCCGCATAGGCGGGATTATCGAGGCTGAACTTCACGGTGCCGCCCAAAGCAGCCACTAGGCTTGTCTTGTCCGCTGTGAAGGTTGCCCTTTGTGCGCGGACCCTCCCGATCCAAGTGTTCCACCGGGTCGTAGAGGTCGCATATTCATGGATGTACCAAAAGCTGGCCTGATCCCTCGGATCCAACATGACGGAGGAGTAATCCCCCCAACGGTTCAGCCTGTAGTAAGAACTGCTTGTCCGGGCAATCACTTGATGGTTCATGGTCCCCTTGGGCTCACTCACCAAGCGAAACGCCCTTCCAATGGAGGGTACTTCTTTGGCAGAGGAACGAGCATAAATCATGCAGATATTGCCGTAGATGTCGGCCTGAATAGAAGGCAGGAAGGTGTAGATACCCGGTCCAAGATCTATAGATCCCTGTTGCACAATTTTGGGAGATCCGCTCTTAGGCCAAGTCCCCAAGTCAATCTCATACCAACGAGCGACATCTCGGCTCCCATTCCAGGTTCCGTGAGCAACCCATAGGTGCCCGTTTCGGTAGGTGCATTGCATGATTCGCCGATCCACGGCCGAGATTCGCGAAGTCGTTCCCTTTTGGGGAGCCGATCTGGGATTGCTGTAAAAAGGAACCGAGAGAGTAGCACTGATGAGCTTGGGTGCAGTCAGCGGGTTCTGGATCACATGGACTCGAATCGAAGTACTCCCGCCGGTATTCACGAGGATAGCTCCAGGAGACTTCCCATATTGGACCCCCATGGCTGCAGAGGCCGTCACAACCCGCGAGGGACGTACCACCTTGGCTGGAAGAGCCGGTTTTCCCTGGAGCAGAGGCTTCTTGTCCAAGATGTAGACCATGTGGCTGAAGCCCCCGCTGAAGTTATTGGAAGTGATATAGATTGCCTTGTCATCCACGCCTAAATGCGGGTAATCCACAAAATAGCCCCGCGCAGGCACAGTTACATCGAAACGGTATTTGTACCAAGTCCCGTTGGGATCATCGTCATCCGAGATGGCCAGATCGAAGTATCCCCGAGTCTTCCTCACATGCTCCGCCGCAATCGCAATAAAGCGCCCCGAATGGGGGTCAAAAACCACCCTGGGATCAAAGACAAAGTTCAAGGCACCTTGCTTGCCCCAGAAACCGCTGCTCCCAGTCAGGCGTTGGAAAAAGGTCCGCTTACCCGCCTTTGTGAAAAAAGCAATCCCACCATTCACAATCGCGACCACATGATTTGGCCCCACGGCTGCCCGGGGATCCGGAGGGCGCCAACCGGTGTTCGTGATCCCGATGAAGCCAAAATCCGGAAGGCTCAAAGGACCGGTGGCCGTTTCACGGCGGTCTTGTGGGACCTCTCCTTCAAACACAGGAGGATCGAACGATTTGCTCGGCGCATTTTTCAGAAGGCCTGTTTTACGAAGAACAGGGGTTTGGGCAATCGTGGCATCAAGAGGAACTTTTTTCTTGGGAAGATCTAAAGAAGTGTCTGCCAAACTCGCAGCCAGGGGATTCCCCTCGGGAGCGAGCAAAGTTAAATGCACACCACTCTTGTCCCCCAAGCCCGCATCACCCGACCAAGCAGCAGCGAGAACCCCCCTATTGGTGAAGGTCAAAGGCCGCTGGTTGTTGGCAACCGCCAGCTCCTGGTTCCCCTTCTTCTGATGGGTGACCACAAAGCTCTCCCCCTCCGGCCTGCCCTGGGCATCAAAGAAGCGGGCTTCGATATCATAGCTCACCCCGTTGTCCTCAAGCCTGTTCCAGGCAAAGGCCAAACGGCCTCGTCCATCCACCGCGACCGAAGCTCCACTCAGAGGAACAACGGCTTTTGCCACAAGAAAGGAGCGACCTTCCGCCTCTCCCTTCGCATCAAAAAGCTGCCCTCGTACATCATAATTCGAACGCTTTCCCCCATTGTCATGCCACACCACCACAAAGCCCCCTCCCGGGCGGGCTGCGGCCCTAGGTTCAATCATGCCCGAAGGCTCCTCTCCTGCAATCTTTCGCACTTTCCCCAAAGCACGGCCCTTTGCATCAAACAAGCGGTATACCAAACCCGCCGGCTCCCCATTCTCCTTTCGCTCCATCCAGACAACGCAGGAATGCCCCCCTGAAAGACCGAGAGGGGTGGCCAAATCCGCATTCCCTCTAGCGTTGAGTAAAACCGGAGCAGCGACGGCCTTCCCCTCCTGATTCAAACCTTGCATCCAAAGGAGCCGTCGCCCCCCCTTGGCCTCCTGCACAAACACGGCGAGGACTCCACCCTGGGACAAAGGAGCTAGCGCCATCCCCACACGCTGTCCTTGCCCCATTTCTACAGGAGTTCCCGCCCCCACCTTCAAGAGAGTCGACGATCCACTCCCCATCTGATCAAAGCTCTCAAAAGAAACAAAACGTAAACCGTTCTTGCCGAAGGCAACAAAGGGCTGACGCTGATGGCGCTCCAATACAGGAGAGGCAACCTCCTCCGCACCCACCCTTTTCCCGTGGGCATCAAAACGTTGCAAATCCACCACAGCATACCCACGCCGCTGTTTCCGACTCTCCCAAACCACCAAGATCCCCCCATCGGGTGCAGAGGCCAAGGATGCCCAAAATTGCGATGAATCCTTGTAATCGTTCGCCCTGATTTCCCGGCGAAGATAAGGGTGCGCCCCAATCTTCAGATGATCAACCCAATGAAAAGCTTTGTGAGAAACTGTCTTCGTGGAAGCTTTCGGAGAAGAAGAAGGCTCTTGAGCAAGCAGTAGGCCCGCAAAAGAAACAACCAAACCCAAAGACCCAAAAAAAAGGGATTTCGTCATCGATGGACTCTCTTGTTGGAAGGGAAAAGGAAAAAGAGGAGATCCCCTAGCTTACCTTTTCTTTCCAGGACAGAGTCCAAAGAATTGATGAACCCTAAAGAATTCCTCTCGGAGTTTTTCCCCACATAACCAATCTTCCCCCTGAGTTCTTGGGCTTTGGTTCCCATCTCGGGTACAACCTTCCTCCTTCATCTCGAGGAATGAACAATGCCAGGAAAAACCAAAACCCTAATTCTTGCCTTGACACTGGGGCTTCCCCTCCCAGGACAAAGCAGTCGCCCCATAGCCCCCAAGGATTTCAAACAACCAAGCCCTTTCCCTGAAGCTTGGAAAAAAGGAGGCGACTTAATCACCCCCTCCATTTGCCGCGAATGGCTCAGCGTTCTCGCTTCGGATCAATTCGAAGGACGGGGCACAGGAAAACCTGGATTTAAAAAGGCCGCTCAGTTTATGGCCGAACGATTCAAAGAGTTCGGCCTCAAACCCATGGGAGAGAATGGAGGGTATTTCCAAACCGTCCCCTTTGAAGGGAGCCAAGTCACCGCCTCGAAAACTTGGTTGTCTCTTGAAGACGCCAAGGGAAGAACACTCCAGAAATTTAATATCGGCAAAGGCTTGGGTGGCGCCATCCATGCACCAAGTAACAAGCTCTACTCCTTTGTTTTTGTCGTTGCAAAGTCCCCCAAGGACCTGGAGGGCCTCTCCCTCAAGGACAAAGCCCTGCTCCTTCTCGACCAGAGTAAGCCATGGCGTTTCGGGATGACCGAAGTTCGTCGCGCCCTCTGGGGGATTCGGCCAAAGGCTTTGATTCTCATCAACAACAAACTTGCAGCCCAAAACCCATCGAAGCAGATGACTGTCCGCTTCGTGGGAAAAGGGGCCAAAGGGACACGAGGAAGGGGACGGAGAAGACGACCCAATCGGTATGCAATCGATAAAAAAGCAGCGGCAAAGATTCTTGCGACCATGGGCCTGGATCCCAAGCTCCTCTCAGGACAAAAGGCAGGATCCTTTTCGAACAAGGGGTTTTTCCTCCGTACGCATATCGAAACTCAAAAGAAACCGGCCTTTGCCGTCAATGTCCTGGGTCTTATGGAAGGGAGTGATCCCGTCCTCAAAAAAGAAGTAGTCGGAATCGGCGCCCACCTTGACCACCTTGGGAAGGCCCCGGATGGTCAGGTTTACAACGGAGCGGACGACGATGGTTCGGGAAGCACAGGCCTCCTCGCAATTGCCAGGGCCTTTGGAAAAAACGGGACACGTCCCAAACGCTCCATCCTCTTCATGGCTTTTTGCGGTGAGGAGTTGGGGCTCATCGGCTCAGGCTGGTATGCCGACCATCCCGTCCTTCCGAATAAAGCCATGGTCGCAGAACTTCAGATGGACATGATCGGTCGAAACGAAGAGAACCCACGCAGTGGTGAAAAAGCCGAAGACAACTTAAACAGCCTGCATCTCATCGGCTCAAAGAAACTTTCGAACGAGCTTCATGAGATCTGCCTGGATGCCAACAAACGATTTGGTGGTTTTGATTTTGAATGGGATGAGGAAGACGTTTTCTTCCGAAGTGACCACGTCAATTTTGCGAAACAAGATATCCCTATCGCGTTTTTCTTTACGGGATTCCATCCGCAATACCACCGTACAAGCGACACGATCGATCGTATCAACTTTCCCAAGCTGGCTCGGGTGGCGCGCTTGGTTTACGGAATTGCTTGGACATTGGCCGAAATGGATCACCGCCCCAAGCTGGATCGGACCTTCAAAGAAGTCATGAAATCACAAGGTCGCCGAAGGAGGCGCTGAGATGGAACGGACAAAGGCTTTGGAGATCCTTCATGAGATGACCAAGGGGGAGAGCCTCCTTCGCCATGCAAGAGCGGTCGAGATCGTGATGCGAGCCCTCGCAAAAATGAAGGGGGAGGATGAAGATCTGTGGGGAGCGGCAGGACTTCTCCATGATGCGGACTACGAAGCTTGGCCGGAAGAACACCCCAAGCGGATTGTGGCGAGACTCCGGGATATGGGTTGGGAGGAGATCGCTCATGCCATCTCTGCCCATTACACCAAGTGGAATGTCCCCTATGAATCCGAGCTGGACCGAGCCCTGATTGCAGCGGACGAACTCACAGGCTTCATCGTGGCATGTTGCCTGGTACGCCCGGAAGGAGTCATGACCTTGAAAGCCAAGAGTGTCAAAAAGAAATTCAAGGACAAGAGCTTCGCTGCAAAGGTGGAACGAGAGGAGGTCCTACGCGCTCTTGAGATCTTCGGAGTGGAGTTTGGGGAGCATGTGGACTTCATTATCCAAGCACTCAAACCTCACGCCGAAGAACTCAAGATCGGACCTAAGAGCTAGAAAGGCTTTTAAGGGTTTCCAAAAACCTACATCATTTCACTCGAACGGTGACCGGATTGCTTGTCACCCAGGGGGAGGGGGCTTCCCCACCAGGAAGTCCCTTGACCAAACCCAGAAGAGCCTGAGTCGTCCATAGAACCCCCCGTGTAGAGGGAGCCTTGAGACTGAGAGAAGCCTTCCCCGTGCTGTCCACCGATCCAAGAAGAGTCAAGAAAGGTCGGAACAGGCTGATCCCAAAGGATGGGAAATTGAGTCCCCGCACCCCCAAAGGAGCAAAGGCCCGTTCAGGAGTATATTCGGTCCCTAAGAGCCAAATCGCCACTTTCGCTCCCTGGGCTCCCTTGACGACATATTGCAAGGGAGTATCCGGGCTTGGCGTTCTGTTGGGAGAAACAACCAGGCTCGGCCGGGCCGGTTCCAGGGTCACCAACTCATATTTGGAAAAGAAATTGGTCAAATGGATATAGATCTTGGAGCCTTTGCGACCAAAACGCTCAAAAGGCTGCCTTCCCTTGGAAAACGCCAGCGAACTCACGGTCAAACCCGTCGCCTTGAGGACATCCCGAGCCCCTGCACTCCCTCCATTTTTGCCGATCTCGAAGAGATTGCTCGTTTTGCTGCTGGCATCCGCAATATAGAAGGTCCCCTCACCATCCCGGACAAAGGACAGCGCATTATCGAAACCCTTGGCAAAGAGGACACCCTCTTTTTCCGTTAAGGTTTTAGGACCGATGGCGCTAAGCACCTGTGCAGGTGAATAGCGCAGGAGGCGCCCGGCGGCCTTCGCCCCGAATTTTGAAGGAGCAGGGGCAAGATAGAGATTGCCTTTTTCATCAAAGGTCAAGGGCCCTGAGAACCCCTTTACTTCCACAATCCGATCCTGAAACCCGGTAACAAGGTCCAAGCGAATCACGTCTGTCAAGGCTCCGCTCCTCGGCTTAGCCGACACATAGAGGAAACGTTCCCCTTCCAAGGGATTGAAGGCAAAAGCATAGTTGAAGGTGATTGTCGAGGCCTTGCGCAGGGTTTTGGAAGCAATGTTAAATGCGTAGATTCCGCCCGTGCTGGATTCGCCAAAATAGAGATTCTTCCCACTGGGGCCCACTAAGACGGCACTTCCCCAAACAGGGTTTGTCAGACTTGTGAAAGTCTTAAGAACCTTGCCTGTGCTGGGCGACAAGAGTACGAGACTCTTCCCTTCGAAAGCAACGAGTCCCCCATCAGGCAACACGGAGAAACCCGACCAACCCTTAGTAGGCTTGGGTAGAGTCACCCTCTTGGCGGTAAAACCTGGAACAACTTGCAGTTGGGCACGAAGACCCTCTCCAGATAGCGCAGTGACGGCACTGATGCAGACAAGCAGGGCAAAACGAAACGAACGCGATCCAAACGGAATCCGCGTACAGCGTGATTCTTGCGACAGCATTTCCTTCTCCTCGGGAAATGAAAGTTAAGGTCGCAGGAGTACGTAGGGGTCTTCTGGCTCGCGATCGTTTCGAACTTGGACATCCAAGCCCGAAAGCCGACGTCAGAGGCCTTCCCAGGGTTGCTCTTGTAAACCCCAGTGGCCGGTCACCTGCCTCTTGGGCATTTCAGCGACCTTTCTGCTCATCGTCCTCGCTCACAGCGGCGGGCCCGCGCCGGATTTTCACCGGACTTCCCACCTCGCGCACTCCACGCGAAGCACCCGGGCACATGCCCTGGTAAAACTTCGCCAACCGGAAATAAAAAGGAACAAGTCGGGGATCCTCTTCTTCTTCGCCTCTTGGGTCAAGAGGGAGCTTCGCCAAAAAATAGAGGAATCGCAGACAGAAACACGCCCAGAAGAAGGAAAAGCACCTTGCCAAGGCGTCCTCCCTTTTCATGGAACACTTCGGGAAGAAGGTGTCCCACGGCGACATAGAGGAAGCTTCCCGCCGATAGGGCTGAGAGAATTTGCCCACCGCGATGGGTCATGGACTCTTTGAGTCCCAAGCCGACAAACAAGCCAAAGGGCAAGACAAGAGAGAAGCCAAAGATGGCAAAAATAAGGCTCTTCTTTTTTTCCAAGACAAGCCTCATGGCCGAAGCGAGGGAAAAAGCTTCCCCCACCTTGTGGGCGGCAAGGCCCAGCAAGATCCAAGAAGCAAAGCCCTCATCAAGGAGGACACCCAAGCCCATTCCAGCGGCAAGGGAATGAAAACTAAGGCCCAGCAATGCCCCCCAACCCACCATGTGGTGTCCCTGCCTCCCGATAAGAACAAGATCAAGGACCACGAGCAGCAACAAGCCTCCCAACATCCAAGCCCATGGGCTCAAAGAGCCTCCGATCTCCCCAGCAAGCTCTGGAAGCAAATGCAAAAACACCGAGCCCAGGAAAAAGCCTGAGGCCAGGGAAAGAAACTGCATCAAACGGGCATGAGACCGCTCAAAAAGCAAGGGGATGGCCCCCCCCAACCATGCTGCAAGAATCAGAAGGAGGGTTGCTTCAAGAGGTCCTATCAACATGCACCCTTTTTGGCCCCT